>NZ_JABERD010000118.1 GCF_013044505.1 Streptomyces sp. S3(2020) | reverse complement strand
CCCCATCACGGAAGCCGCACCGGCCGTGGCGTCCACCGATCCCTCGGCCCGCCCCGCACCGGACACCGCCCAACCCTCCTCGTCGGAGTACGTACTCATGCCGCCTCCACCAACGCCCGCTCCCAGAACTCCTTGCAGAACCGCGCCAGCGGCCCCCGCCCGGCTCCCGGCGGCGTCCTGCTCTCGTGCGGCCGCAGCAGCCCCGCCTCCAGGGGGACCTCGCCCACCAGCGGCAGTCCGAGCAGTCGCGCCACCTCCCGGTCGTCGAGCCCGGGCGCATGCGGCCCTCGGACGGCCACGCGCAGATCGCGTACGACCATCCCGACGGCGGAGGCCACCCGTCCGGCCGCCGCGACGGCACGGAGTTCGGCGGGGACGACGAGAATGCCGAGGTCGAGCTGGGAGAGGGTCTCGGCGATGCCGTCGTCGATGCGCCGCGGCAGATCGACGACGACCGTGCCGCCCCGGCGGCGGGCCGCGGCGAGCACCGCGCGGACGGCCTGCGGCGGGACGGCGACACAGTCGCCGCGATCCCAGCTGAGGACCCGCAGGGAGTGCAGCTGGGGCAGCGACTCCTCCAGGGCGCCGCCCCCGACCCGGCCGCGTGAGGCGGCGAACGCGGGCCAGCGCAACCCTTCGGCGGTCTCGCCACCGAGGAGTACGTCGAGTCCGCCGCCGAGCGGATCGGCGTCCACGAGCAGGGTGCGCAGTCCCTCCCGCGCGGAGGTGACGGCGAGCGCGCACGCGAGGGTGGATGCCCCGGACCCGCCACGTCCGCCGATGACGCCGACGGTGAGGGCGGGCCGGCCGACGCCCTCGGCGACGTCGGCGATCCGGTCGACCAGCCACTGCTCCCCGTCGGGCAGCATCAGGACGTGGTCGGCGCCGATCTCGACGGCCCGGCGCCAGACCCCGGAGTCGTCCTGGTCCCTTCCGACGAGGACCACTCCGCTTCTGCGGGCGGCTGCCCGCACGCGCCGCGCGGCGTCGTCGCCGACGAGGACGAGCGGTGCGGCTTCCCATCGGCCTCTCGGCTGAGGCACCCCCGGATGGACCTCGGGTGTGGCGCCGGCCGCCGCGCACAGGCGCAGCAGGTCGTCGAGGAGTACCGGGTCTTCGGTGACGATCAACGGCCCGCCCTGTCGCCCTCCGGCGGTGGGCGGCGGATCGTGTGTGACGGCTGCGGCCACGATGTGCATCCCCCTTCGCTGCATCTCGCGAGGACCCCGAGGGCCCCGCGATTCCCAAACGTGTGAAGAACCGGCGACCGGCCTTCATATGAACGGCCGATACGAACCGGCCAAACGCGGCCGACTAACCGGAACCGGCCATCGACTCGGCGTCGGCGGGCCGCGCTGGAATCACGGTGCAGCGATGCCGGAAATCTTGTGGATCTTGGTCGATAACTGTGGACAACTCAGTGGCTGTGAATATGGCCGTCACCCATACCGGTGCCCCTCGTACTGCCATGTGTGCGACTTCCGCAGCGCAGTGCGACAGCTACGCACAGTGACGGATCATGGGCATGCGAAAGAGGCGGCCGCAGCCGCCTCGACACGGCCGTAGAGCCGTACAGGGACACACAGGAAAGGGGAAAAACCCACCCGGACATGCGACGACCCCCACCGGGGGGGAGAGTGGGGGTCGTCTCCACGGCCGACTCGGGGGGGGAGGAGCCGGACCGGGTTAGCACGGTCGCGAACGATCCGTGACTTCCATGGTGTACCCGAGAGCCTTCTCAGGCAAACCCACGCGCCACACCTTACGCCGAATGGGCTGCGCCTATGCTCAGGGTCGTGGAAAACCACTCCTTGCCCCGCACAGCGGCCTTCTTTGACCTGGACAAGACGGTCATTGCGAAGTCGAGCACGCTCACCTTCAGCAAGTCGTTCTACCAAGGCGGGCTGATCAACCGCAGGGCCGCCTTGCGAACCGCGTATGCCCAGTTCGTCTTCCTCGTGGGCGGTATGGACCACGACCAGATGGAACGGACACGCGAGTACCTCTCGGCACTCGTGCGCGGCTGGAACGTCCAACAGGTGAAGGAGATCGTGGCCGAGACCCTTCACGACCTGATCGACCCGATCATCTACGACGAGGCCGCCTCCCTCATCGAGGAGCACCACACCGCCGGACGGGACGTCGTGATCGTGTCCACGTCGGGCGCCGAGGTGGTCGAGCCGATCGGTGAACTGCTCGGCGCGGACCGGGTGGTGGCGACCAGGATGGTCGTGGGCGAGGACGGCTGCTTCACCGGCGAGGTGGAGTACTACGCGTACGGCCCGACCAAGGCCGAGGCGATCAAGGAGCTGGCCGAGTCCGAGGGGTACGACCTGGAGCGCTGTTACGCGTACAGCGACTCGGCGACCGATCTGCCGATGCTCCAGTCCGTCGGCCACCCCCATGCCGTGAACCCGGACCGCGCGCTGCGCCGCGAGGCACTCGCGCGCGGATGGCCGATTCTCGATTTCCACCGGCCGGTCCGGCTCAAGCAGCGGCTCCCCGCGTTCTCCGCACCGTCCCGTCCGGCGCTCGTCGCGGCGGCGGCCATAGGAGCGGCGGCGGCCACCGCGGGCCTCGTCTGGTACGCCAGCCGGCGCCGGACGGCGGCCCTCTGACGTGCAGGGCGCCCGTTTAGAACCTGTTTGAGAGTAAAAGTAAAGAACTGCAGCCAGGGCTTCCGCTTGCCCGGGTCCTGGAGTACAAAGGAGTCAACGGCCCGCGAGACCAAGGACATCCGAAAGGATCACCTTAATAACGCATTTGGCCCCACGGACCGCGCATGAGAATTGGGCACCCACGCGACGTCGACCCGTCGATTACGGGCCAGCCGCACCAGGTGACGGGCAAAGTCCCGACCTGATGGGCAACATATCGAGGACGCTTGGTAACCCGGTGAACATGCCAGCGGCGGTACGAATCCTCGTACCGCCGCAACCCTGTGTGCGTACTTCCTACGCCGCTCCGCGCTGCAACGCCTCGCACACCGCCGTCGACTCGCGCGCCCCGAGCACGACCGCCTTGCCGCAGTGCGCGATCCAGGCGGCCATGCCCTCGGGGGTTCCGGAGACATAGCCGTCGAGCGCAGCCAGATAGGCGGCCCGGCCCAGCTCGGCATGGCCGACCTCGGCCGGACAGATGGACTTCGGGTCGAGGCCGCTGCCGATCAGGACGATGCGTTCGGCCGTGCGTGCGACGAGACCGTTGTGCGAGGTGAAGGGCCGCAGCGCGAGGATCTCGCCGTGCACGACGGCGGCGGTCACCAGAGCCGGGGCGGAACCGCCCGCGATGATCAGCTCGGACAGACCCTCCAGCCGGCCGTGCACCTCCGTCGCCTCGGGCGGCGCGAGCTCGACCAGCGGCTCGTCGACCACTTCGCCCGCCTGCCGCGGACGACCGACCTCGGCGCCGCTGGTCGCCGCCGCGACCAGGTGCAGGCGGGCCAGGACGCGCAGCGGCGACTGCCGCCAGATGGAGAGCAGTTGGCCCGCCTCGGCGGTCAGCCGCAGGGCCGCGCCCACGACACGCGCCTCGTCGTCGCCGCTGAAGTCGGAGCGGCGGCGCACCTCTTCGAGGGCCCAGTCGGCACCGGACAGCGCCGCGGAGCCGCGGGCGCCGCGCAGCGCCGCCTCGGAGGTGATCGCGGTGCTGCGGCGCCGCATGATCCGGTGCCCGTAGACCCGGTCCACGGCCTTGCGCACGGACTCCACGGAGTCGGCCACGCCGGGCAGTGAGCCCAGGGCGGCGAGCGGATCGGCGGTCGCGCCTGTCGTACTCATGAGTACGACACTACGCAACGGTGGCCCACACCCCACGAAGGAGTGGTCTTCTTCACGCACGCCTGCCACGTACAGCTATCGCGGCACTACCCTTTGTGAACATGAAAATTGCTTTCGTCGGGAAGGGCGGCAGCGGCAAGACCACCCTGTCCTCCCTGTTCATCCGCCATCTCGCCACCACCGGCGCACCCGTCGTCGCCGTCGACGCCGACATCAACCAGCACCTGGGCGCCGCCCTCGGTCTCGACGAGGCCGCGGCCGCGGCACTGCCCGCGATGGGCGAGCGGCTGCCGCTGATCAAGGACTACCTGCGCGGCACCAACCCGCGCATCGCCTCCGCCGAGACGATGATCAAGACGACCCCGCCGGGCGAGGGCTCACGACTGCTGCGGGTGCACGAGGACAATCCGGTGTACGACGCCTGCGCCCGGCCGGTGGAACTCGACGGCGGCGCCGTCCGTTTGATGGTCACCGGCTCCTTCACGGACGCCGATCTGGGGGTCGCCTGCTACCACTCCAAGACAGGAGCGGTGGAGCTGTGCCTGAACCACCTGGTGGACGGGCGTGACGAGTACGTCGTGGTGGACATGACCGCGGGCTCGGACTCCTTCGCCTCCGGCATGTTCACCCGCTTCGACATCACGTTCCTCGTCGCCGAGCCGACCCGGAAGGGGGTCTCCGTCTATCGCCAGTACAAGGAGTACGCCCGCGACTTCGGCGTCGTCCTGAAGGTCGTCGGCAACAAGGTGCAAGGGCAGGACGACCTCGACTTCCTCCGCGCCGAGGTCGGGGACGACCTGCTGGTGACGGTCGGGCACTCGGACTGGGTGCGCGCCATGGAGAAGGGCCGGCCGCCCCGGTTCGAACTCCTGGAGGACGTCAACCGCAGCTCCCTGCGCCGGTTGCAGAGCGCGGTCGACGCGACGTACGACCTGCGTGACTGGGAGCACTACACCCGCCAGATGGTGCACTTCCATCTGAAGAACGCCCAGTCCTGGGGCAATGAGCGCACCGGGGCCGACCTGGCGGCGCAGGTCGACCCCGGGTTCGTGCTGGGCGAGAGCGTCGCGGTGAACGCCTGACGGCTGCCGCGACGCCGTACGGCTACTGCTTGGCCGCCGGCGCTCCCGGCACGCCCTTCGGGGCCGGGGCTGGGCGGCCCGAGAGGAAGGACGCCCAGCTCTGCTTCGGGGCCTCGCCGACGCCGAGGGTCCGCATCTTGGCCAGGGCCGTCGGGTCCTGGGCGTCCAGCCAGTCGGCGAGCTGCCGGAAGGAGACACAGCGCACGTCGGGCTTGTTGCAGACCCGCTCGATGGTCTCCTCGACGGCGCGCATATAGGTGCCGCCGTTCCAGGACTCGAAGTGGTTGCCGATGATCAGGGGCGCGCGGTTGCCGTCGTAGGCCCGGTGGAAGCCCTTGAGCAGGCTGTCACGCATCTGGTCGCCCCAGAACTCGTGCTTGCTCGGGTCGCCGTACATCGTGCCCGACTGGTTCACGGCGAAGTTGTAGTCCATGGTGAGCTGCTCGAAGGAGTGCCCGATGAACGGCACCAGCTGCATCGAGAGGTCCCACAGGCCTTCCTTCTTCTTGGGCCAGAGCTGGTCGTTGACGCCGCTGGTGTCGTAGCGGAAGCCCAGTTCTCGGGCGGCCTTCATGAAGTTCTTCTGGCCCTCCAGGCAGGGCGTGCGGGCGCCGATGAGCTCCTTGTCGTAGTCGAAGGGCAGCGGGCTCGCGTTCTTCATGCCGGTGGTGGTCTTCCAGGACTTCACGAACTGCTTCGCCTGGGCGATCTCGTCCTTCCAGTCCTCGACGGACCACTGGCCGACCCCACCGCCGCTGCCGCAGAAGTGGCCGTTGAAGTGGGTGCCGATCTCGCTGCCCTCCAGCCACGCCCCGCGCAGCTGCTTCACGGTCTCGGCGATGCCCTTCTCGTCGTTGAAGCCGATGTCGGAGCGGCCCGGGGAGTGCTGCGGGGGCTTGTAGAGGTCGCGCTTCTCCTCGGGGAGCATGTACACGCCGCTGAGGAAGTACGTCATCGTGGCGTTGTTCGCCTTGGCGACCTTGCGGAAGTGGGAGAACAGCTTCTGGGAGTCCTCACCCGCGCCGTCCCAGGAGAACACCACGAACTGCGGGGGCTTCTGGCCGGCCTTCATCCGCTCCGGTCTGGGCAGGTGGGGCTGGGCCCCGGTGAACGCGGTGGAGCCGTCGCCGATCAGGCGGACCGCGCTCTTGGGCGGCGCCTGGGCCGGCTTCGCCTTCTGCGGGCCGAGGGCCCCTTTCTCCGCACCGTCGGTGCCGATCGCGCAACCGGCGAGCGATGCGGCACAGACCGCGGCGACCACGGCGCCCGCGGCGATCCTCTGGGTGGCGGCCATGTTCCGCCCACCTACTTCCTTCTCTCGGGGCCAACGACAGCGCCGTCAAGCTCGCACGAGGTCCGGAATGAATTAGTACGACAAGCCGATGAAATATCTGCATCACCCTGATGAGTGACTTATTGGGCCATTTGCCAGAAAAGTCTATGCCTGGCCTTTACTCTGAATTACGATTCGTTTACCGAGCGTTGATGCATCCCGCCGCTGCACGCCGTGACCCACGGCCGCGACCCGACCCCCCACCCCGGTGGGGGACCACCTGTTCCGCGACCGCGCTGCCCCGGAGGAGACGGGAACTATGTCCGCCTGCGTCCCCACCCGCGCCACCGACTCGAGTCGGACCAAGCGCATCCACCGACCCCACAGCCCACCGCCGTCCCGGCCCCGCCGCTTCCGTGTCGCGGGCGCCGACGTGTCGGCCTCGATCGCGGTCTTCCTGATCGCCCTGCCGCTGTCCCTCGGCATCGCCCTCGCCACCGGCGCACCCCTCCAGGCCGGCCTCGTCGCCGCCGCCGTCGGAGGACTCGTCGCCGGCTGGCTCGGCGGCTCCCCGCTCCAGGTGAGCGGCCCCGCCGCCGGACTCACGGTCGTCACCGCCGACCTGATCCACCGCTACGGCTGGCGTACGACCTGTGCCATCACGGTCCTCGCGGGCCTCGCCCAACTGGGCCTGGGCTGCCTGCGCGTGGCGCGCAGCGCGCTCGCCGTCAGCCCCGCCATCGTGCACGGCATGCTCGCCGGTATCGGCGTGACCATCGCCGTCGCCCAGCTGCACATCGTCCTCGGCGGCACTCCGCAGAGTTCCGTCCTGGCCAACCTCCAGTCCCTGCCCGCCCAGTTGGCCCAGGTGCGTCCCGCCGCCGTGTCGGTGAGCGCGCTGACCCTGGCCCTGCTGCTGCTCTGGCCCCGCATCCCCGGCCGGCCCGGCCGTCTGCTGCGCAGGATCCCGGCCGCGCTCGTCGCCGTCACCGGTGCCAGCGCGACCGCCGCGCTCGCCGGGCTGACGCTGCCCAAGGTCGACCTGCCCTCGTGGCGCAGCCACGCCCTGGCCGGACTCCCCGAAGGGCCCGTGCTCGGCCTGGTCGCCGCCGTGCTGACCACCACGCTGGTGTGCAGTGTGCAGTCGCTGCTCGGCGCGGTCGCCGTGGACAAGATGGCCGCCGGCCGGCCCGGACTGACCGCCCGCGTCAGACGCTCGAACCTGGACCGTGAGCTGCTCGGCCAGGGCGCCGCCAACATCGTCTCCGGGTCGCTCGGCGGACTCCCGGTCGCCGGCGTCGCCGTGCGCAGTGCGGCGAATGTGCACGCGGGTGCCGTGAGCCGGAACTCCACGATGCTGCACGGCGTTCTCGTAGTGATCGCCGCGCTGCTGATGGTCCCGGTGCTGGAGCTCATCCCACTCGCCTCGCTCGCCGCCCTGGTGATGGCCGTCGGCATCCAGATGGTGTCCCTGCACCACATCCGCACGGTGACCCGCCACCGAGAGGTCCTGGTCTACGCCGTCACCACCCTCGGCGTGGTGTTCCTCGGCGTCCTGGAAGGCGTCGTGCTCGGTGTCGCCGTGGCCGTCGCCGTCGCCCTGCACCGCCTCACCCGCACCCGTATCACCCACGACGAGCAGGAAGGAGTCCATCACGTACACGTCCGAGGGCAGTTGACGTTCCTCGCCGTGCCCCGCTTGAGCCGGGCCCTGCATCTCGTGCCCCAAGGCGCCCGGGCAGTCGTCGAGTTGGACGGCTCCTTCATGGACCACGCGGCGTACGAGGCGTTGCAGGACTGGCAGAACACACACACCGCGCAGGGCGGCACCGTCGAACTGACCGGTCGCCGCGCCGGGGTCCGGATCGCCGAGCCGGGGGACATCCCCGACGCTCACACCGCGCTCGGGATCGGGATCGGGAGCGGAAGCGGAAACGGCATCGGGGCCCACGCCGGGTTCACCGACCGCACCGCCGCGGCGGGTTGCCGCTGCCGCCCCTGGACGCCCTGGCGCAACCACCAGTGCGAGGACCCGCGGTCCGCGCCGCAGCCCGGTGGGCGCCCGAGCGACTCCGGTGTCCTCGGCGAGGCGGGCGGGACCGGTCCGTCCAGTCCCAGCGGGCATGAACTGGCGCGCGGTATCAGCGCGTTCCAGCGCAACACCGCTCCCCTGGTGCGGGGTGAGCTGGCCCGGCTGGCCCGTGAGGGGCAGCGCCCGGCGCAGCTCTTCCTCACCTGTGCCGACTCACGGCTGGTCACCTCGATGATCACCTCCAGCGGTCCGGGCGACCTGTTCGTGGTGCGCAACGTGGGCAACCTCGTTCCGATGCCCGGCGAGGAGAGCGGTGACGACTCGGTGGCGGCCGCGATCGAGTACGCGGTGGACGTGCTGAAGGTGCGGTCCATCACGGTGTGCGGGCACTCCGGGTGCGGAGCCATGCAGGCGCTGCTCAACTCCGAGCCCGGGGGCGCGCAGACGCCGCTCAAGCGGTGGCTGCGCCACGGGCTGCCGAGTCTGGAGCGCATGGCCGACGACAGCCGTCCCTGGGCCCGGCTCGCCGGACGGGCACCCGCGGACGCGGTCGAGCAGCTGTCTCTCACCAACGTGGTCCAGCAGCTGGAGCATCTGAGCGCGCACGAGTCGGTGGCGCGGGCGCTGCGGAAGCGGGAGTTGGAGCTGCACGGGATGTACTTCCACGTGGGCGAGGCGCAGTCGTATCTGCTCACCGGGGTGAGCGGGGACGAGCTGTTCGACCATGTGGAGGCGGCGGATCTGTCGGCGTGACCCGGACGCGGGTGCGCGGCCCCTGCCGGTGGGGCCGCGCACCCTGTGGTCAGTTCTTCGAGGAGTGCGTGGTCACCCCTTCCAGGCGGTCGGAGCGCTCCACCTGCACACAGGGCTCGATGGCTCCCTTGACGGCGTAGAAGTTCGTGGCGAACACGTACTCACTGCCGCTGTCGTAGTTCTCGAAGGCCAGGGTGTCGCCGCGATGGAGGGTGATCTTCCAGGCACCCAGGCGGGAGGCGAGATCGCGTGCCTCCCGTTCCACGCGCTCGGCCTTCTCCGGCGACTTGGAGCCGCCGCTCAGCGCGGACTCCAGGTCGAAGTTGCCCGGGACGGCCTCACCACGCGGTCGACGGCACTGGTGGTCGCGGTCGAGGTTCTGGATGTCCACGTGCACGCCGTCGGCCCGCAGCCGCTCGGCGAGTTCACGCTGGGCGTGTTCGCTGAGTCCCAGGTCGTCGAGAGTGAGCGTGACACTGCCGTCGCCGTTCCGCTCCACCGCGTACGCCGGTGTCTCGGTCGGCGAGCCCGGCACCAGCACCACCGCGAGCCCGGCCACCGCACAGGCCGCGGCGGCCAGGGCGAGCCGACGGCCCGTGAACACGTGGCGTCGCGCGGCGGGCACCGAGGAGTCGGTCTCCCGTCGCTCGATCTCGCCCTGCAACTCGGCCAGCAGCCGGTCCTCGAACGTCGTCTTCATCGTCATGCCTCTCCCCCAGTAACCCCGGTGACCCCAGTGATCCCAGTGACCCCGGTGGTTTCGGTGACCCCGGTGACAAAAGAAAGTGATGTCCCTCGCGGATCCGCACCCGCCGCACCCGCCGGATCCGCCGCCCCGCGCAGCGACTTGCGCGCCCGGTGCAGCCGCACCCGCGCCGCGACCTGGCTGATGCCCAGCGCGGCCGCCGTCTCGGCGATCGTGAGCTGGTCGACCGCGATCAGTTCCAGGACGGCTCGCTCCCCCGCGGGGAGCCGTTCCAGAGCCATGAGGGCGCGGCGACCCGGGCTCTCCGCGTCGAGCTTGTCCTCCAGGCGGGCGATGTCGTCGGGCTCCAGGAGCCGACGGCCCGAGATCCGGCGGTCGCGTGCGGTCTCGCGGGCCACGCGCCGGCGTTCCGAGGAGACGACGTTGCGGGCGATGCCGTAGAGCCAGGCCGTCTCGCTGCCCCGGCCCGGGCGGTAGGTGTGGGCGGAGTCCAGGACCGCCAGGAAGATCTCGGCCGTCAGGTCGGCCACGGTGTGCGGATCCGCGACACGCCGGGCCACGAAGGACGTCATGGCGTCCACATGGCGCCGGTAGAACTCCTCGAAGAGCTCAGGGTCGCGGACCGCCGCCTGCGGCCCGCCCCGTATCCCTTCCACTCGGAACTCCCTTCTCGTGAGTGGCGTTACACCCGTACTTGGGCCGGAGTGTGAGAGGCGTTACAAGCGGTGAACTCTGCCTGGTCGGCGTCCGTGGGTACGGATGGACACCGCCGCCGACCTCGACGTACACGGACGCACTCACAGGTCTAAACCAATTTTCCATCGGCCCTTGTCAGCGCACCCCCTGGTCTGATGAGCTGTGGCCTGGGACACAACGGGGGCCCCGGCAAAGCACCGCAAGGGAGATGTCGTGAGCAACGAAAGCCTGGCCAACCTGCTCAAGGAAGAGCGCAGGTTCGCGCCGCCCGCAGACCTGGCAGCGAACGCCAATGTCACGGCGGAGGCGTACGAACAGGCCAAGGCTGACAGGCTCGGCTTCTGGGCCACGCAGGCCCGTCGGCTGACCTGGGCCAAGGAGCCGATCGAGACGCTGGACTGGTCGAACCCGCCGTTCGCCAAGTGGTTCAAGGACGGCGAGCTCAACGTCGCGTACAACTGCGTCGACCGGCATGTCGAGGCGGGGAACGGCGACCGGATCGCCATCCACTTCGAGGGGGAGCCCGGCGACAGCCGCGCGATCACCTACGCCGAGCTGAAGGACGAGGTCTCCAAGGCGGCGAACGCGCTGCTGGAGCTGGGCGTCCAGAAGGGCGACCGGGTCGCCGTCTACATGCCGATGATCCCGGAGACCGCGGTCGCGATGCTGGCCTGCGCCCGCATCGGCGCCGCCCACTCCGTCGTCTTCGGCGGCTTCTCCGCGGACGCGCTCGCCACGCGTATCCAGGACGCCGACGCCAAGGTCGTCATCACCTCCGACGGCGGCTACCGTCGCGGCAAGCCGTCCGCGCTCAAGCCGGCCGTCGACGAGGCCGCCGACAAGGCGGGCAATGTCGAACACGTGCTCGTGGTCCGCCGTACCGGCCAGGACGTCGCCTGGAACGACAGCCGTGACGTCTGGTGGCACGAGCTCGTCGACCGGCAGTCCGCCGAGCACACCCCCGAGGCCTTCGAGGCCGAGCAGCCGCTCTTCATCCTCTACACGTCGGGCACGACGGGTAAGCCCAAGGGCATCCTGCACACCTCCGGCGGCTACCTCACCCAGGCCGCGTACACCCACCACGCCGTCTTCGACCTCAAGCCGGAGACCGACGTCTACTGGTGCACGGCCGACGTCGGCTGGGTCACCGGGCACTCGTACATCGTCTACGGGCCGCTCGCCAACGGCGCCACCCAGGTCATGTACGAGGGCACGCCGGACACCCCGCACCAGGGCCGGTTCTGGGAGATCGTGCAGAAGTACGGGGTCACCATCCTGTACACGGCGCCCACCGCCATCCGTACGTTCATGAAGTGGGGCGACGACATCCCCGCGAAGTTCGACCTGTCGTCGTTGCGCGTCCTCGGTTCCGTGGGTGAGCCCATCAACCCCGAGGCCTGGATCTGGTACCGCAAGCACATCGGTGCCGACCGGACTCCGATCGTCGACACCTGGTGGCAGACCGAGACCGGCGCGATGATGATCTCGCCGCTGCCGGGCGTGACCGAGACCAAGCCCGGCTCCGCGCAGACCCCGCTGCCCGGCATCTCGGCCACGGTGGTGGACGACGAGGCTCGGGAAGTCCCCGACGGCGGTGGCGGCTACCTCGTCCTCACCGAGCCGTGGCCCTCCATGCTGCGCACCATCTGGGGCGACGACCAGCGGTTCCTCGACACGTACTGGTCCCGCTTCGAGGGCAAGTACTTCGCCGGTGACGGGGCGAAGAAGGACGACGACGGGGACATCTGGCTCCTGGGGCGCGTGGACGACGTCATGCTCGTCTCCGGCCACAACATCTCTACGACGGAGGTGGAGTCGGCACTCGTCTCGCACCCCTCCGTCGCCGAGGCCGCCGTCGTCGGTGCCGCCGACGAGACCACCGGGCAGGCCATCGTCGCCTTCGTGATCCTGCGCGGCACGGCCAACGCCGAGGACGAGAACCTCGTCAACGACCTGCGCAACCACGTCGGCGCCACCCTCGGCCCGATCGCCAAGCCCAAGCGGGTCCTCCCGGTGGCCGAGCTGCCCAAGACCCGCTCCGGCAAGATCATGCGCCGCCTGCTGCGGGACGTCGCCGAGAACCGTCAGCTGGGAGACGTCACCACCCTGACCGACTCCACGGTCATGGACCTCATCCAGGCGAAGCTCCCCGCCGCGCCCAGCGAGGACTGAGCACGTCACAGGAGGGGTGCCCGGCGCGAGAAGGCGCCGGGCACCCCTTTTAGGTAAACTAAACAAAACTAGCGTGACCCCATAGGTGTGCCGGGAAGTCTGGTCGGCGAGCAGCTTCGCCCTACCCACCGACCGGAGGTCCCCCCGATGGCCGCGCCCCGCACCACCCCCGCCCGCAAGGTCCTCGGACGGCTCTCCCTGCCGGAACGGACCTTCGTGGCGGACGCGCTGCGCACCGAGACCGTCGGCGGTGTCCTGCTCCTCGTCGCCGCGATCACCGCGCTGATCTGGGTGAACATCCCCGCGCTGCACGACAGCTACGAGAGCGTCAGCCACTTCCACCTCGGCCCCGAGGCTCTCGGCCTGAACCTCTCGATCGCGCACTGGGCGGCCGACGGACTCCTCGCGATCTTCTTCTTCGTCGCCGGCATCGAACTCAAGCGCGAGCTGGTCGCCGGTGACCTCAAGGACCCCAAGGCGGCGGCGCTGCCGGTCGTCGCGGCCCTGTGCGGCATGGCGGTGCCCGCCCTCGTGTACGTCCTGACCAACCTCACCGGCGGCGGATCGCTCGACGGCTGGGCGGTCCCGACGGCGACCGACATCGCCTTCGCGCTCGCCGTGCTCGCGGTCATCGGTACGTCCCTGCCGAGCGCCCTGCGCGCCTTCCTCCTCACCCTCGCCGTCGTCGACGACCTCTTCGCGATCCTGATCATCGCGGTGTTCTTCACCGCCGACATCGACTTCGCGGCCCTCGGCGGCGCGGTGACCGGCCTGGCCGTCTTCTGGCTGCTGCTGCGCAAGGGCGTACGCGGCTGGTACGTGTACGTGCCGCTCGCGCTCGTCGTCTGGGGCCTGATGTACAACAGCGGCGTCCACGCCACCATCGCGGGCGTCGCGATGGGCCTGATGCTGCGCTGCACCACCCGGGAGGGCGAGGAGCACTCGCCGGGCGAGCACATCGAGCATCTCGTACGTCCCCTCTCCGCGGGTCTGGCGGTACCGCTGTTCGCCCTGTTCAGCGCAGGTGTCTCAGTCTCCGGCGGCGCACTCGGCGACGTGTTCACCAAGCCCGAGACGCTCGGAGTCGTCCTGGGTCTGGTCGTCGGCAAGGCGCTCGGCATCTTCGGCGGGACCTGGCTGACGGCACGCTTCACCCGGGCCTCCCTCAGCGACGACCTGGAGTGGGCGGACGTCTTCGCGGTCGCCACCCTGGCCGGCATCGGCTTCACGGTGTCGCTGCTCATCGGCGAGCTGGCCTTCGACGGGGACGCGGCGCTCACCGACGAGGTCAAGGCCGCCGTGCTGATGGGCTCGCTCATCGCGGCGACCCTCGCCACCGTGCTGCTGAAGATCCGGAACGCCAAGTACCGCCGTATGGTCGAGGCCGAGGAGCGCGACGACGACCTCGACGGCATCCCGGACATCTACGAGGAGGACGACCCGGCGTACCACCTGCGCATGGCCGCGATCCACGAGCGCAAGGCCGCCGAGCACCGCAGGATCGCCGGACTCAAGGCCGCCGAGCGAGCGGGGCTTGCCGAAGTGACGGGCGGGGCAGGCGAGGAGGACGACCGTCGGGCATGATCTGACGGGACGGTACAAAAGACTTCCCCCGTACTGAAGACTTCCCAGTCACCCACACGGCAGATTCAGGGAGAAACGCGATGAGCGCACCCGACGGCAGCCCGGTCGGCGCCGAACGCAGCATCGGCCAGCTGTTCGCCTCGGCGACGACCGAGATGTCCGCGCTGGTGCACGACGAGATCGCGCTGGCCAAGGCGCAGCTCAAGCGGGACGTGAAGCGCGGCGCGACGAGCGGCGGCGCGTTCCTGGTGGCCGGCGGGGTACTGGTGTTCTCGCTGCCGATGCTGAACTTCGCCCTGGCGTACGGCATCCGCACCTGGAGCGACTGGAACATGGCGGTCTGCTTCCTGTTGTCCTTCGCGGCGAACGTGCTCATCGCGGGCCTCCTGGCGCTGATCGGCGTGGTCTTCGCGAAGAAGGCCAAGAAGGGCGGCGGCGCGCAGAAGACCGCCGCGTCGATGAAGGAGACGGCGAGCGTCCTGCAGAAGGCCAAGCCGCATCAGCGGCCGGAGCTGGCGCAGGACCGTGTCCCGGAGGCCATCGAAGCTGTGGCACGCTCGTCGTCATGACGGACCCCGCCACACCTGCCTCAGTAGTACGACCGGACACGCTGCCCGGCGGGAGAGAGGTGACCCATCGCGAGGTGGCCGCCAACGGCGCCCGCTTCCACATCGCCGAGATGGGTGACGGCCCGCTGGTCCTGCTGCTGCACGGCTTCCCGCAGTTCTGGTGGACGTGGCGGCACCAGCTGCCCGCGCTCGCCGATGCCGGGTTCCGGGCCGTCGCCATGGACCTCAGGGGCGTCGGCGGCAGCGACCGCACCCCGCGCGGCTACGACCCGGCCAACCTCGCTCTCGACATCACCGGCGTGATCCGCTCGCTCGGCGAGCCCGACGCCGCGCTGGTCGGCCATGACCTGGGCGGATACCTCGCGTGGACGGCGGCCGCGATGCGTCCGAAGCTCGTACGGCGGCTCGCGGTGGCCTCGATGCCGCATCCGCGGCGCTGGCGCTCGGCGATGCTCTCGGACGTCAAGCAGACGCGTGCCGGTTCCTACATCTGGGGGTTTCAGCGCCCCTGGATCCCGGAGCGACAGCTCACCGCGGACGACGGCGCGCTGGTCGCCCGGCTGATGCGGGAGTGGTCGGGGCCGGTCCTGCCGGACGACGACGCGGTGGAGACGTACCGCCGCGCGATGTGCATCCCGTCGACCGCGCACTGCTCGGTCGAGCCGTACCGCTGGATGGTGCGCTCCCTGGCCCGCCCCGACGGCATCCAGTTCAACCGGCGCATGAAGCGGCCCGTGCGGGTGCCGACGCTGCATCTGCACGGCTCGCTGGACCCGGTGCTGCGGACGCGGAGCGCCGCGGGATCCGGCGAGTACGTCGAAGCGCCGTACCGCTGGCGGCTGTTCGACGGACTGGGCCACTTCCCGCACGAGGAGGACCCCGTCGCCTTCTCGGCCGAGCTCATCAACTGGCTGAAGGACCCCGAGCCCGATCGGTGACCGTGCGGACGCGCCCGGTATCCGGATCTGAACACCTGTCCGACGAACAGCCAATTGCCTGGCGCATAGGCCAATTGGGGACCCTGGGGGCGGTTATCGACCTTGGGGCAGGGGCACACGTCGGGGTATGGGCTGGACGCACGACTACAGTGACGCAGCACGCAATCGCCGCTCGGGCCACGGTCTGAGCCCCCACCAGCGAGGAGGGGCCCCGCAGATGCAGGGCACGGACCTCCGCGTGGGCATTCCACACATCCTGCGCCGCCGGGCCCGCTGGGTCTCGGTACGGCTGCGTCACCCTCGAGGCTGACGCCCCCGACACCTCACAGCGCGCAGCTGTCGCTGTCCACCTGCTGGTTCGCGGTGCGCCCCTTGGCGATGTCCTCCTGGATCTCGTCCGCGGTCAGCGCGTACCCGGTGTCGGCGTTGTCGAGGGACTTCGCGAAGACCACGCCGTACACCTCGCCTTCGGGGGTGAGCAGCGGGCCGCCGGAGTTGCCCTGACGGACGGTCGCGTAGAGGGAGTACACATCGCGGTGCACGGTGCCGCGGTGGTAGATGTCCGGTCCGTTGGCCGGGATGCGGCCACGCACGCGTGCGGCCCGGACGTCGTACGCGCCGTTCTCCGGGAAGCCCGCGATGATCGCGTCGTCGCCGCTCTTGGCGTCCGTGGACGTGAACTCCAGGGCGGGCGCCTTCAGATCCGGTACGTCGAGCACGGCGATGTCGCGCTCCCAGTCGTACAGGACGACCGTCGCGTCGTACTTCCTGCCCTCGCCGCCTATCTGGACGGTGGGTTCGTCGACGCCGCCCACGACATGCGCGTTGGTCATGACGCGGCGCTCGGCGAAGACGAAGCCGGTGCCTTCGAGGACCTTGCCGCAACTCTGGGCGGTGCCCATGACCTTGACGATGGACTGCTTGGCACGGGTGGCGACGGGGCTGGCCGCGAGCGCCGGGTCCGGCGGCTGGACCTCGTTGATCGGCTCGTTGGAGAACGGGCTGAAGACCTGCGGGAAGCCGTTCTGCGCGAGAACCGAGGAGAAGTCCGCGAACCAGGTGTTGGCCTGGTCGGGCAGGGCCCGCGAGACGCCGAGGAGGACCTTGGAGCTACGGACCTCCTTGCCGAGGGTCGGCAGGGTGGTGCCGGCGAGGGCGGAGCCGATCAGCCACGCCACCAGGAGCATCGCGACGACGTTGACGAGGGCGCCGCCGGTGGCGTCCAGGGCGCGGGCCGGGGACCATGTGATGTACCGGCGGAGCTTGTTGCCGAGGTGGGTGGTCAGGGCCTGGCCGACGGAGGCACAGACGATGACGATGACGACCGCGACGACGGCGGCGGTCGTACTGACCTCCGAGTTGTCGGTGAGGGCGTCCCAGACGACGGGCAGCACGTAGACGGCGACAAGACCACCGCCCATGAAGCCGATCACCGACAGGATGCCGACGACGAAGCCCTGGCGGTAGCCGACGATCGCGAACCACACGGCGGCGACCAACAACAGGATGTCCAGCACGTTCACCGGTTCAGGCCTCGCCTCATCACACGACACAACACGTCAGACACCCTGTCATGACCGCCAGTCGAGCGGGACCTGCTTCTCCCTGTCCCAGGGGCGCTCCCAGCCCGAGTAGTGCAGCAGACGGTCGATGATTCCAGCCGTGAAGCCCCAGACCAGGGCCGATTCGACCAGGAATGCCGGTCCTCGGTGGCCGCTGGGGTGGACGGTTGTGGCCCGGTTGTCGGGATTCGTGAGATCCGCCACGGGGACGGTGAAGACCCGCGCGGTCTCGTTCGGATCGACGACTCCGACCGGGGTCGGCTCGCGCCACCAGCCCAGCACCGAGGTCACGACGAAGCCGCTGACCGGGATGTACAGCTTGGGCAGCACACCGAAGAGCTGCACGCCCGCGGGGTCGAGCCCGGTCTCCTCCTCGGCCTCGCGCAGGGCGGCCCTGAGCGGCCCGTCGGCCTTCGGGTCGCCGTCCTCGGGGTCGAGGGCACCGCCGGGGAAGGAGGGCTGTCCGGCATGGGACCGCAGCGAGCTGGCCCGCTCCATGAGCAGCAGCTCGGGTCCGCGCTCCCCCTCGCCGAACAGGATCAGCACGGCCGACTGCCGCCCCGCCCCGTTCGTCGGCGGCAGGAACCGGCTCAGCTGCACCGGCTCGACCGTCTCCACCGCGTCCACCACCGGGTCCAGCCACTGCGGCAGACCCTCCTTGCTGAGCGTCACGCCCTGTGCATTGCTCGCGCGCGTCATCGCCACCCCCGTCCTTGCGAGTCCAACGCCCGGCCCCTGCGAGATCGTTCCTGCCCCGACGCCCGGCATACCGACGACCACGCCGGGACGTGGACCCGATCGCGGGTCGAGGACCAGACGGAACCCGAGGCCGGGACGCAGTCCAGGGCCGGTGCCGGCGTTCGTCCCGTGCCGCTCGCCCTCCGCCCCACTGCCGTGGTGAGGCCTGCCCTCAGGGGCTCGGCGCCGTCCCGACCTCCCCGGCAGCAGAGAGCACCGTCACCCGCTGAAGGGACGACAGCCGTAGAACGGTCCGGCGTCACCGATCGGCCCGCACCCCCCGTCATCCGGCCCCCAGCGGCGGTGCCGCCTTGCCGCCCGCGTCCAGGTAGGACTGCGGAGGGTTGAGCCGCTGCCCCGGGAAGCCGCCCTTCTCGTACTTGAGGAGCTTCTGCGCCTTCTCGGGGTCCGTCTCGCCCTCGCCGTACGCGGGGCAGAGCGGGGCGATGGGGCAGGCGCCGCAGGCGGGCTTGCGGGCGTGGCAGATACGGCGGCCGTGCCAGATGACGTGGTGCGAGAGGTCCGTCCAGTCGCTCTTGGGGAACAGCGCGCCGATCGCGGCCTCGATCTTGTCGGGGTCGGTCTCGGCGGTCCACTGCCAGCGCCGCACCAGCCGCTGGAAGTGCGTGTCCACGGTGATGCCGGGCCGTCCGAAGGCGTTGCCGAGGACGACGAACGCCGTCTTGCGGCCCACGCCGGGCAGCTTGACCAGGTCTTCGAGCCGCCCCGGCACCTCACCGCCGAACTGCTCCACCAGCGCCTTCGACAGCCCTATGACCGACTTGGTCTTGGCCCGGAAGAAGCCGGTCGGACGGAGGATCTCCTCGACCTCCTCCGGGTTGGCGACGGCCAGGTCCTCGGGGGTCGGGTACTTGGCGAAGAGCGCGGGGGTCGTCTGATTGACCCTCAGGTCGGTCGTCTGGGCGGACAGCACCGTGGCGACCACGAGCTGGAAGGAGTTCTCGAAGTCCAGCTCCGGGTGGGCGTACGGAAACACCTCGGCCAGTTCGCGGTTGATCCGGCGGGCCCGGCGGACCAGCGCGGTGGGCGACTCGGCCTTCGCCGGCTTGACGGCGACGGTCCTGGCCGGAGCCTTTCCCGCCCCGGCCTTCTTCGCCACAGCCTTTTTCGCCCCGGCTCTCTTCTCGGCGGCCTTCGTCCCGGCCACCTGCCTCACCACCGCCGGAGCCTTCTTCACCGCAGCCTTCTTTGTCACTTTTGCCGTTTTCTTTCCGCCACCGGGGCCCTGTTCGCCCACAGCGGAATCTCGACGTACAACCACCCGCCCAGCCCCCTTGGCCTGTGCTCTCACCGGCGATTTGGACACCCGGCCAGCCTAGAGCCCGGCACCGACAATCGCCCCGGACCCAGGAGATCGGCCCCCGATTGGACCCCTGCCGCTTACCTCGGGACACCTGTGCGGCATCCTTGTGACAGATCACACTGTTTGGACCGTCCGGCAAAATGGGGAACACGGTCCCCTGGTACCAAGGGGGAGCAAGATCCCCTGAGCAGGTCGACAAGGAGAGAACTCGTGGACGACGTTCTGCGGCGCAACCCGCTCTTCGCGGCGCTCGATGACGAGCAGTCCGCGGAGCTCCGCGCCTCCATGAGTGAGGTGACCCTCGCGCGTGGCGACTCCCTGTTCCATGAGGGCGACCCGGGCGACCGGCTCTACGTCGTCACCGAGGGCAAGGTCAAGCTGCACCGCACCTCCCCCGACGGCCGCGAGAACATGCTCGCCGTCGTCGGCCCCGGCGAGCTGATCGGTGAGCTGTCGCTCTTCGACCCGGGCCCGCGCACGGCGACCGCCACCGCGCTGACCGAGGTCAAGCTGCTCGCCCTCGGCCACGGCGACCTCCAGCCCTGGCTGAACGTCCGCCCCGAGGTGGCCACCGCGCTGCTGCGCGCCGTCGCCCGTCGGCTGCGCAAGACCAACGACCAGATGTCCGACCTGGTCTTCTCGGACGTCCCCGGCCGCGTCGCCCGCGCGCTCCTGGACCTCTCCCGCCGCTTCGGCGTGCAGTCCGAGGAGGGCATCCACGTCGTCCACGACCTCACGCAGGAAGAGCTCGCCCAGCTGGTCGGCGCCTCCCGCGAGACGGTCAACAAGGCCCTCGCCGACTTCGCCCAGCGCGGCTGGCTCCGCCTGGAGGCCCGCGCGGTGATCCTGCTGGACGTGGAGCGACTCGCCAAGCGGTCGCGCTAGCCACGACACGTCGTACGAAGGGCCCCGCCGCACGGCGGGGCCCTTCGCGCTCCCCACCGAAGTCGACCCCGTTCGGCGGTGCCGTGAATACCCAGTTCCGGCAGGTCGGTGGGGGCACAGTGAACCCATGGCCGAAACCGTTCTGCGCAAGGGGCTCGACGCCCAGGGCTACATCGAGCGCGAAGGCTCCCTCGCGCGCGTGCCGCACGCCTTCCGCCCGGTCGTCGCCGTGGCACGGGACCGGCTGCTGGACCTGTTCGGGACACGGCTGCACAGCGCGTACCTCTACGGGTCGATCCCGCGCGGCACCGCGCGCGTGAGCCGCAGCGACCTCGACCTGCTGGTCGCCCTGAACGGGGAGCCCACGGACGCGGACCGGGGGACGGTCCGGGCCCTCGACACGGCACTGGACAAGGAGTTCCCGGAGATCGACGGGGCCGGGACGCTGCTCCACAGCCGGGCGCGGCTGCTGAGCGAGGCGGAGACGTACGACCTGGGGTGGTTCGTGGCCTGTCTGTGCACCCCGCTGCTCGGCGACGACCTCGCCGAGTACCTGCCGCGCTACCGCCCCGACTCGCGGCTCGCCCGCGAGACCAACGGCGACCTCGCCCTGCTGCTGCCGCGCTGGCGCGAGCGGATCTCCCGGACGGGCGACTCGGAGGCTGCTCTGCGCCCCCTCGCGCGCTTCATGTCCCGCCACCTCGTCCGCACCGGCTTCACCCTCGTCATGCCCCGCTGGAACGGCTGGACGAGCGATCTGACGGAGATGGCGGAGGCGTTCGGCGCGTACTACCCGGAGCGGGCCGACCGGATGCGGGCGGCGGCGGTCCTCGGCCACACGCCGCGCGGCGACCTGGACGTGCTCATGTCGTACGTCGACGATCTCGGGCCGTGGCTGGCCGAGGAGTACGCGCGCGTGCACGGGGTGAAGGCGCCGCGTCCGGACTAGGCGTACGCGCGGGGAGGGCGTGCGAGCGACCAGGACGCCTATCGGGGCGGTGCGGGCCGAAGCAGGCGCACGCGCGTGCGTGAACGGACCCAGAAGCGTCCCGCCCCGCTAGATCAGCCCGTGCTCCTCCAGATACTCCAGCTGCGCCCGCACCGACAGCTCCGCCGCCGGCCACAGGGACCGGTCCACGTCCGCGTACACGTGCGCGACGACCTGGCCCGGCGTCCCGTACCCGTCCTCCACGGCCGTCTCCACCTGGGCCAGCCGATGGGCGCGGTGGGCGAGATAGAACTCCACGACCCCCTGGGCGTCCTCCAGGACGGGTCCGTGGCCCGGGAGGACGGTGTGGACGCCGTCGTCGACCGTGAGGGACCTCAGACGCCGCAGGGAGTCCAGATAGTCGCCCAGGCGGCCGTCAGGGTGCGCCACGACCGTCGTACCGCGTCCCAGGATCGTGTCGCCCGTCAGGACCGCCTGATCGGCCGGGAGATGGAAGCACAGGGAGTCCGAGGTGTGCCCAGGCGTCGGTACGACCCTCAGCTCCAGGCCGCCGACCCTGACCACGTCCCCGGCGCCCAGCCCCTCGTCGCCCAGCCGCAGCGCCGGGTCCAGCGCCCGCACCTTGGTGCCCGTCAGCTCGGCGAACCGCACGGCGCCCTCGGCATGGTCCGGGTGACCGTGCGTCAGCAGGGTCAGGGCGACGCGCTTGCCGGCCTTCTCCGCGGTGTCCACGACGTTGCGCAGATGCCCCTCGTCCAGCGGCCCGGGGTCGACCACCACGGCCAGTTCGGAGTCGGGCTCGGCGAGGATCCAGGTGTTCGTGCCGTCCAGGGTCATCGCGGACGCGTTGGGCGCGAGGACGTTGACGGCACGCGCGGTGGCGGGACCCGAGAGCACTCCGCCTCGCGGCTGGCCGGGGAGGGCTGCGGCGTCGGTCATGCGGGGGCTCCACCGGTCGGGATGTGCTTGGTGAACTCGTCGTGGCCCGGCCAGGACAGCACGATCTCGTCGTCGTCCAGGCGGGCCCTGGCCAGGACGGGGGTCAGGTCGCGGGAGGGGGCGGCCGTGAGTGCCTCGCGCGCGGTGCCGTACGGCGTCAGCTGGCGCAGGGTCGCGATCGTGGGCGGCATCATCAGCAGTTCGCCCTTGTCGTACGACGACGCCGCCTCGGCGGGTCCGATCCACACCGTGCGGTCCGCCTCCGTGGAGGCGTTGCGGGTGCGCTGGCCCTCGGGGAGGGCGGCGACGAAGAACCAGGTGTCGTAGCGGCGGGGTTCGAACTCCGGGGTGATCCAACGGGTCCAGGCGCCCAGCAGGTCCGAACGCAGCACCAGGCCGCGACGCTCCAGGAACCCGGCGAAACTCACGTCCCGCGCGACCAGGGCCTCGCGGTCCGCCTCCCAGTCCTCGCCCGTGGTGTCACCGACCACCGAGTCCGGGGTCGGCCCGGCGAGCAGGACGCCCGCCTCCTCGTACGTCTCGCGGACGGCCGCGCAGACGATCGCCTGGGCCTCCGTCTCGTCGACACCGAGCCGCTCGGCCCACCACGCGCGCGTGGGGCCCGCCCAGCGGATCTGATGGTCGTCGTCGCGGGGGTCCACACCGCCGCCCGGATACGCGTACGCGCCTCCGGCGAAAGCCATGGAGGCGCGTCTGCGCAGCATGTGCACGGCGGGTCCCGCGGTGGTGTCCTTGAGGAGCATGACCGTGGCCGCCCGCTTGGGGACGACCGGGGTGAGCGTGCCGTCGGCGAGCGCACGGATACGTTCCGGCCAGTCCTGCGGAAACCACTGCCCATTCGCCATGGGCGGAGGCTATCCCGTGGTGCGCGAATGTTCGAGAGGGGCCCTATACGGCCGCGAGCAGCCGGGACGGGTATCCGTATCGCGGCCCGAGCAGTCCGAGCGGCCCGCTTCCGCACAGGCCCAGGAACACCCGAGCCCCCGGTCCGGCAGCCACGTCGAAGCCCGTCCAGCCCGACAGCCACGCACGGGCGCTCGCTCGGCCTGGCGGTACGGCCAGGCGGTGCCGCACCGCGGCCCACCCGACCCGGCGACCACAAGCCGCGGCCACTCAGCCCGGCAGCCAGTCACCGCAGCCCGCCCGGCCCAGCAGGCGCGCACCGCAGCCGACCCGCCCGGCGTCGCGCCGAGCGGCCCGCCGCGCCGAAGGCCTACGCCTCCGTGAGCTCCACCTGGACCTCGACCTCCACCGGTGCGTCCAGCGGCAGCACCGCCACGCCGACCGCACTGCGCGCGTGGACGCCCTTGTCGCCGAGGACCGCGCCCAGCAGCTCGCTCGCGCCGTTGATGACACTCGGCTGGCCGGTGAAGTCCGACGCCGACGCCACGAACCCGACGACCTTCACCACGCGCTTGACGCGGTCCAGATCACCGGCGACCGACTTGACGGCCGCCAGCGCGTTCAGCGCGCAGGTGCGGGCCAGGTCCTTGGCCTCCTCCGCGGTGACCTCCGCGCCCACCTTGCCGGTGACCGGGAGCTTGCCCTCGATCATCGGCAGCTGGCCCGACGTGTACACGTACACGCCCGACTGCACGGCTGGCTGGTACGCGGCCAACGGCGGTACGACCTCCGGCAGCGTCAGCCCGAGCTCGGCGAGCTTCGTCTCGACCGCGCTCACGCCTTGGCCCGCTTCAGGTAGGCCACCAGCTGCTCGGGGTTGTTCGGCCCGGGCACGACCTGGACGAGCTCCCAGCCGTCCTCGCCCCAGGTGTCCAGAATCTGCTTCGTGGCATGGACGAGCAGCGGCACGGTTGCGTATTCCCACTTGGTCATGTGGCCGACTTTAGCCGCTGACCACACACAGGATCCTCCGGCGTTATCCACAGCCTGCCGGTTGGTACCCGCATCGAATGGTTACGCTCGAAGACGTGAGCAGGCTCCAGGTCGTCAGTGGCAAGGGCGGCACCGGTAAGACGACGGTGGCCGCGGCCCTCGCGCTGGCCCTGGCCACCGAGGGGAAGCGCACGCTTCTCGTCGAGGTCGAGGGCCGCCAGGGCATCGCACAGCTCTTCGAGACGGAGGCATTGCCCTACGAGGAGAGAAAAATCGCGGTCGCACCGGGCGGCGGGGAGGTGTACGCCCTCGCCATCGATCCCGAACTGGCCCTTCTGGACTACCTCCAGATGTTCTACAAGCTCGGTGGAGCCGGACGCGCCCTGAAGAAGCTCGGCGCGATCGATTTCGCCACCACCGTCGCGCCGGGTCTCAGGGACGTCCTGCTGACCGGCAAGGCGTGCGAGGCGGTGCGGCGCAAGGAGAAGTCCGGGCGGTTCGCCTACGACTACGTCGTGATGGACGCACCCCCCACCGGACGCATCACGCGCTTCCTCAACGTCAACGACGAGGTGGCGGGGCTCGCGAAGATAGGGCCGATACACAATCAGGCGCAGGCGGTGATGCGGGTGCTGAAGTCGTCGGAGACGGCCGTGCACCTGGTGACACTGCTGGAGGAGATGCCCGTCCAGGAGACCGCGGACGGCATCGCGGAGCTCCAGGCGGCGAAACTGCCGGTGGGGCGGATCATCGTGAACATGGTGCGCCCGGAGGTGTTGGACGCGGACGAGTTGGAACTCGTACGGGGCACTACTCGTTCCTCCTTCGCACAGTCGCTGTCCGCCGCCGGGCTCGGCGGGGCGCGGCGCGGCGGGCATGCCGAGCGGCTGGTGGACCCGCTCCTGGCCCAGGCCGAGGAGTACGCCGAGCGGTACGCGCTGGAG
The DNA here is from genome assembly GCF_013044505.1 of Streptomyces sp. S3(2020). Taxonomy (GTDB): domain Bacteria; phylum Actinomycetota; class Actinomycetes; order Streptomycetales; family Streptomycetaceae; genus Streptomyces. Next base: position 6,339 of record NZ_JABERD010000118.1, on the reverse strand, counting down.
CACGAACAGCGCGCGGTGCTGGGTGAACTGGACCTGCCGCTGCACGAACTGCCGCTGCTCGCCGAGGGCATGGACCTGGCGGGTCTGTACGAGCTGGCCACGGAACTGCGGAAGCAGGGGATGTCATGAGTCCGGACGTCGAGGGGCAGGCCCGCCACCACCGCCTCTCCCCCGCGCGCATGCTCGACCTCGATCCGCTGGTCGACGATCCGGCGACCCGCATCGTGGTGTGCTGCGGCTCGGGCGGCGTCGGCAAGACCACGACCGCGGCAGCGCTGGGCCTCAGGGCCGCCGAGCGCGGCCGCAAGGTCGTCGTCCTCACCATCGACCCGGCCCGCCGGCTCGCCCAGTCCATGGGCATCGACTCCCTCGACAACACCCCGCGCCGGGTGAAGGGCGTCGAGGGCGACGGCGAGCTGCACGCGATGATGCTCGACATGAAGCGCACCTTCGACGAGATCGTCGAGGCGCACGCGGACCCCGAGCGGGCCTCCGCGATTCTCGGCAACCCCTTCTACCAGTCGCTCTCTGCGGGCTTCGCGGGCACGCAGGAGTACATGGCGATGGAGAAGCTGGGCCAGCTGCGGGCTCGTGACGAGTGGGACCTGATCATCGTCGACACCCCGCCGTCCCGGTCCGCGCTGGACTTCCTGGACGCGCCCAAGCGGCTCGGGTCCTTCCTCGACGGCAAGCTGATCCGGCTCCTCACCGCACCGGCCAAGCTCGGCGGACGCGCGGGGATGAAGTTCCTGAACGTCGGGATGTCGATGATGACGGGCACCCTCGGCAAGCTGCTCGGCGGTCAGCTCCTCAAGGACGTCCAGACGTTCGTGTCCGCCATGGACTCGATGTTCGGCGGGTTCCGCACGCGCGCGGACGCGACGTACAAGCTGCTCCAGGCTCCCGGCACGGCGTTCCTGGTGGTCGCGGCGCCGGAGCGGGACGCGCTGCGGGAGGCCGCGTACTTCGTGGAGCGGCTGGCCGCCGAGGACATGCCGCTCGCGGGCCTGGTCCTCAACAGGGTCCACGGCAGCGGCGCCGCCCGGCTGTCGGCCGAGCGGGCACTCGCCGCCGCGGAAAATCTTGAGGAGTCCCGCATTGTCGATCAGGAGGACGGGAAAGCTGGAGTTCGTAACTCTCCCGACACAGACGGCAGTTCAGAATCCTCCGCGTCCGACCACGCATCCGTTCCGGTGTCCGCCGAAGGCTCCCCCGCCGCGGACCGGACCGTCGAACAACTCACCGCAGGCCTGTTGAGACTGCATGCCGAGCGTATGCAGCTGCTCTCCCGCGAGCAGCGCACGCGTGACCGCTTCACCTCGCTCCACCCCGAAGTGGCGGTGGCGGAGGTGGCCGCGCTGCCCGGCGACGTACACGACCTCGCGGGGCTGCGAGACATCGGAACACGGCTCGCGGCCGGTCGGCCGGAGCTGCCCGAGACCGAGACCACGGACGGCTGAGCGACCGCGGACGGCTGAGCCGAAGCGGACGGACCCCCAGGGGTCCCGCCCTCAGCTCACCGCCGCGTAGTTCTCGTACACCTCATCGTCGTCGAGGGGCAGAATGCCGACCCCTCGCTCGTATTCCGTACGCGCTGTCTCAAGGAGCCGGCGCCAGGAGGTCACGGTGGGCCGCCTGCGCAGCAGCGCGCGGCGTTCCCGCTCCGTCATGCCTCCCCACACGCCGAACTCGACGCGGTTGTCGAGCGCGTCGGCCAGGCACTCCGTGCGCACCGGGCATCCGGTGCACACCGCCTTGGCCCTGTTCTGCGCTGCTCCTTGAACGAACAGTTCATCCGGATCGGTAGTGCGGCAGGCCGCCTGCGCACTCCAGTCGGTTACCCAGCCCATACCGGCGCCGTCCTCTCCCGAATCGAGGCTCCCCCACGGCGGCAGCGGCATATTCACCGCCGCCAGTTGAGGACGTTACGGAAGGTGGGCACAGCGCAACACCCCCTTCGGGCCCAATCTTGAATGGCCCGAACGGACTATGGGTAAGCGGCAGATCACCCGGGGGAGTGAGCTGGCGACATGCGTGATCATCCCGACAAAGCGGGACAGTTCAGTTGAGTCACAACGGGCACCAGGTGACACACAAGGCGGATTCGGACACGCCCCCATCAGAAAGTTGGGGAACATCCGGAACGATTCGGGGTCGCCGGACGTATTGATACGTGGCCGCACTGCTGTGACAGTTGAGAGCAGCTTAGGCCAAGGCCTGCGCGCGTGTCCGGCGAATGAGAAGGTAGGCGCTCTCTTTGCCATGCGCTCGAAACGGCCACTGGGTCTCGTCGAACGTTCATGAGTACGGATTAGGCTGCCCCCTATGTCGAAGAAGCGCTCCGGTGGTGGCCTGTCCCCCGCCCAGCAGGCCGCCAAGTTCCTCGGTGTCAGCGTCCTCTCGGGTGCGGTACTGGCGGGCATCGCCCTGCCCGCCTTCGGTGCGCTCGGGCTCGCGGCCAAGGGTTCGGTCGAGAGCTTCGACGAGCTCCCGGCCAATCTGAAGACGCCGCCGCTGAGCCAGCGGACCACGATCCTCGACGCCAAGGGCGGCCAGATCGCCACGGTGTACTCGCGCGACCGCACGGTCGTCGAGCTCAAGGACGTCTCGCCGTACATGCAGAAGGCGATCGTCGCGATCGAGGACTCGCGCTTCTACCAGCACGGCGCGGTGGACCTGAAGGGCGTGCTGCGCGCGCTCAACAAGAACGTGCAGAGCAGCGGGGTGGCCGAGGGCGCGTCCACGCTCACCCAGCAGTACGTGAAGAACGTCTTCGTGGAGGAGGCCGGCGACGACCCGACGAAGGTCGCCCAGGCCACCCAGCAGACCATCGGCCGCAAGATCCGCGAGTTGAAGTACGCGATCCAGGTCGAGGAGGAGCTGGGCAAAAAGAAGATCCTCGAGAACTACCTGAACATCACGTTCTTCGGCCAGCAGGCCTACGGTGTCGAGGCCGCCGCCCAGCGCTACTTCTCCAAGTCAGCCAAGGACCTCACCCTCGCCCAGTCGGCGCTGCTGGCCGGCATCGTCCAGTCGCCCAGCCGGTACGACCCGATCAACGACGAGGCCGAGGCCACCAAGCGGCGCAACATCGTGCTCCAGCGCATGGCAGAGGTCGGCGACATCTCCCGCGCGGAGGCCACCAAGGCCCAGGAGCAGAAGCTCGGCCTGAAGGTCAGCCAGCCCAAGAACGGCTGCATCACCGCCGTGAAGGGCGCCAGCTTCTTCTGCAAGTACGTCGAGGCCGTCTTCAAGAGCGACCCGGTCTTCGGCAAGACCAAGGAAGCCCGTGCCAAGGTCTGGAACCAGGGCGGTCTGACGATCAAGACCACCCTCGACCCGCAGGCGCAGGACTCGGTCCAGGCCTCGCTCAAGGACCACGTCTACAAGTCGGACAAGGTCGCGGCCGCGGCCACCCTCGTCGAGCCCGGCACCGGCAAGATCGTCGGCATGGGCCAGTCGAAGCCGTACGGCTACGGCAAGAACGAGACCGAGATCAACTACTCGGTCGGCTACGGCATGGGCGGCTCCAACTACGGCTTCCCGACCGGTTCGACGTTCAAGCCGTTCGTCGCGGCGGCGGCGCTGGAGGAGGGCCGGCCGGCCAACCAGGAGTACTCGTCGCCGTACCAGATGGAGTACCCGAGCCCCGTACAGACCTGTGACAGCAAGCCGTGGGTCAACCTGAACGGCGAGACGCTGGAGAACGAGTCGGAGTCGGAGAAGGGCCCCTACCGCCTGAAGAAGGCGATGGAGCTGTCGGTCAACACCTACTTCGTGCAGATGATCTCCGACATCGGCCTGTGCCCCGTGGTCAACATGACCAACAAGCTCCAGGTCGTGCAGGGCAACGGCGACAAGCTGCCCGAGGTGCCCGCGATCGCGCTGGGCTCCAAGGGCATCTCCCCGCTGACGATGGCGACCGCGTACGCCGCCTTCGCCTCCCGCGGCATGTACTGCACGCCGATCGCCATCGAGTCGATCACCCAGAAGGTCGCCCAGCAGCAGAAGTCGCTGGAGGTGCCCAAGTCGACCTGCTCGCGCGCCATGTCCGAGACGACCGCGGACACCGTCAACCAGCTCCTCAAGGGCGTGGTCGACTCCGGTACCGGCCAGACGGCGGGCCTCACCGACCGCGAGAACGCCGGTAAGACGGGTACGACGGACTCCCGCAAGAACGCCTGGTTCGTCGGCTACACGCCGAACCTGTCGGGCGCCGTCTGGGTGGGCAGCGCCTCCCAGAAGGTCGAGATGAAGAACATCTACATCGGCGGCGAGTACAACGACCTCGTCTACGGCGGCAAGGTCCCCGGCCCGATCTGGAAGGACGCCATGACCGGCGCCCTCGCGGGCAAGGACGCCCCGCCGTTCAACTTCATCCAGCTCCCCAGCGACAACCCGGACCGCGGCGACGGGGACGGCGACGGAAACGGGAATGGGAACGGCAACGGGAACGGCGACGGGGACAACGGCGACGACAACGGTGGCTCGGACAACGGCGGCACGGACGGCGGGAGCTTCCCGACGCCGACCTTCTCCATCCCGGAGGACCTGTTCCAGGGCAACAACGGAAACGGGGGCCGGAACGGCTAGCCACTGGCGCTGACCGCGGGTCGCTGGACGGCGAACGGCGAACGGCCCCTTCACCGTCGTACGGATATCTCTGCCGGATATCTCTGTACGACGGTGAAGGGGCCGTTCTGCGTTCGCCGTTCTGCGTTCGCCGTTCTGCGTTCGCCGTTCGTCGTTCGGCGCGGTCGGTCAGCCGGCCAGGAGCTTCTTCACGGTGGCGGCGACGCGACCGCCCTCCGCGAGGCCCGCGACCTTCGGGTTCACGATCTTCATGACGGCGCCCATGGCCCGCGGCCCCTCGGCGCCCGCCGCCTTCGCCTCCTCGACGGCCTGGGCGACGAGGTCGGTCAGCTCCTCGTCGGACAGCTGCTTGGGCAGGTACGTGGCGAGGAGCGCACCCTCCGCCTTCTCGCGCTCGGCCGACTCGGCACGACCACCCTCGGCGAAGGCGTCGGCCGCCTCGCGGCGCTTCTTCGCCTCCTTGGTGATCACCTTGAGGACCTCGTCGTCGGAGAGCTCACGCTTCTCCTTGCCCGCGACCTCCTCCTTGGTGATCGCGGCGAGCGTCATGCGCAGCGTCGAGGAGCGGAGCTCGTCGCGCTCCTTGATCGCGGAGGTGAGGTCTTCCTGCAGCTTCGACTTGAGCGTGGTGGTCATGTGACTGATTCTCGCAGGTGCGTGAGGCCGGACGCCCATCGTTTTAGGGGGGTCGGCTCCAGGTCGATTCAAGGGGGTCGGTTTCGAGGGGCGGCTTCAAGGGACGGCTTCAAGGGACGGCGGGCGACGGGGTACTTGCCGGGTCTGACACGATGGGACCCATGCGCGCGCGATACGGAGTACCTCTGTCGATCGCGGCGGCTGGCGCCGCCGGTCTGGTGTACGCGGCGGGCTTCGAAGCCCGCTCCTTCCGCCTCCGACGGGTCACGGTCCCCGTCCTCCCCGCCGGAATGCGTCCCCTGCGCATGCTCCAGGTCTCCGACATCCACATGGTCGGCGGTCAGCACAAGAAGCAGCGCTGGCTGCGTTCGCTGGCGGGCCTGCGACCCGACTTCGTGATCAACACGGGCGACAACCTGTCGGACCCGGAGGGCGTGCCGGAGGTCCTGGACGCGTTGGGCCCGCTGATGGAGTTCCCGGGGGCGTACGTCTTCGGCTCCAACGACTACTACGGCCCCAGGCCCCGTAACCCCGCCCGCTATCTGCTGGAGAAGACGAGCGGCCGCCACGGCCTGAACGGCAACCCGCCGGCCGTGGGCGTGGTCCACAACCCGTGGGAGGACCTGCGGGACGGTTTCGACACCGCGGGCTGGCTCAACCTGACCAACACCCGCGGCACCCTGAAGGTCGAGGGTGTGTCGATCGAGTTGACCGGCCTGGACGACCCGCACATCAAGCGGGACCGGTACGCGGAGGTGGCCGGCGGCCCGTCGTCGTCCGTGGACTTCTCGATGGGCGTGGTCCACGCGCCGTACCTGAGGGTGCTGGACGCGTACGCGGCCGACGCCTACCCCCTGATCCTCGCCGGCCACACGCACGGCGGGCAGCTGTGCATCCCCTTCTACGGGGCGCTGGTCACCAACTGCGACCTGGACACGGAACGGGTGAAGGGCCTGTCTACGCACACGGCCGAGGGCAGGACGTCGTATCTGCATGTCTCGGCGGGCTGCGGGACGAACCGCTACACGCCGGTACGGTTCGCGTGCCCGCCGAGACATGCAGATACGACGTCCTGCCCTCGGCCGTGTGCGTAGACAGGCCCTTCACCCG
>NZ_JABERD010000117.1 GCF_013044505.1 Streptomyces sp. S3(2020) | reverse complement strand
AGATGTGTATAAGAGCCCGCCCCGGCCCCAGCGCACGCAGCTTCCAGCCGGTGCCGCGCCAGGAGACACTGCTGCTGCTCGCGGAGATCTACCGGGGCGGCACCGGATGGAAGCTGCGTGCGCTGGGGCAGGGATACGCCGACGGCCTGGCGGGGCTGGCCCGGGACTTCGGGGTGGACGTCGCCGACGAGCCGATCCCGGCCGCCTCCGCACCGCCCGTGGCCCCGCGCACACCCCCGACGCCCGCCTCACCTCCGCCGCCCAGGCCCACGCCTCCGCGATGGCCGCGGCCCGACGCCTCGGCGTCCAGGGCGCGGACGGCGTCTCCGTCTACCAGCGGCTCACGGCCACCGGATACGCGTACATCACCGTCGGCGAGCACCTCGTCTCCGGCCCCCGCACCCCCGCCGAGTTCGTCGACTACTGTCTGCGCACCGACCAGCCCCACCGGACGCTCAACGACCCGGCCTTCACGCACGCCGGTCTGGCCCACGCGTCCGACGGCCGCACCGGCGACACCTACTGGACGGCACTGTGGGCCAGGCCCCTCACACCGGGCGACCTGAGTCGTACGGCGTCCGAGGTCGTCGACCTCACCAACCGCGAGCGGGCCCGGCACGGCCTGCCGCCCCTGGCCGTCGACCCCTTCCTCACCACCGCCGCACAGGCCCACAGCGCCGACATGATCGCCCGCGCCTTCTACTCCCACACCTCGCCGGACGGCAGCCAGCCCTGGGACCGGGCGGCCGCGGCGGGGTCCGGCCGGCGCTCGATCGGCGAGAACATCGCCTGCGGCCAGCGGTCCCCGGCCGAAGTCGTGGAGGGCTGGATGAACAGCCCGGGCCATCGCGCCAACATCCTCAAACCCGGCTTCACGCACATCGGGATCGGCTTCGCGGGCGGCGGCTCGTCGGGCACGTACTGGACCCAGCTCTTCGGCGCATGAACCCCCGCCGGAACCGACACTCCGACAGGCACCCCGACAGGCCCCATGGCGGAACGGAAACCTCCGGGACACCATGCCCCCATGAAGGGTGACCTGTTTTCCAGTGAGCACATGGTCCAGCCGGCCACGACGCCGGGTATGTCGGTCGAGAACGCGAAGTGCATCAAGTACACGGTGAACGGCGAGATGCTCGCCCGGCAGGGGGCGATGATCGCCTATCGCGGCAACCTCCAGTTCGAGCGCAAGGGCCAGGGCGTCGGCGGCATGCTGAAGCGCGCGGTCACCGGTGAGGGACTCCCGCTGATGTCGGTGCGCGGCCAGGGCGAGGCCTGGTTCGCGCAGGAGGCGCAGAACTGCTTCGTCGTAGAAGTGGACCCGGGCGACGAGTTCACGGTCAACGGCCGCAACGTCCTGTGTTTCGACGCCTCGTTGTCGTACCGGATCTCGACGGTGAAGGGCGCGGGCATCTCGGGCGGCGGTCTGTTCAACAGTGTCTTCACGGGCAGCGGCAGGCTGGGGCTGGTGTGCGAGGGCAACCCGCTGGTGATCCCGGTCTCGCAGCAGTATCCGGTGTACGTCGACACGGACGCGGTCGTCGGCTGGACCGCGGGCCTCCAGACCTCGCTGCACCGTTCGCAGTCCATCGGGTCGATGCTGCGCGGCGGTTCGGGCGAGGCCGTGCAGCTGATGCTCCAGGGCCAGGGGTATGTCGTCGTACGGCCGAGCGAGGCGACACCGCAGAAACCGCAGCAGCACTGAGCCGGCCGGCCCACCGCCCGAAGCCGTGTTGACCGGCGCCCCGCGCGGCGCCAGGGTCGAAGCGGCGCGGACCGTCCGTGCCGGGAGGGTGAGTGTCTTGATCGGGATCTCCGACATCGAAGCCGCGGCCGAGCGCATCGCCGCACACGTCGTCCGCACCCCGACCGTGCCGAGCCCCGGACTGTCCGCACTGCTCGGCGCCCCGGTCACCGCCAAGCTCGAACTCCTCCAGCGCACCGGTTCGTTCAAGGCGCGCGGCGCGACGGTGAAGCTGCTCTCCCTCACCGAGGCCGAGCGGGCCGCCGGGGTCGTGGCGGTCAGCGGCGGCAACCACGGCATCGCGCTCGCGATGACGGCCGCGGCACTCGAGGTGAAGGCCACCGTCGTCATGCCGCGCTCGGCGCCCGCGCACGCCGTGCGGATCGCGGAGGAGGCCGGGGCGTCGGTGCGGGTGACCGATGACATGGACGGCGCGTTCTCGCTGGTGACACGGTTGCGGGACGAGGGCCTCACGCTGGTCCACCCCTTCGACGATCCGCTGGTGGTCGCCGGACAGGGCACCGTGGGCCTGGAGTTCGCCGAGGACGCCGGTGACCTCACCGACGTCCTCGTCAGTATCGGGGGCGGCGGGCTGATCTCCGGTGTCGCGGCGGCGCTGCGCGCCCGGCGCCCGGGGCTGCGGATCTGGGGTGTGGAGACCGAGGGCGCCCAGGCCATGTCCGAGGCGCTGGCCGCGGGCGGTCCGGTGCCGGTCGCGCTGTCGTCGATCGTGTCCACCCTCAGCGCGCCGTCCGTGTCGCAACTGACGTACGACCATGTGTCGGCCTTGGTCGACGAGGTCCTCGTGGTCACCGACCGGGAGGCGGTGCGGGGTTCGCTCCAGCTCGCCGACCACGCCAAGGTGTGGGCCGAACCCGCCGCCGGCTGTCTGCTGCCCGCGGCCCGGCGGGTGCTTCAGCGGGTGGGCGACGGAGCCCGGCTGGGGCTGGTGGTGTGCGGGGGCAATGCGACGACCGGTGATGTCAAAACCTGGGCAGAACGTTTCGAACTGCTCTGACCGTTCGTCAAATTCACTCCCGTGACAGCCCTTCAGGAAAAGCACCCCGTTTTCCGGTGAACGCACCCCGTCACGCCCCCCGTACCTGTGGGAAAGGTGAGAGACAGGGTTCAGCGAGGGATGACCATGGTCAAGGCGCACACCTCCACACACGAGTTGGTTGCCGGAAGGTACCGGCTGCTGGAGGTCCTCCACCGCGAGACGAACCGCATCTGCTGGTACGGGGAGGATGTCGAGGCCGGCCGGCCGTGTCTGCTCACACAGATCGGGCTGCCACCGGATCCGGACGGCGAGAGCTCCCGCCGGGCGATCGCCCGGGTCATCCGGATGTCCGAGACCATGAGGCTGCTCTGCCCGGGCCGGGTCGCCTCGGTCGTCGACGCCGTCGAGGAGTACGGCACCCTGTGGACCGTCACCGAGTGGATCGAGGGCACCTCTCTGGGCGAGGTCCTGGAACGGGAGGGCACGTTCAACTACGTGCGGGCGGCCCGTATCGGCCTCGAACTGCTCGACGTGCTGGAGTCCGGGCACGGCGAGGGCATCACCCACGGCGAGCTCAGCCCCGGCCAGGTGTTCGTGCGGGACAAGGGCCCCGTCGTGGTCACCGGCTTCGGCCTGACCGGCGCGACGCTCGCGCCCCGGGTCAGCGCACCCTCGTACGCCTCCCCCGAGCAGGCCCGCGACGAACGCATCGGGCCGGCCGCGGACCTGTGGGCGCTCGGCGCGATGCTGTACACGATGGTCGAGGGCCGCCCGCCCTTCCGGGACCGGGACAGCCCGGAGACCACGCTCAAGGGCGTCGACCGGCTGCCGCTGCGCAGCCCGGTGCGGGCGGGGCCGCTCACCCAGACCGTGCAGGGGCTGCTCCGGAAGAACTCCAGGGAGCGGCTGAGCCGTCAGGTGATCCGCGAGGCGCTCACCCGGATCGTCACCGAGGACCCCGAGGCGGCCCTGGCGTCGGCCCCCCGGTCCCGGCTGCGCGGTCTCGCCGGCGGTGGACCGGGCTGGAGCAGACGCACCATGGCCGCGGGCACCGCGCTGGCCGTCGTCACGGTCGCGGTGGCGGTCGTCGCCGTGGCCCGTGAACTGCCCGGCGGCGCGGACGACTCGGCCACCGACGCGGGCACGCCCAGACCGTCCGCCTCGGTCTCCGCCCCCGCCGCGCAGCCCAGCCAGGCACCCACGCCGACGCCGACGGCCCCGAGTCCGACGCCGACTCCTACCAGCGCCTCCCCGTCGGCGCAGCAACCGCAGTTCCAGCACTACACCTCACCGCAGGGCTTCTCCGTCTCCCTCCCCGAGGGCTGGGAGGCGCTGAGCACGACGAAGCAGGACGACCTGGCGTACCGGGTCGTCCTCGGTGCGAAGGGCGATCCGCGCTCCCTCGCGGTCACCTACAGCACGCGTGTGGGCGACGACCCGGTCGCCGTCTGGCGGGACGACGTCGAGCCGCGGCTGAAGCAGTCGGGCGACTACCAGCGGATCGGGGAGATCCGTGCGACGACGTACCAGGGCCGCGAGGCCGCCGACCTGGAGTGGCTCGCCACCGTCGACGGCACCCGGGTGCACACCCTGGGCCGCGGCTTCCTCCTCGGCTCGGGCGAGGGCTTCTCGCTGCGCTGGACGACTCCGGCGTCCGACTGGGACGACGACGCCAACCAGCAGACCCTGGACACGATCCTGCGGACCTTCCGCGTGCCCTCAGACTGAGTCGCGCGGAGCGTGCATCGCGCGGACGCGGGAGCCGTGCAGCGGCTGGGTGCGCCACCGCGCGGTGAACGTCCGGTCCGTGAGCGAGCAGGTCAGGTCGACGTGGTGCGGGGTCTCCAGGAGCGCCAGGTCCAGGGCGAGGGTGTCCGGGTCGGTCCACCCTCCGCTCACCGCGGCGGGCACCGGTCCGTCGGTGACGGTCCAGCCCGGCTCGCCGAACCGCAGCTCCAGCCGGTGGCCGTCCTCGACGAGGGCGAGCCGCCGGCCCTCCGCGTCGACCTCGACCGCCGTCAGCTTCGGGAGTGCCTCGCAGACACCGCCGTTCGGTGTGAACGCGACGGCCCGCTCCGGCGGTGCGGGCTTGCCCGCGGCCGGCGGCAGCGCGAGCCGGGACGTCCGCTCGGCCAGCGCCGCGTCGTCCCGCTCACGGCCGGACAGCGGGCCCGCGCCGAACGCCGGCAGCAGATGGCTCCAGACCAGGTCCAGTACCTTCTGCATGTCCTCGGTGGCGCCGGTGATCGCGACCACCACGTCCTGCTCGGGCAGGACGAGGCAGTACTGCCCGTAGGCCCCGTCGCCGCGGTAGCCGTGCCGGGACATCCAGAACTGGAAGCCGTATCCCTGCGCCCAGTCGGTCCACGTGCCGTCGTCGTTGACGATGTGCGACCGCGTCGCCTCGGCGACCCACTCGTCGGGGAGCAGCCGCTCGCCCTCCCACACACCGCGCCGCAGATACAGCTGGCCGAGCCGGGCGATCGCGTCCGTGGTGGCGTGCAGCCCGCTGAAGCCCAGCTCGCGTCCGGTCCGGTCGCGCAGCCACGCGACCTCGCCGATGCCGAGGGGATCGAAGAGGCGCGGGCGCAGATAGTCGGTCATCGGCTGGCCGGTGACCCGCTGGACGATCGCGGCGAGGGTGTAGGTGGTGGGCTGGTTGTAGGCGAAGACCGTGCCCGGGTCGCGGTCGGGCGGCAGGAGCAGGAAGCCGCGCACCGGTTCCTCGCGGTCCGTCGCCAGCGCCTGGTCATGGGTCTCCGCCTCATGGCCGCTGGCCATCGTGGTGACGTGCCGGACGAGCATCGCGCGGCTGCGCGGGTCGGTGATGTCGGCGTCGAACTCCGGGAAGTACGAGATCACCGGGTCGTCGAGGCGCAGCAGTCCCTCGGCGACGGCGAAGGCGGCGGCCGTCGCGGTGAAGCTCTTGCTGAGCGAGTACAGGAGATGGGGGCGGTCGGCGGTGTAGGGCGCCCACCATCCGGACGCCACGACCTTGCCGTGGCGCAGGACCATCAGGCTGTGCGGCTCGATGTCCGGGGCGGCTTCGAGGGCGTCGAGGAGGGCGTGGACACCGGCCGCGTCGACGCCTTCGGCGGACGGGGTGCTCGTGGGCAGGGGGCGAACACTCATGCGAGTATCCTCTCCCGGCGATCACGTCATGATCCAGTCGTCCGCGAGACGATTTCCGTACCGGAGGCCGGTAACTCGCCCCCGGGCCACGGGACATACCGGGGCTGCCAAAGCATCGCCAATGGGTGGATATAGGCTGCCTCCCTGCACGCGTGCAGTTCGACCGGCCCCCCACTCAGGAGAGTCACCCGTGACCCTAGCGATCGCCCCGTCCGAGACGTCACCCGCACCTCTGTCCGACCTCGTGGCGCGGGACGCGCGTGAGTTCGGCGCCTACGCGCGGACCGGAGGCTGGGCCTTCGGGCTGATGGTGGCGCGCAGCGTACGGCCCGGCGGCCAGGGCGCGGACGAGACGCCGAAGGTGTCGGCGAAGGAGTTCGCCGAGCTCGCCGGCTGCTCCGCCGATCGTGTCATGCGCTACTACAAGGCGTGGGACCGGGCCGCCGACGACGGTCTCGTCCCGCACTTCGAGGCGCTGGCACCGGGCCAGGAGGTGGAACTGCCGGACGCCGACGTGTGGCTGACCTACTACGTCTCCCGCAACAGCGCCACTTCCGAGCGCGGCACCGCCATCGCCGAGGCCGCCGAGGCCGAGGGCATCCGGCCCACGAAGGCCCTGGAGGTCGCCGAGAACCCCACCGCGCTCCGCGCCGCGATCCTCGCCGACCCCTCCACCGCCCGGGCCGCCCGCCAGGCCCTCCTGGACCGGGTGCGCGAGGACCCCGACCTCCAGGCCGAGTTGGCCCGTGACGTCGTGCGCACCGACGACCTGAAGAAGGCCGTCGCCACCGAGAGCAGGTCCGCGGACCGCATCGGCTACGTCCGTCAGATCGCCGAGTCGGGGCAGATCAAGACCCCCGCCGGGCAGACCGTCGACGCGCCCGCCGATCTGCGCCAGGAGGCGGAGCGGCACCTCTCCCTCCTCGACGAGCTGGACGAGGACGAGGACACCGGCGAGTGGGCCACCGAGGCCTACGGCACCATGAAGACGCTTGTCGTCGAGGCCGTGGAGGCCGATCCCGAACTCCGCGTCCAGGAACGCCGGACGAAGTTCTACAGCAGCCTCCAGAAGGCGACGAAGGTGTTCGAGGAACTGACTTTCGACGACGCGCAGGACTTCTACGAGGACGACATGGTCTCCCAGCTGGAGGAGTTGCAGCAGGCCATCGGCGCGTGCATCACGACCCTGCGCGGAGCTCGGGGGAATCTGTCGCGCGACTGAGCATTCCGCGCGTGGGAGGGGTAATTGAGGGCAGCACCGCGTCCGTTCCTCCCGGAGGCCCTCACGTGAACTTCTCCACGCACAAGACCTTGGTCGTACAGCTCCAGGCGGGCGACACGGATCCGTTCCCCGTCCTCGCCCACCTGGACTACGACGCCTCCGACCCGTTCGCCGTCACGGTGGCGTTCAGCCACGAAGGCCGGGTGCTCGCCCGATGGCGCCTGGACCGGGAGATGCTCGCCGAGGGACTGACCGGACCGGTCGGGCTGGGCGACGTGCGTCTGCGCCCCGAGTCCTCGGGCACGGGGAAGGAGCTGCGCATGGAGTTCTTCGGCGACCCGCTCCCCGGCGGCGGCAGACATCACGCCGTGGTGTTCGCGTGGGCCCCGACGGTCTCGGCGTTCCTGAGCCGGACCTACGAGGTGGTGCTGCCGGGGCAGGAGGAGGTCGAGGTCGACGGGTTCCTCGCCGAGGTGCTCGCACGCGGCTGAGGCGAGCGGCCCGCACGACCGGCGGCCGGCCGCGCGGGCCCTCACCTCGTCGTGTAGCGGCGCCGGATCCACAGCGGCAGCAGGAACCAGCACACCAGGTACCACGCGACCACCGCGCCGACCAGCCAGGGCACATAGGGGTCGTGGGTGGCGACCCGCAGGATCAGCAGCAGCGAGGCGGTCGTCGTGGCGAGCAGCAGCACCAGGCCGGCGAAGGTCAGCCGGGCCGCCCACTGCACCGCGCGGGGTTTGATGCGGCGCCCGGACACCAGGCGGTGCAGGGACACCGGCCCGATGAGGGCACCGGTGGCGGTGGCACCGAGGACGACCGTCACGAGGTAGATCGTCTTCTCGGTGTCGCCCAGGTCCGCGTACTTCGGTGTGAAGACGACGGTCAGCAGGAAGCCGAACAGGATCTGCACGCCCATCTGCGCGACCCGGATCTCCTGCATGAGCTCGACCCACATACGGTCGGCCCGCTCGTCCTCGGTCTCGTCGCGTCCCGTTCGCCTGTCCGCAGCCTGCGCCATGCGGGACGGGTAACCCGGCGTCTGATCGTTCAAACAGCCGGGCTCCCGTCCCCGTGGACTACCAGCGGTTCTCGACCTGGTCCTTGATCCGCCCGTCGTAGAGGTCCCGGATCGCGGTGAGCGTCTCCTCGGACAGGTCCGGCAGCGCGGCGGCGGCCGCGTTGGCGCGGGCCTGCTCGGGGTTGCGGGCGCCGGGGATCACCGTGGTCACGCCGGGCTGCTGGATGATCCAGCGCAGCGCCAGCTGGGCCGGGGTGTACCCCTCGGGGGCGAGGGCGGAGAACTCGGCGGCCGCCTCGACACCGGTCGCGTAGTCGACGCCGGAGAAGGTCTCGCCGACGTCGAAGGACTCGCCGTGCCGGTTGTAGGTGCGGTGGTCGTTCTCGGGGAAGACGGTGTCCTTGGTGTACTTGCCGGACAGCAGACCGGAGGCCAGGGGCACCCGGACGATGATGCCGACGCCGGCCGCCCGCGCGGCGGGGAGCACCTGCTTCAGCGGCTTCATGCGGAACGCGTTGAAGATGATCTGCACGCTGGCCACGCCCGGCCGGGCGATCGCGGTCAGGGCTTCCTCGCAGGTCTCCACGCTGACGCCGTACGCGGCGACGCGCTCCTCCTCGACGAGGGTGTCCAGCGCGTCGTACACCGCGTCCGTCGAGTAGACGGGGGTCGGCGGGCAGTGCAGCTGGACCAGGTCGAGGCGGTCGACGCCGAGGTTGCGGCGGGAACGGTCGTTCCAGGCGCGGAAGTTGTCGAGGACGTAGTTCTCCGGGATCTGGTCGACCCGGCGGCCCATCTTCGTGGCGACCAGCACATGCAGGTCGGGCCGGCTCCGCAGGAACGTGGCGATGGTCTGCTCGCTGCGGCCGTCGCCGTACACGTCGGCGGTGTCGAAGAAGGTCACGCCCGACTCGGCGGCGGCCTCCAGTACCGAAAGGGCTTCCTTGTCGTCGACGTCTCCCCAGTCGGCACCCAGCTGCCAGGTACCGAGACCGACGACGGATGCTTGCTGACCCGACCTACCGAAAGTGCGCTCGTCCATGGCGTCAGTCTGTCATCCGTCACCGCTGTGCGCGGAACGGGCTCCTCCGGAGCCCCGCCTGTGAATCATTCACTCACACGAGTGAACAAACTCGACGAGCCAGCGCTCTCTGTCAAGCGGGTGCCTAGCTTGACCCCCGTGACCCACGACTGGACCCGCAGAAGCTTCCTCCTCAGTGCCGCCGCCCTGTCCCTCGTGCCGGCCGATCCGGCCGTCGCCGCGCAGGAGCTGCCCGGTTTCCCGGACGGTGTGGCGCTCTACCGCTCCGCGTACCGGAACTGGGTCGGCGAGATCACCGCCGCCGGACTGTGGGCCTGTGCGCCCTCGGACGGGGACCAGGTGGCCGCCGTCGTCAACTGGGCCTGGCGCAGCGGCTGGCGGGTGCGCGCCCGGGGCTTCTCGCACGGCTGGTCGCCGCTGACGATCACCGAGGGCACCCCGTCGGACGCGCCCGTGCTGCTCGTCGACACGACCGCGCACCTCACCGATCTGGCCCTCGATTCCGCCACCGCCGTACGCGCCGGCGCCGGTGTCTCGATGGAGTCCCTGCTGACCTTCCTGGAGGGACACGGCCTCGGTCTGACGGCCGCGCCCGCGCCAGGCGACCTCACGCTCGGCGGCGCCCTGGCGATCGACGCGCACGGCAGCGCCGTCCCCGCGCAGGGCGAGGAGCGGCTGCCGGGTCAGACGTACGGCTCGCTGAGCAATCGGGTGCTGTCGGTGACGGCGGTCGTGTGGGACGAGGACAGCGGGTCCTACGGCCTGCGGACCTACGGGCGTGACGAGGCGGACGCGGCCGCGCTGCTGACCCATCTCGGGCGGACCTTCGTCACGGAGGTCGTGCTGCGGGTCGGCGCGAACGCGAACCTGCGCTGTGTCAGCCGTACGGACATCCCGGCCGGTGAGCTCTTCGCCGCGCCCGGCGGCGACGGACGCACTCTGGCGGGCTTCCTGGACGAGGCGGGGCGCGTCGAGGCGATCTGGTTCGCCTTCACCGAGTTCCCGTGGTTCAAGGTGTGGAGCGTGCGGCCCACCAAGCCGCTCACCTCGCGCCGCGTGACCTCGCCGTACAACTATCCGTTCTCCGACAACGTCCCGACCCTGGTGGCGGACCTCGCCGGGCGGATGGTCTCGGACGCGGCCTGGTATCTGGCGCCGGTGCTCGGGAACGCGCAGTTCGACACCGCCGCGCTGGGGCTCGTGGCGACGCTCTCCGCCGACATCTGGGGGCCGTCGAAGAACACACTGCTCTACATCAGGCCCACCACCTTGCGGATCAACGCCAACGGCTACGCGGTGCTCACCTCGCGGGACCAGGTGCAGCGTGTCGTGGCCGGGTTCACCGCCTTCTACCGCGAACGGCTCACGGCGTACGCGGCCCTGGGCCGCTTCCCGGTCAACGGCTCGGTGGAGATCCGCGTGACGGGCCTCGACGACCCGGCCCACGCCGAACTCGACGGCGCCCGCGCCCCGTTGCTCTCCGCGCTGCGGCCGGACAGCGAGCACCCGGAGTGGGACACCGCCGTCTGGCTGAACGTGCTGACGCTGCCGGGGACCCCGTACGCGGAGGCCTTCCTGCGTGAGCTGGAGCAGTTCCTGCTGGACAGCCACGACGGCACCGACGCCCTGACCCGCGTCGAGTGGTCCAAGGGCTGGGCCTACACGGACGAGGCGGTGTGGGACGACGAGGAGGTGCTCGGCACGGCGGTGCCCGCGTCCCTCGGTGACGGCGCCTGGGGGCAGGCGGCCGGCGTCCTGGACCGTCTCGACCCGCACGGGGTGTACGGCAACGCCTTCCTGGACCGGCTGTTCGGCTGAGAGAAGACGCCCAGCTCACCGCCTTGTGCAACGCGCTTCAGTTCTCGCGGGCGGTGAGCTGGGCCTGCACCACGGGTGCGTACCGCTCGACGATGGTGTCGAGCGTGCTCGCTCTCAGGTGGGGGCCGCGGGCGATGCCGTACATCACGCCGAGGCCGAGGAGGGTGCCCACGGCGAGTTCGGCGCGCAGGCCGGTGTCGGGTCCGGTGAGGCGTTCGGCGAGGCGTTCGGTGACCTGGGCGCGGAAGTTGGCGCGCAGGATGTCGCCCTGTTCGCCGTGCAGGGGGGCGAAGGCGATGCGTAGCAGGGGATCGGCGCCGCGCTCGCTCTGGCTCTCCAGGACGTGCCGGACCATGTGCCGGCCCAGCTCCTCCAGGGGCGCGTCCAGCAGGGCCTGCGCGTCGGCCTCGAAGGACATGACGCGGGCGAAGAGGGCGTCCTTGTTGCCGAAGTACTTCAGGATCAACGGCGGGCTCACCCCGGCGCGTTCGGCGACGGCCTTCAGGGTGATGTCGGCGTGGGCGTGGCGGGCCAGGAGATAGCGGGCCGACCTGAGGATGGCCGCCTTGGTCGCCTCGGCGTCCCGGCGGGCGGACGGGGAGGCGGTCGGTGGAGTGCTCACGGCGTTCATGCTCCCTCCATCACCTCCTTGCGCGCTCCCCTGGCCCGGCGTGTCCGGTCGGCTCCGGGGTCGGCGGGGATGCACAGCGCGGTCGCGCAGGCCATCAGGGCGACCGCGCCCGCGACGCCGAAGGCCAGCAGATAGCCGTCCAGGGCGGGTACGGGAACACCGGTGACCAGGCTGGTGTGGCGGACCAGGACCGCGGCGACGACGGCACTCGACACTGCCTGCCCGATCGTGCGCATCAGCACGTTGACGCCGTTGGCGGAGGCGGTCTGGCTCGCCGGGACGGCGTGCAGGATGAGGGTGGGCAGCGCCGAGTAGGCCAGGGTGGTTCCGGTGCCCACGACCGCCGCACCGACCATGATCATCCACAGGTCGCGGCTGTCGGCGAGGCGCACCGCGTATCCGGCCGCGATGACCAGGGCCCCGAGGGCGAGCGTGACGCGCGGTCCGCGGGCGGCGGAGATCCGGGCCGAGACCGGCGAGAACAGCAGCATGATGAAACCGCCCGGCAGCAGCACCAGACCGGTCTGGACGATCGACAGCCCGAGCCCGTACCCCGTGGCCTCGGGCGCCTGTACGAGCTGGGCCGTGACCAGGGAGTTGGCGTAGAACGCGAACCCGGTCAGCAGCGCGGCCACATGCGAGAGCCCGACCCGTGGCTTCGACACCAGTCGCAGGTCGACCAGCGGCCGTTCGGCCCGCAGCTGCTGCCACCACCACAGCGCGAGTACGACGACGGCGGCGCCGAAGAGTCCCAGGATCCGCGCACTGCCCCACCCCCACTGCCCGCCCTGCGACACCGCGAGCAGCAGGCACACCAGCCCGGTGGCCAGGCCGAGGGTGCCCGGCACGTCGAACCGGCCGGGCTCGCGCACCGGCGACTCCCGTACCGCCCACCACACCGAGGTGACGCCCACCGCGCCCAGGACGGCGGTCACCCAGAACATGGTGTGCCAGTTCGCGTACTGCACGATGACCGCCGCGAGCGGCAGGCCCAGCGCGGCTCCGATGCCGACGGTCGAGCTCATCAGCGCCACCGCGTTCCCCCGGCGTTCCGGCGGGAGTTCGTCGCGCAGGATGCTGATGGACAGCGGTACGACGGCGGAGGCGGCGCCGGAGAGGGCGCGGGCGGCGATGAGCACCCGGATGTCGGAGGACAGGGCGCACAGCACCGAGCCGACGGTCATCAGGCCCAGCGCCGCCATGAGCACCCGGCGCTTGCCGTACATGTCGCCGGCCCGGCCGAGGACCGGGGTGAGGACGGCGCCGGCGAGCAGGGTCGCGGTGACCATCCAGGAGACGGTGCCGGGCGATGCGCCGGTCAGCCGCGGCAGGTCCGGGAGCAGCGGGACGACCACGGTCTGCATGACGGCCATGAGGATGCCGCCGAACGCCAGCACCGGGACCGTCAGCCGTTCCCGCGGGGGCCGGGGTATCGCGGCGGGCTCGTCCATCGGCACTCCAGCGCAAAAAATGGGTGAATGGCAATTCACCATAGCTGGTGAATTGCCATTCACCCAAGAGGGAAAGCCTCCGGGAGGGTAAGCGGCTACTTCCGCTCGCTCAGGGTCCGGGTGTGGGCGCTGCGCGCGATCTTCGGACCCAGCCAGCGCTTGAGCCGGCGCAGCGCTTCCAGCTGCCCTGCGGCCTTGTCGAGCCGGTAGTAGAGCTGGGGCGGGACGTAGGGCAGCAGGGGCGAGTGGCGCTGGCCGAGCAGGGCGAACATCTGCTGCGGGGGCAGGTGGATGTAGCGCGTGAGGTTCTCGTACCACTGGGCGCTGTAGCGGGCGGCGCTCTGGACGGAGAGGAGCTCGGCCTTGCGTTGCCGCTCGTAGCGGGCGAGTGCCTGCGGGAGCTCGGTGGGCTCGCCGAGCGCCGTGGCCAGGGCGATGGCGTCCTCCAGGGCGAGGGTGGTGCCGGCGCCGATGGAGTAGTGGGTGGTGTGGGCGGCGTCGCCGATGAGGACGAGATTGCCGCGGGACCAGGTGCGGTTGGTGACGGTGCGGAAGTTGAGCCACTGGGCGCTGCCGTCGGCACTGGCGCGGCCGATGAGGGAGTGGCCGTCCAGGACGTCGGCGAAGAGCTTCTCCAGCAGGGTCAGACCCTCGGCCTCGTCCGCCAGGTCGAGGCCGAGCCCGGACCAGGTCTCCGGAGCGCATTCGATGACGCAGGTGCTGCGGTCGGGGCCGAAGCCGTAGCCGTAGCACCAGATCCAGCCGTGGTCGGTCTCGACGAAGGCGAAGGTGAAGGCGTCGAAGACCTTGGTGGTGCCGAGCCAGACGTAGTGGTTGCGGCCGGCCGTGACCTCGGTGCCGAAGTGTCCGGCGTGGGCGGTGCGCAGCGCGCTGTGGACTCCGTCTCCGGCCACGATCAGGTCGGCGTCGGGCAGGTTCTCCGGGGTGATCCCGTGCTCGAACTCCAGCCGTACGCCGAGTTCCCGGGCGCGAGCGGCGAGGAGCTCCAGGAAGCGGTGGCGGCCGATGCCGTGCCCTTCGTCGCCGCGGTGGCGGGTCGTCAGGTCCCGCACATGGGCGACGCCGTCGTCCCAGCGGACCGAGTGCTCCTCGACGGCCCGTGCGGTCTCGGGGTCGTGCTCGTGGAGCTTGTCGAGCAGACCACGCCAGTAGGTGACGCCCCAGCCGTAGGTCGAGCCCTCCGGATTGCGCTCGTAGACAGTGATGTCGTGGGACGGGTCCTGCCGTTTCAGCAGGATCGACAGATACAGGCCGGCGGGCCCGCCACCGACGCAGGCGACCTTCACGCGCACCCCAGGAATTACTCAAAGCGGTCAGTTGACGACGCAGAGTAGCAGGCGATTGCGCCAGTTTCTCCAGGTGAGCCAGGCCACTGACGGCACACGTGTACGCCAAGGATCACCCGGAACACGGCCCTCGACGGAAAGAATTTCCCGTTCCGGCGCCCCCGCGGGCCCCACCGAAGCAAGATCAACTTCGTTCAATGTTGCATGACATGTTGGCAATTGTCCGGATCGCAGCCAACCGGTCCCGAGGGATTTCTCCCGCTCCCGGCGGGGCCGATAGGCATGCGGAGTCGCCCACCACCGGAAGGACTCCCATGCCCGAACTGACCCGGCGCCGCGCACTCACCGCCGCGGCCGCCCTCGCCACCACGGTCGCCGTCGCGCCCCGAGCCGCCGCCCACGACCACTCCCCCGAGGCCTTCGACGAGGTCTACAAGGGCCGCCGCATCCAGGGCCGCCCCACCGCGGCCGGCGGTCACCACCACGGCGCCGGATACGCCGTGTTCGTCGACGGCGCGGAACTGCACGTGATGCGGAACGCCGACGGCAGCTGGATCAGCGTCGTCAGCCACTACGACCCGGTGCCGACACCGAAGGCCGCCGCACGGGCCGCGGTCGACGAGCTGCGAGGCGCACGGCTCGTCCCGTTCCCCGCCAACTGACCTCTCCCGCACGCACCTTGGAGTACCGCACATGACCGTCCGCAAGAACCAGGCGAACCTGAGCGCCGACGAGAAGCGGCGGTTCGTCGCCGCCGTCCTGGAACTGAAGCGCAGCGGCCGCTACGACGCCTTCGTCACCACGCACAACGCCTTCATCATGTCCGACACCGACAACAGCGAGCGCACGGGCCACCGTTCACCGTCGTTCCTGCCCTGGCACCGCAGATATCTCCTGGAGTTCGAGCGGGCCCTTCAGTCCGTGGACGCGTCGGTGGCGCTCCCGTACTGGGACTGGTCCACCGACCGCTCCGCGCGCGCCTCGCTGTGGGCGCCGGACTTCCTCGGCGGCACGGGCCGCAGCCGGGACGGCCAGGTGATGGACGGGCCCTTCGCCGCGTCGGCCGGCGACTGGCCCATATCCGTGCGGGTGGACGGCCGTACGTTCCTGCGCCGCTCGCTGGGCGGATCCGTGCGCGAGCTGCCGACGCGGGCGGAGGTCGACTCCGTGCTGGCCATGTCGACGTACGACATGGCGCCCTGGAACAGCGCGTCGGACGGCTTCCGCAACCATCTGGAGGGGTGGCGCGGGGTCAATCTGCACAACCGGGTCCATGTCTGGGTCGGCGGCCAGATGGCGACCGGGGTCTCCCCCAACGACCCGGTGTTCTGGCTGCACCACGCCTATGTCGACAAGCTGTGGGCCGAGTGGCAGCGCAGGCACCCGGGCTCGGGGTATCTGCCCGCCGCCGGGACGCGGGACGTCGTCGACCTCGACGAGACGATGAAGCCCTGGAACGACGTACGCCCGGCGGACCTGCTGGACCACCGGGCGCACTACACGTTCGACACCGACTGATCAGGCCTCCGCCGTACGGCACTCCGGGTGTCCCCAGCCCTGCGCGTTCTTCGCGATGTCGACGCCGGCCGCGTAGGGGCGGCCGCACAGACAGCGGCCGGGGAACTTCGCCTTGATGGTGCGAGACCCCGAGGACGCCGAGGAGGCCGAACCGCCGCTGCGCCGGGGCGACTTGGCCTTGGCGGGGCGGGAGGTCCTCGGGGTGTCGGGCGAGGGCGGCGGCTCGGGCGAGCCCTGGTCGCTGCCCGCGGGCTCCTGGACGACGGCGGCCTGGCTGGCGGCACGGTCCGCGAAGTCGTTGAGGCGGTCGCCGTCGACCTGGTGGGCGGGGACGTAGCGGAAGTCGACCTTGCGGCCGTCGAGCAGTTCGTCGATGCGGACGACCAGCTCCTGGTTGGCGACCGGCTTGCCCGCGGAGGTCTTCCAGCCGTTGCGCTTCCAGCCGGGCAGCCAGGTGGTGACGGCCTTCATGGCGTACTGGGAGTCCATCCGGATCTCCAGCGGCACGTCCGGTTCGACCGCCGTCAACAGGCGTTCCAGCGCGGTGAGTTCCGCGACGTTGTTGGTGGCCTTGCCGAGCGGCCCCGCCTCCCAGCGGGCCGGGGTCTCCGTGTCGTCCGCGACGACCCAGGCCCATCCTGCCGGTCCGGGATTTCCCTTCGAAGCGCCGTCGCAAGCGGCCACCACACGTTCACGCATGGGCCCGATCATGCCACGGACGGGCGGGGCGCCCGGCCCCAGGTGCTCAGACCTCGGTGAGCTCCGGCATCTCACCCTGTGTGGTGGTCATGTCGATCACCGAGAAGTTCGCGCCCTGCGGGTCGCTCAGCGCGGCGAACCGGCCGAAGGGGCTGTCCATCGGCCCGAAGCGCAGGATGCCGCCGAGCTTGGTGGCCTTGGCGACGGCGTCGTCGCAGTCGGGGACGGAGAAGTAGACGTTGACGTACGACGGGACCTCGGGCGGGAAGTCGTCCGTCATCTTCATGCGGCCCAGGACGGTGTTCTCGCCGACGTCGAAGATCCGGAAGTCGATCGCGTCGTCCTGCGTCTGCTTCGCGCGGTACGGGAAGACGGCCGTGAGGAAGGCGTCCGTCCTGGCGGGCTCGCGGGTGAAGACCTCCGCCCAGGCGTACGCGCCGGGCTCGCCGACGGCCTCGAAGCCCTCGTGCTGTCCGGCCTGCCAGACGCCGAAGACGGCGCCGCTCGGGTCGCGGCCCAGGCACATGGTGCCGAAGTCGCCGACCGCCATGGGCTCCATCAGTACCTCGCCGCCGTTCTCACGGATCTTGCCGGCGGTGGCCGCGGCATCCGGGCTCGCGAGGTACAGGCACCACTGCGACGGGCCCTCCTCCTGGCCCGGCATCGGCGGGACGACCGCGGCGACGGCCTTGCCGTCCGCGTAGGCCTGGGTGTAGTTGCCGTACTCCGACGATGCCTCGCCGAAGGTCCAGCCGAGGACGTCGCCGTAGAAGCTCTTGGCTCCCTCGACGTCACTGAACATCGCATCGGCCCAACAGGGGGTTCCCTCAGGTTGTACGGCCATGACTGCGGCCCTCTCCGGTTCGGTGGTCGGTCCGGTCTCTCACGCTAGTCACCCCGCGGCCGGGCCGCGCGCCGAACGGTTCGGTCCGTTTCGCACCGGAAAGGGAGCTGTGGGGACAGGCCTGCCGCCGCGCCGGGGCGGCCGTGCCGGCGCGGTGAGCCCGGACAGCGCCTCGGTCAGGGTGGCGAATGGTTTCAGCGCCTCCGCCGTGCCGTTCGCGCGCAGCAGCCGCAGCTGACCGGGGTCACACAACAGAGCGAATCCGCACCCAGCCTCGATGACGCGGCGCCGGAAGCGCAGCACCACGTTCAGGCCGGCGGAGTCGACGAAGGAGACCGGGCGCAGGTCCACGACGTAGGCCGGGGCGGCCCTCGCCGCCAGGGAGTCGAGCCAGAGGCCCAGAGAGGCGACGGTGGCCAGATCGATGTCGCCGTGCAACTCGGTGACCAGCAGTCCGGTCTCCGTACGCAGCAGCGCGTGCTCGCCTGCCGCAGGCCAGGAGGCCGTGCCGACGGGTTCCCCAATGGTGTCGTGCAAGCCGTCCGTCCCCGTTCCGTACCTGCCGCGTGTTCCGGCACGGGCGCGTGCGGTGACTTCGTCATCCCCGCACCGCAGGCGCCCGCGCCGGAACTCCCCCTTGGCGGCTCCCCTTGAACCTTGGGCATCTACTGTTCTACCTTCGCCACATGGTCGGGGCATCAACGCCCGCTCATCGGTTGCACAACGAGCGGACGGCAGTTGGGCCAGGTGATGCGGCATGCGTCCGCACCTCACCTTGATCGAGGACGACTCCGATTTCGCACTGATGTGCCGTTCCTATCTGGAACGCGAGGGCTTCACCGTCACCTGGGCCATGGACGCCCGCGCCGGCAAGACCACGCTGTACGAGGGCGGCGTCGATCTGGCCGTCCTCGACCTGGGCCTTCCCGACGGCAGTGGCCTGGAACTGCTGCGGGAGCTGCGCTCCACGAGCCGTCTCCCGGTCATCGTGATCACCGGCCGGGGCGCGGAGGCCGACCGGGTGGCGGGACTGGAGATCGGCGCCGACGACTACCTCGTCAAACCGTTCTCGCAGCGCGAGCTGGTGGCCCGGATCCGCGCGGTACTGCGCCGCTCGCAGCCCCCGGAGGCGCCGGCCGTGCTCCAGATCGGCTCCCTGCGCGTCGACACGGCCGCCCGCCAGGCCTCCTCGGAGGGCTTCCTGCTGACGCTGCGGCCCAAGGAGTACGCCCTGCTGGAGCTGCTGGCCGCCGCGCCCGGCCGGGTCTTCTCGGCGGAACAGCTCCTGGAGCGGATCTGGGGCGCCTCCTGGCAGCAGCCCGCGACCGTGATCGAGCACGTCTACCGGCTGCGCGGCAAGCTCGCCCGGCTGCCCGCACCCGCCCCGCGGATCACCACCGTCCGCGGCTACGGCTACCGACTCGACCCCTGAGAGCTGCGCATGGCCGACGCCCCGGACTTCCGGCGCCTGTTCGACGCCGTCCTGTCCCCCCTGCTGGTCCTCACCCCCGACTTCACCATCGTCGAGGTCAACCGCGCGTATCTCACGGCCACCCGCACCGAACGCGCCATCGTCGGGCGCCTCGTCTTCGACGTGTTCCCCGACAACCCCGACGATCCGTCGGCCGACGGAGTCGCCAATCTGCGCCGCTCCCTGGAAGCGGTGGTCGCCACCGGCCGTACCGACACCATGGCGTTGCAGCGCTACGACATCCCCGCGGACGAGGGCGGCTTCGCCGAGCGCTACTGGAGTCCGGTGAACTCGCCCGTCCTGGACGCCGACGGGGAACTGTCGTACATCATCCACCGCGTCGAGGACGTCACGGAGTTCGTCCATGTGCGCCACGTGGGGCGGGAACAGCAACGGGCGGCGGCCGAGGCGCAGATGCGCGCGGACGGCATGGAGATCGACCTGTTCGTACGGGCCCGGGAGATCCGCGAGGTCAACGAGCAGTTGCGGCGGGTCAACGCCGAACTGGACGCGGCGGGACGGCGGCTCAGGGAGGAGCAGGAGGCCAAGGACCGGTTCATCGCGACGCTCTCGCACGAACTGCGCAACCCGCTCGCGGCGGCCACCGCCGCCACCGAGCTGCTGGCCCTGGACATGCCCGAAGGCCATCCGGCGCTGTCCGTGCTGGAGCGGCAGCTGGGCACGCTGGTGCGGATGAGCAACGACCTGCTGGACGGCACGCGGGCGGTGACGGGGCGCCTTGAGCTGGTGCGGGAGCGGGTCGACATCCGGTCCGTCGTCGAGGGCGCGTGTGCCGACATCCGCCATCTGTTCGGGCACGAGGGACGCAGGCTCGACGTCGGGGTGCCGGGCGAGCCGGTGGTCGTGGACGGCGACCGGCTGCGGCTGGCGCAGGTGCTGACCAACCTGCTGTCGAACGCGCTCAAGTACACACCGCCGGGCGGGCACACCGAGGTCGCCCTGGGCATCGAGGGCGACCGGGCCCGGCTGACCGTGCGGGACGACGGGATCGGTTTCGAGCCCGGTCAGGCCGAGGACCTGTTCGGGGTGTTCATGCGGGCGGCGCCGGCCGGGCCCGACACGCCGGAGGGGCTGGGGCTCGGCCTCGCGGTCGCCCGGACCATGGTGGAACTGCACGGGGGCCGGATCTCCGCGCACAGCGAAGGGCCGGGCCGGGGCGCCGAGTTCACCGTGACGCTGCCGATCGCCGGTCCCGGCGCGGCCGAACCGGCGCGACCGGTGGTGGTCCGTCCGGCCAGGCGGCAGCTGTCCATCCTGATCGTGGAGGACAACGCGGATCTCGCCCTCACCTACCGCACCCTGCTCCAGCGGCAGGGCCACCACGTCACGGCGGTGCACACCGGCGCCGACGCGCTCACCGCCACCGAGGGCCGCCTCTTCGACGTCGTGCTCTGCGACCTCGGTCTGCCCGACGTCGACGGCTACACGGTCGCCCGCACGATCAGGACCCGGCCGCACGGTGCGGAGCTGAGGCTGATCGCGGTCTCCGGTTTCAGCCAGGGCACCGACCGCAACCGGTCCCGGACGGCCGGGTTCGACGCGCATCTGGCCAAGCCGTTGCCGCTGAACGACCTCGTCGACCTCCTGGAGCGCTTCGACCAGCCGTGACCGGCGCACGTCTTCCGCCCGGTGCCCCGCTGTGCTTGCCTGGGGGACCGTTTTCGGTGTCCGGGGCGGGAGTCGCCGTATGCGCAAGCCGTGGATCGTGGGGATGCTGCTGGCCGGAGTGCTGCTCGCGGCGTGCTCGGACCCGGCGTCCGGGCCCGAGGCGGCCCCGTCCTCCGTCGCGCCTCCCGGGCCGGCCGGCACGACGCATCAGCAGGCCCCCGGCACTCCCGCCGCCACGGCGAAGGCTCCGGTGGTGCTGTACCTGGGGGACTCGCTGGCGATGGAGGCCCAGAAGGTGGTCGGGCAGGAGCTGCGCCGGGACCTGCGGGCCGAGTACACGAGCAAGCCGTACTCCGGTACGACGGTGTGCGACTACCTGGAGGGCACCGGCGCCAAGTCCCTCGTACCCGACCGCGACAAGGCGGCCGCCCTGGTGCGCTCGCTGCGGCCGGACTTCGTGGTGCTCCAGTTCTGGGGCAACGCGTGGGGCTACACGTGGTGCATGGACGGCATCACCCACGCCGGGGCACCGACGACGTACTTCAAGCGGTACAAGGCCGACATGGCCCGCCTGACCGAGCAGATCGCGACGGCGGGCGGCGGCCGTCGGCCACGGATCGTGTGGGTGGCGCAGGGCCCGGACCCGATCACCCCCGACCGGGTCCGGCGTGTGAACGAGCTCTACACGCGGCAGGCCGCCGCCTCGGGAGACCTCGTCGCCGACGCGGGAGCGAAGGTGAGCGCGGCCGGGGCCCGCTACAGCTGGGTCCAGTACCTGCCGTGCACCGCCTACGAGCGCGCGCACTCCGCGTACTGCACCCAGCCGGACCGGGACCGGACCGCCCTCCATCTCGACAAGGACTATCTGCACTTCTGTCTGGCGCCCACCACGTCCACACCGAAGCCCTGTCCGGTCCGCTCCCCCGGCATCCTGCGGATCGCCCGGGAGATCACCCGGGTGATCGGCCGGACGCCCGCCGACTGAGCCTCACTCGCCCGCGTAGGCCCTCTCCAGGGCGGCGATGTCGAACTTGCCCATCGCCATGAACGCCTCGGTGACACGCGCCGCCTTCGTCGGGTCCGGGTCGGTGACCATGGCGTCGAGCGTGTCGGGGACGACCTGCCAGGACAGTCCGTACCGGTCCTTGAGCCAGCCGCAGGGGCCAGGCTCGCCGCCCTCGGTGAGCTTGGTCCAGTAGTGGTCGATCTCCTCCTGGTTCTCGCAGAAGATCATGAAGGAGGTCGCCTCGGTGAACGTGAACTGAGGGCCGCCGTTGAGACCGAGGAACTTGTGGCCGTTGGCCGTGAACTCGACCGTCATCACCGTGCCGGCGGGCTGCATCGCCCCCTCGGGGTAGCGCGCGACCTTGCCGACGCTGGAGTTCTTGAAGACCGAGACGTAGAAATGGGCGGCCTCCTCGGCCTGGCCGTCGAACCAGAGACACGTGGTGAATCCGTCGGTTGCCATGAGTACCTCCTGGGCGTGCGGAACGCTGTCGTCTGTGTCGACCGATCCTCGCCCCGGAACTCATCGGTCGCGCGTCCGGTAATCCACGTGGCCGCTACACCGTTCGGAACTAGCATCGCGGTCATGACGTCATCGGCCGCCGCAGGCGGCAGCAGTGTCCATCCGTTCCGCATCGACATACCGCAGCGCGACCTCGACGACCTCCACGACCGCCTCGACCGGGTCCGGTGGCCCGACGAGCTGCCCGGGGTGGGCTGGGCGTACGGGGTGCCCTCGGGCTATCTGCGTGAGCTGGTGCGGTACTGGCGGCACGAGTACGACTGGCGGGCGGCGGAGGCCCGGCTCAACGAGTGGCCGCAGTTCACGACGGAGATCGACGGCGCGCGGGTGCACTTCGCGCACATCCGCTCCCCCGAGCCCGATGCCACCCCGCTGGTCATCACCCACGGCTGGCCGGGGTCGATCGTCGAGTTCCTCGATGTCGTCGGTCCGTTGACGGATCCCGCCGCGCACGGCGGCGACCCCGCCGACGCCTTTCACGTCGTGGTGCCGAGCATTCCCGGCTTCGCCTTCTCCGGCCCGACCACGGACACCGGCTGGGAGGCGCGCCGGATCGCCGACGCGTGGCCCGAGCTGATGACCCGCCTCGGCTACGAGCGCTTCGGCGCCCAGGGCGGCGACTGGGGTTCGGCCATCTCCCGCGAGCTGGGCCGTGTCCACCCCGACCGGGTCGTCGGCGTCCATCTCAACCTGCTGCCCGGCGCCCAGGCCTCCCACGAGCCGACCGAGGAGGAACTGGCCGCGCTGAGCCCCGCGGAGCGGGAGCGGACCCTCCTCTCGTGGCGCAAGTGGGACCGGTGGTTCCTGGACGGGACGGGCTACTTCCACCTCCAGTCCACCAGGCCGCAGACCCTGTCGTACGCGCTGACCGACTCGCCGGTCGGTCAACTCGCCTGGATCGTCGAGAAGTTCCAGGAGTGGACGGACTCCGAGGAGCTGCCCGAGGAGGCCGTGGACCGGGACCTGATGCTGACGAACGTGATGCTGTACTGGCTCACCGGCACCGCGGGTTCCTCGGCCCGGATCTACTACGAGCGCGGCCACGCCGCGGGCGACCGGGTCGCCGCCCCGCGCGAGCCCTCGACCGCCCCGACCGCGGTGGCGTCCTTCCCCGGCGATCCGCAGATCCCACTGCGTCACAAGGCCGAGCGCACCGAGAACATCGTGCGCTGGACCGAGCTCGACCGGGGCGGCCACTTCGCCGCGATGGAGGAGCCCGACCTGCTGGTGGACGATGTGCGGGCCTTCTTCCGGCAACTGCGCGAGAAGGGCTGAGGCCGGGGCTCTGCTCCTGGCGGATCTGCCGCAGGCAGAGAAACCGCTGAAGGACGTCCGCCGCGGTCAAGAGTGGAGTCGACGGCATCCCCGCCACCACGAGGAGAACCGATGACTCCACTCAGCACGCTCGCCCCACGCGCCGAGGAGGGCGACACCCCGCCCAGCCGCTTCGACGACCAGCTGGCCGCCCAGCTGCTCGGCCAGCGGATCGTCCTGCTCGGCAGCCAGGTCGACGAGGTCTCCGCGAACCGGGTCTGCTCCCAGCTGCTGATCCTGTCGGCGGAGGACCCGCGCACCGACATCAGCCTGTACATCAACAGCCCGGGCGGCTCGGTGTACGCGGGCCTCGCCATCTACGACACGATGCGGCTCATCCCCAACGACGTGTCGACGCTCGCCATGGGCTTCGCGGCGAGCATGGGACAGTTCCTGCTCTGCGGCGGCGCGCCCGGCAAGCGGTACGCCCTGCCCAACGCGCGGATCATGATGCACCAGGGGTCGGCGGGCATCGGCGGGACCACGGCCGACATCGAGATCCAGGCGGAGAACCTGGACCACAGCAAGCGGACCATGGAGCGGCTGCTCGCGGAGAACACCGGCCAGACGGCGGAGACCATCGCCCGGGACGGCGACCGTGACCGCTGGTTCACGGCCGAGCAGGCCAGGCAGTACGGCATGGTGGACCAGGTCGTGGAGTCGCTCGCCGACGTCCGCCCGGCCGCCTCGAAGCGACGGATGGGGCTGTGACATGGGGAACTACACGATTCCGTACGTCGTCGAGCGGACCGCGAACGGTGAGCGGTCCTCGGACGTCTTCAGTCGGCTGCTGTCGGAGCGGATCATCTTCCTGGGCACGGAGATCGACGACGGGGTGGCCAATGTCGTCATCGCGCAACTCCTCCATCTGGAGTCGTCGGCACCGGACAACGAGATCGCGATCTACATCAACTCCCCCGGCGGCTCGTTCACTTCGCTCATGGCCATCTACGACACGATGACCTTCGTGCAGGCGCCGATCTCGACGTTCTGTGTCGGACAGGCGGCCTCCACGGCGGCCGTGCTGCTGGCCGGCGGGGATCCCGGGCGGCGGTTCGTGCTGGAGCACGCGCGCGTGCTGCTCGGGCAGCCGGCCAGCGGCGGCAGCCGTGGCTCGATCTCCGATCTCGCCCTCCAGGCCAAGGAGATGGTCCGGATCCGCACCCAGGTCGAGGAGGTACTGGCTCGCCACACCCACCACGACCTGGCGACGCTGCGCGCCGACATGGACCGCGACAAGATCTTCTCCGGCGAGGAGGCGGTGGCCTACGGGCTGGCCGACGAGGTGGTGAGCCGGCGCCTCGCGAGGGTCTGAGGCGCCGGGTCCGCTCAGGCGGCCAGGCAGAGCCCGTCGTACGACGAACCGCGCGTCGCCCTGCGGCTGCCGGCCGCGTGCCGGCTGGTGATCCGGACGAGTTCGCCCTGGGCCCGTCCGAGCAGGTCGCCGAGGCCCAGTCCGAGGGCGTGGGCGGCGGCCGCGAGGACCTCCGACGAGGCCTCCTTGCGGCCCCGCTCCACCTCCGAGAGGTACGGCATGGAGATCCGCGCCTCGTCGGCCACGTCCTTCAACGTGCGTTCCTGGGCGAGGCGTTCGCGGCGCAGGACGTCGCCGACCAGATCGCGCAGCAAGGGCTCCTTGGGGGGCGGTGCGGCGGCGGGGCGGGCGGTCCCCGGGCGCAGGGGGATCACGCGGGCTTGGTTCGTCGCTTCTTCGCTCACCTCCTCAGCCTAGAAGCCGTGGCCGACAGGGGAAGGGATCAGCGTTCCGCTCTCGGTGGAATCACCGGAGCCCGCCCGTGCGACACCGGGTCGGATCCGGTCGGCATGCGCCGTCACGTACCGGGTAGGTGCAAGGGAGACTGCCCGCGGGCGACCCGCTGGTCAGCGGCGGACACACGCATACGTCGTCGCGATCCGGGTACCCGAGGGACCGCGAAGCACAGTTTCGGAAAACAACCGAGGCTGAAGAGGCTGACGTCAAGCCGTGACTTGCGTGGGAGAGGTACATGGACACCGCCGTGATCCGGTCGGAGGCACAGGTCGTGGAGAAGACCGCCGGGGCCAGCACGGGTGAGACATCACTGCCGGGAGTCGTGGACCCCCGGAGCGTGGCTCCGCGTGACGCGCGGGAGCTGTCGCGCCAGTTCTTCCAGCGCCTGACCGAGGTCGAGGAAGGCACGCACGAGTACCAGTACGCGCGCAACACGCTCATCGAGATGAACATGTCCCTCGTGCGTTTCGCCGCCGGCCGGTTCCGCGGCCGCGGTGACGACATGGAGGACATCGTCCAGACCGGCATGATCGGCCTGATCAAGGCCATCGACCGGTTCGACCTGTCGCGGGAGGTCGAGTTCACCTCCTTCGCGCTGCCGTACATCGTCGGTGAGATCAAGCGGTTCTTCCGTGACACCACCTGGGCGGTGCACGTGCCGCGCAGGCTCCAGGAGCTGCGGGTCGAACTGGCCAAGGCGCGCGAGGAACTGGCCAGCCGGCTGGACCGGGAGCCGACGGTGGCCGAGCTCGCCACCCTGATGAACATCGCCGAGTCCGAGGTGATCGAGGCGCAGATCGCCGCGAACGGCTACAACTCCTCGTCGCTGGACGCCGCGCTCACCGGCGACGGGCCCGAGAACGGCGAGTCGGTCCTGGCCGACTTCATCGGTGTGGAGGAGAACGGACTGCGCCTCGTGGAGGACTTCCAGTCGCTCGCCCCGCTGATGGCCGAACTCAGCGAGCGCGACCGGCGGATACTTCATCTGCGGTTCGTGGAGGAGGCCACCCAGGCGGAGATCGGTGAACAGCTGGGCTGCTCGCAGATGCATGTGTCCCGGCTGATCAAGCGGATCATCACGCGGCTGCGCACGGGCATGCTGGGCGAGCTGGGCTGCGCCTGAGGCGAGAGGCCAGGCGAGAGGTGACCGCCGGAGGTACCTCCGGCGGTCATCCCCTCCCGAGTCGCAGGACGGCGCTCACTCTCTTCCCGACCGGGACCCGCTCCGCGCTGACCTCGGCCGCCAGCGCGTGCACGATCTCCAGACCGTGCCGGCCGACCCGCTCGGGGTCCCTGGGGAAGCGCAACGGCAGTGCCGCGCTGCTGTCGTAGACGGACACGGTGACGACCGCGTCCGTGCCCTCCAGGTCGAGGATGTACGGCCCGTTGCTGTGCCGGTCGGCGTTGGTGACCAGTTCGCTCACCACCAGGAGCACCTCGCCGTCGGCCCGGTCGCCGATCTCGGCGCACCACTCGGTCCTGAGCTGCTCCAGGAAGTGCGCGGCGAAGCTGCGGGCCTCGGCGATGCATCCCGGTTCGCCGGTGTAGTGGGCCGCCCGCCGTAGTGGATCCACGGGCACGTCGAAACCAGTCGGTATCACTGCCCCGTCCAGGTGCTCGATCATGCGTTTCTCTCTCGGAAGCCGGACTGGCCGGACGCCTGCTGCACCAGTGCTCGTACCCCGAGTGCGGCTCCGCAGTCCCCATAACGGGTCGTGTCGGTCACACGGTCGGTGACATCACTGCGGACCGGGGGAACTGTACGCGGACGGCTGTTCCTCTTCGGTCGTCCCGGAGTCGGACGTGGGCGGCTCGGAGGTCGGCGGCGACGAGGACGGGGCGGTCGACGTGGGCGGGCACGGTGTCGCTGTCTCCGAGTCGGTGGGGGTGTCCGTGGGCGTTCCGGTGGGGGTGTCCGTGTCGGTGGGAGTGCCGGTGTCGGTGGTGAGGCACGGCTCCGGGGAGGAGGGTGAGGTGGGCGGCGAGGTCGGTGTCGTCGGCGACGTGGGCGCGGTCGGCGTGATGACACTCGCGGACGGGGAGGCCGGGTTCACCGGCGGATCGGTGGGCTGGTCCTTGTGGCCCGGATCGCCGCGGTGGCGGGCCACCCAGTCGTCGGAGTCGTGGTCGTAGATCACGAAGATGTTGATGACGGTCACCGAGGGCGCGACCACCACGACGTTCGAGGGCCGGTACGACGGCCATGTGTCGCCGGTCCGCTTCGGGGTGCTCTGCTGGGCGACCGGAGGGGTCAGGGGGTTGCCGCACGCGCAGCGCACCCGGGGCACGCCGCGGTCGTCGACGAGGACGGCGGTGCCGGACTGGAGGACGGCCTGGTAGGCGGTGGCGTGTCCGTCCCGGTAGCCGTGGTTGGTGACGCGGGTGTCCATGCGCAGCTGGACGGGGGTGAGCGAGCGCAGGTAGGCGGGGACGCCGGACGGCTGGACCCCGGCGACCGAGGCGAAGGCCCGGTCGACCGGCGGGTTCGCCCGGAGGGCCTTGATCTGGCGCTCCACGTCGCAGCTGGCGACGTCGCGGGTGCCGCCGTAGAGGCCGGGTGCGCCGCCGTCGACGCCGCGTACCGCGTTCGCGGAGGCCGACTCGGTGGCCGGGGAGGCGGGCGCGGCGGAGCTGTCCGTCGCCGTCGACTCGGTGAAGGGGTCGGGTCCGCTCTTGCCGGCGGCCTGGAGGAAGACCTCGCTGTTCCCGCTCTTGCCGGAGCCGCCGTCGGGGCGGGTGAGGACGAGGCCCAGGACCACGGCGGCCGCGACGGCGGTGGCGAGCAGGGCGACCCGGGGCACGGAACGCCACCAGGGGCGGTGCGGCTCCGGTGCGGGCGCTCCCCCGCTGCTGCCCGGGGGCTGTGACGGTGGCCCGGAGGGTGGCTGGGAGGGTCCCGACAGCGGACCGGAGGGCGGTCCGGTGGGGCGGCCGGAGGACGGAGGTTCGACGCTCACGAGCCCTTCTTCCCGACGTGGGACTCCTGCGGCCTTTGTGTGTTTTCACCGCTTTCATCCACGACCTGTTCATTGTGTGCTCCGGTCCCGTACCGCCCGCAAGCCGACGCGGACGGCTCTCTCGGCGGGCGGGGCGCCCAGGCCCTGCTTAGCGTGGCAGGGTGAGCCCGCGAACCCGCTCCGACCAGGCCATCGCCCCGCACGGCTGGGTACAGGCCCTCCTCGCGGTCCTGTCCGGACTGATCGCCATGGGCCTCGCCGCGGCCCTGGGACTGTGGGCGGCCGGAGCGACGGACCTGCCCGACGGCGCGTTCCCCAGGGTCGTGGCGGCGACGGTGGTCACCGCGGTCGGCGGCACGATCGAGCTGTCCGGGAACGCCGGTGGGCTGGCCGACACCCAGGCGGGCCTCACCGTGATCCCGCTGTCCGTCACGCTCGTCGGAGCGCTGGTGATCGCCGCGGGCTTCCTGCGGCCGCTGCGGCACCGGGCGGTCGCGGGCGCCGGGGAACTGGCCGGCTGGGCCGCCAGGGTCGCCGTGCTGTGGCTGCTCGCGCTGATCGGACTGGCCCTCGCGGCCCGGCAGACCTTCCAGCTCTCGCTCGGCGACGGCACGCTCTCCGACCTCGGCGAGGTGTTCGGTGTCTCGCCGAAGGTCGGCTTCGAGACGGACCTGCCCACGACCCTGTTCTTCGGTCTGCTGTGGCTGGCCGGTGTCCTGGTGCTCGCCCTGCTGGTCTCGCGCGGAGCCCCGCTGCCGGCCCGGCTGCTGCGCTTCCAGGCGACCGTGCGGCCGGCGGCGTACGCGATGGTGGTGCTGCTCCTGGCCTACGTGGCCCTGGGCGTCGTCATCGGCATCGTCGTGGCGTTCACGCGCGGGCATACGGCGGCGACGCTCGCCGTGATCCTGCTCGGCATGCCGAACCTGGTCTGGCTGACCCTCACGATCGGCCTGGGCGCCACCTGGAACGGCCGGGTGGAGGGCCCCTTCGGGCTGCCGATGCCGCATGTCCTCGACGAGGTGCTGCGCGGTACGGACACCGCCGCGCTCAATCTGCGCACGCTGGCCGAGTACGACGGCCGGGTGTGGTGGCTCGTCGCCGTGGACGCGGTCCTGCTGCTGGCCGCCGCGTTCGTGATGGCGGCGCGCTCCCCGGCCCGGACGCGCGCCTGGCAGCACGCCCTGCACATGGCGGTCGCGCTCGCGCTCACGGTGCTGATGATCTGCCTTGTCGGCCGGATCTCCGCGCACTACGGCCTGTCGGTCCTCGGCATCGGCGACCTCGGCGGCGACCTGAACGGTGAGCTCCTCCTCGAACCCGAACTGTGGCCCGCCGTCGGCCTCGCCGCGCTGTGGGGGCTCGTCACCGGCTTCCTGGGCGCCCTCCTCGCCCGTCCGGTGCGACGGACCGGCGAGGCGAAAACGCCTGGGACCGCCGAGACCGGGCGTGACAGTGTGCGGCCATGACACTGCCGCTCGAACACCGCCTGGCCATCACCGAGTTGATCTCCCTCCACGGCCATCTGGTCGACGACGGACAACTCGACCGCTTCCCGGAGGTGTTCACCTCCGACGTCGTCTACGACCTCTCCGACTACGGACAGGGCGAGGTCACCGGTGTCGCCGCGCTGCGGGAGGCGGCCCTGGCCCTGGGAGCGGCGAATCCGGTCGCGCACCACGTCACCAACGTGGTGATCGGTGAGGCCACGGGGGACCATGTGCGGGTCCGGTCCAAGGGGTTGGGCATCATGGCCGACGGCTCGTGCGGGTCGGTGACATACGACGACACGGTCGTCCGGGTCGGCACCGGCTGGCGGGTCTCGCACCGCAAGGTGTCGCCGCGGCGGGTGCCGTTGAACGGAACTAGCCGCCTCTGAAGACCGGTCGGGCCCAGGGTGGCGGCTGCTTCGGGTCCTCCTCCGACGTCTGCTCGCGCTTCAGTGCGACCTCTGTCGGCGCGTGGCCGCCGGGCAGCGCCGCGCGCAGGGCCGCGACGAAGGCTAGGCAGGTGTCGTAGCGGGCGTCGGGGCTCTTGGCGAGGCCGCGGGCGAACACGGCGTCGACGTCCGGGGGGAGGTCGGGGCGGAACTCGGTGAGCAGGGGCGGATCGTCGTACTGGTGGGCCCACAGCAGGGCCATGTCGTCGTCGCGGCGGAAGGGCGGGCGGCCGGCGAGGGCTTCGTGGACCACGCAGGCGAAGCCGTACACGTCGCAGCGTCCGTCGACCGGCTTGCCGGAGATCTGCTCCGGTGCCACGTAGTCCAGCGTGCCCACGAACTGGCCGACCGTCGTGAAGCCGGTCAGGGACAGCGACTTCTTGGTCAGGCCGAAGTCGGTGAGGTAGGAGTGCTCGGGGTGGTCGCTGTCGGTGCCGCGGGCGACCAGGATGTTGCCGGGCTTCACGTCCCGGTGGACGAGCCCGTGTTCGTGGGCGGCGTCCAGCGCCGAGGCGACCTGGGCGGCGATGCGCAGGGCGACCGCGGGCGTCAACGGGCCCTGGCGGTCCAGGAGATGACGCAGGTCGCTGCCTTCGACGTAGCGCATCGCGATGTACAGGACGCCGTCCGTCTCGCCCGCCTCGAAGACGGGCACGATGTGCGGGTGGTCGATCGCGGCGGCGGCCCGGGACTCGTGGGTGAAGCGGCGGCGGAAGGTGTCGTTGCGGGCGAGTTCGGGGGCGAGCAGCTTGAGCGCGACCGTGCGGTCGAGGCGCAGGTCGCGGGCGCGGTAGACGACGGCCATGCCGCCGCGGCCGATCTCGCGCTCGATGCGGTAGCCGGCGATCCGCCGGCCGATCAGTTCGGAGGGCCTGCCGGAGAAGAGGCTCGTGTCACGGGCCATCGGGGGTCACGACCTGGGTGGGGGCGTGGTCCTCGGCGGCGGCACGGGGTGCCTCGTCCGTCGCGAAGGTGCTCAGCCGGGTGCCGTCGGCATACAGCCAGCGGCCGTGCTGGGCGTCGTAGAGCCATACGGACTCGCCGTCGACGACGACTCCGACGCGGCGGCCGCGGGTGCGTGCCTGGAAGGCCTCGCCGTCGAGGCCGCCCGAGGCGAGTTCCTCGACCGCGGCCCGGTAGTCACCCAGGGTCTGTTCGGCGCGGGCCAGCAGGGGGCGCCGGCCTGGGAGGCGAGGGCCGCCGTCACCCCATGGCGCGGGAAATCGGGGCGGGCCGGCGCCGGGGCTGGCGTG
>NZ_JABERD010000116.1 GCF_013044505.1 Streptomyces sp. S3(2020) | reverse complement strand
GACGGAAATCGGGACGTAAGTTGACGTCCAGCGAAGCCCTTGCGGCTTGCTTGAGCCGGATGCGTTGAAAGGCGCACGTCCGGTTCTGAGGGGGCCGGGGCCCAGAGATGGGCTCCGGCTACCCGACCGGGCTGAACGGGAGTTGGACTCCGGCTTACCTGTTGAGGTGGTGGGGGATGTCATCGGGTTTGTCATCGAGTGTGGTTCCTCGGGGCGCGGATGCGGTGCTGGATTTGGGCGGCGAGATTGACCATGGCGGTTGGGCCGTAGAGGAGCTGGACGGGGGAGTCGGCGCGGTGCTGGACGCGCCACTGGCCGCTGGGGGTCAACACGGTGGCGTGCAGGTGCTGATGGCGCACCAGCACCTCCGCGCAGGCGGCGGCCTCGGCGGAGGTCGGCAAGTGCGTATGCGGGTGACGGGCACGCGTAGGGGGTTCCTCCATAGCGAGGGCGGTTGGCCGACAGAGGCCGTGCCACCCGGTAGGACGGTTGGAGGCAGGGGGTTTGACCTGATGGTTTGCGGAAGTCAGCCGCACTCGGGGCAGCGATTGAGGTGCCGGTTCAAGGCCCGCGCCATGTTGCGCGTCAGGGAGAAGGCGTTCCTTGCGCTCGTCTTCGCCGACACGCTTCCCTGGTAGCGCTCGGCATGACCGCGCTGGAGGCGGATGTCCTGCTCAAAGCCGGACTTGATGCGGGCGAAGCGCTGGCAGTTCTTCATCGAGTCGCATTCCGTGCCGTCGTGGTGCTCGCTTTGTTGCGGAGCTGCTGTAGGACTGGTGTCAGGCGCTCGTTTCGTCCTCCCCGGATCTGCTGCGTGCGCAGGATCTCCCGGAGCTGAACCCGGGTCAGAGACTCGTTGCCGTCGCGCTTGAGTAGCGCGGGCACATGGGGACGGACCCGCTCGACCATTTCCTCGACGCTCAGCTTCGGCTGCTGCCGGGACCGAGTGGAGTGACCGCCGCGTGGCTGGTTCCGGGACGACCTCGCCTTCGGGGTCCGCCGTACGGGGACGGTGCGGGGACCGTCCCCAGGGGGCTCGGTTCCCGTATCGGTGGCGGGGTGTTCACGGTCCCCGTCGTCGGGGACCGTGTGGGGGCGGTCCCCATCGGGCGGCGTCCCCGTTTCGGCGTTTGGGTGTTCCCAGTCCCCGTCCTTGGTGGGGGTGGGCACCGGGGACGGGCTGTTGCCTCCTTGAGCAGCGGATTCGTGCACATGGTCGGCACTGCCGCTCGCGTCGTCGTCGGGCTCTTCGGTCCCGGCGGGCACGTTCTTCCGGCCCGCGCCTGCCAGTTCTTGCCCCTCATGCAGTACGCCCGAGCCGTACTCGGCAGGGCGGTCCCCGAGGCCGACCGTGCTCAAGTGGGGACGGTCCCCGACGGGCTCGTGTCCGGTCCCCGGCTCCGTTCGGTCCCCGTCTACCTGGTCCTCGATCGATGCGTCACTTCGGGGACCGCCGTCGGGGACCGCGCTCACCTCATCGCTCGCCTGCGTCTCGTTCACCGACGAAGTCGGGATGGACACAGGAAGAGGGGACCGGTGCCCGCGATCGGCGCTTTGCCCGGGCGAGGTCTGCGTCCACGGCGACGGAAGGGGCACGGTGGCAAGTTCAGTGGCGTGCCGTCGGGCAGCCAGCTGCTCCAGAAGCGCACGGCGCTGCGCCGGGTCGGTGCCGACGCCGGATCGCGCGAGAGCTGACTGGAGGCGATGTGTGATCCGGCGGCCTCGGCCCCTCTCACGCAGTTCCTCGGGCATCGAGGCGAGCAGGGAGGCGAGGGCTACGGCCTGGCGGGTCGCCCGGTCCCTGGTGATCTGCGCGGCATCGCGGTTGCGGGTGGCGATACCCAGGCGCGAGAGGAGCCGCTCGCGCCCTTCACGTCCGAGCGTGGCGATGAGTCCTTGCGAGGCGGCGTCCGGCTTGTGCAGTCGTAGCTCGATGCCCATGGCCAGGTGCCAGAGCACGGCCGCCATGACTGGGCCGACGAAGGCCCGCACGGTGCCGCCCACGCTGCCCGACTCGGCGTACGAGGGGATGATCTGCACCCCGGTGATCACCCAGACCAGGCCGCCTGGGAGGCCGGGTGCTCCCTGGGTCCTCAGGTTCTGCCGGGCCATCAGCGCCGTCGCGAACAGCGCCAGCTCGGCCGCGCTGAACATCATGGCCCGCTCCACCGTGCCGCCCATGTCGAGGTAGTCGGCGGCGAACCGCCAACTGGTATCGGCACTGTAGGCGGTGCAGTTGAGCGCGGCGAGGGCCGCGACCCAGACCGCGGGGGCGGAGGCGCGCGGGCTCCCCGCCCGGATCCAGCGGCGCCGGACCGACCATCGGGCCAGCGCCAGCGCGAGCATGCCGACGGCCGCGACAAGGTGGACAGGCTCGATACCAGAAGGCAGGAAGGGCATGGCGATGGGGTGAGTCATGCGGCCTTTCGGAGAGCGGCGATGAGGGCGTGGGTCTGCGCCTGGCGGGGTACCTGCACCGGGGAGACGGCGTCGTCGGCGTCTGCATCCGAGGCGCCTTCCTCTTGGCCGTACTCGTCGTCGGCGGCGGCCTCTTCCGGTTCGACCTGGCCCCAGTAGCGGTCGCGGTCGGCGACAGCATGGGCGGCGTTGCGCATGAGGTCACGCGCCCAGTCGAGTTCGAGCCGCAGGGCGTACGCGAGGCGCTCGGGGCTCCAGCCGCGTACGTAGGCGTGGCGGGTGACGGCGTCACGCTCGGCGTCGCTGAGATGGACGTCGCGACCTTCGAAGGCTGCCTTGACGCGGCTGTAGTCCAGGCGCTTGTTGACCTTCGCGTGCCAGGGGCGTCGCTCGACCTCGGTGAGCCCGCCCCACATGCCCTGGCGGAGCTCGTTGGCGAGGGCGTAGTCGAAGCATGCCTTCTTCACCGGGCAGCCGCCGCAGATCGCCTTGGCGGCGTCGATGGCCGAGCGGTCGCGGGCCGCGTGGAAGAACAGCTCGTCGATCACCTTGGCCGGCAGGCCGTGGCACCGGGCCCTTTCCTGCCAACTGTGGTCGGCGATACCCCTAATCGTCGGAGTAGGCGTGTTGTTGGTAGTGATGTGGCGCAAGGCAGTCTCCGGAAGTCGCCTCGGCGGGCGCGGGGCACGCGGCACCGGTGGCGGACGGGGTGCAGTGTGTCGGCGTCGAGACGGGTTCGGGGTACGGGATGGGGTCGCACCGCAGGCGGAACGTTTCGGTGGAGAAGCGGGCGGGCGGTTAGGCGGCCGAGGCCTGCCGGGCCCGCACCTCTTGGGCGCGGTCGATGCGGCCGGGATGGGCGGTCGCTCGCGGTGCACTGCCCCGGGACGTGCCGTCGAGGCTGATGCGACGGCGGCGGCAGGGCTCTCCCACGGGGGCGTGACACCAGTCGCACGGCACACCGAGGACATCGGGGCCTCCGGCGGCGATGGCGACTTCCCGGGCGGCTCGGGCCGGCCGGTAGGGGGCCAGCTCGGCGCGCACGGCGGGCGGGATGTAGGAGCCGACGGCGGCCAGTTGGTCCTTGAGTCCCGGCCGATGCCGTCCCGCAGTGATCCCACGGTGCGGTGAGGGGGCGGCCTGCCCGGCAGCCACGGCGTCGCGCGCCGCTAGCAACTCCGCCCTCCAGGCTTTCGGATTGTCCGGGTCGGCCACGGGCGTCGGGTCGGTATGCCGGGCCAGACGGTCGCGGCGATGCACCTGCCAGTCGCGGGCCACGTCGGCCGGCAGGATCGGGTACGGCGACCTCACGATGAGCTTGCGGACGGTCTCGCGGACATCCCAGCCCTGGCCGGTAGCGAGGGGGACGTCGTTGAGCAGCTCGTGCCACATGGCGAGCTGGTCGCGGGCCTCGCCCGCGTCGGTGCGGATGGTGCGCGGGTCCAGGCGGCCGACGTAGGTGAGCACGGCAGCAACTTCGCGGCGATCCAAGGTCGTTACTCCGTTCCAGTCGGTTCATCGACGGCGGCGAGCAGGGCAGCCATGTGCGCCTCGGTGCGGGTCATCCCGGCCTGCGGCGCGGGAGTGCCGCCGGGCAGGGCGTAGAGGTGTGGGCGCTGGGGGGTGGGGCTGTGCTCGCGGGCGATCCAGGCCCGCCAGTCGGCAGCCCAAGTGGCGGCGGGGCGAGGGCTCCAGGTGCCGCGGTGGTGGCGCCACTTCGCGTCGGCGGCCTGCAGGCCCTGCTCGCCGAGGCGTGCGAGATGTCCCTGCTGCTGGGCCCAGGACAGGCTCGCGTCGTCGACCTGCCAGTCCGCAGCGGAGGTGATGCCGGCAGCACTTCTGCTGCTGTACTTACGGTTCACCTTCGGTTCACTACGGTTCTGGGGGTCAGAATCGGACCCGAGGAGGGGTCGGGATGTGCCCCGGGGAGGGGTCAGGTTCTGACGAGGGGGTGCAGAATCCGACCCGGTCAGATCCTGACGAGGGGGGTCGGATTCCGGCCCGGTCTTGGGCCAGATGCCGTGCCTGCGCAGCCGTTCGATGTCCAGCGCGGGCACCGGATCGGCCTCGGCTGGGGGCTCGATGTATGCCTCGGGGTCGTTCGTGCGGGCCGCCGCGACCTTGGCCAGCCACGCAGCGGCGCGCGGCAGTCGGTAGACCGTGCTGTGCTGCGGGCCGTCGAGATCGTCGAGCACCTCCAGATCGCCGGCTGCGGCCAGCGCCGTGATGGCGCCACGCACCGCGTTACGGCTGGCGTTCGTACGCCGCATCAGCGAGGTGAGGGACGCCCAGGCGACGCACTGCTCGTCGGGGATCCGGTCGGCGATCGACAGCAGGACCAGGCGCGCGTTTCCGCGGCTGGCGCTGTGCTCCCACGCCCATTCGCGGGTGTCCCGGCTCATCGGGGCACCCGCCAGGCGGGGCAGGTGCCGGGGGCTGGTTCCGGCGAAAGGGCATCGAGCAGCCGGTGCGCGGTGAGGGAATCGGGCGGTGAAGCAAGGACGGCTGCCGCACGAGGCGGGGACACCGGCCCTTTGCGCAGGGCAGGCGGCATGTAAGACTCTCCTCCGTGGTGAAACCCGCGCCGGTGCGCCTCGTAGGAAAGGACCGGTGCGGTGAAGGTGGGTAAATCTCCGCCCTTGCCGGGGCAGGAGTGCCACTTGGCGTTCGGCGTCCGGGAGTTACCGCTCCACGGGCGCCGTCGCTGTTTTCGGGGCTATCTCACCCTGCTGGATTGTGCGTTCCGCAGATGGCTCCTAGCGTCGTTTGCCGCCGGGCGGGGTGCCCGGCGAGGGACGATGAACATATGCGGGCCCTGTGGCAAGATCCAGACCTTGCTAAAGGACTCTCTACAAGTCGCAGCGGAGGGCGGCGGCAGCCGCGCCTGCGAAGGGAGGCAGCGGGCTGCAGCTTAGGCAGCAGGCTCCGACGTACTCGGATGACGGCCTGATCAGCCAGCGCTGGCTGTTCACCGCAGGGAGGCGCGGCCGGCCGTGGTGGAGGAGAATCAGTGCCCCATGGAGATGCCGCCGTCGACCGGGACCACCGCGCCGGTGATGTAGGCGGCTTCCTCGCTGGCCAAGAAGGAAATGGCCGAAGCGATCTCCTCCGGCCTGCCGATCCGGCCTATCGGCACATCACCGATGATCTTCTCGATGCGCTCCTTGGGCAGCGCTGCGGCCATTGCGGTGTCGGTCAAGCCCGGGGTCACGATGTTGACAGTGATCCCACGTGAGCCGATCTCCCTCGCCAGCGAGCGGCCGAAGCCGATCAGGCCCGCCTTGGAGGCCGCGTAGTTGGTCTGCCCGGCTTCGCCTTTGAGAGCGACGGCGGAGGATACGAGGATGATCCGGCCTCCGCGCCTGGCCTTCAGCATGCTGCGGGTGGCCCGCTTGGCCAGCCGGTAGGCGGCGGTGAGGTTTGTGTCGAGGACTGCGGCGAAGTCCTCCTCCGGCATGCGCAGCAGCAGGTTGTCCCGGGTGATGCCAGCATTGACGACCAGGACCTCGACAGGGCCTTGGTCGGCCTCGACCTCCTTGAAGGCGCGCTCGACCTGCTCGGGGTCGGTGATGTCGCAGTGCACGGCCATGGCGCCGTCCATGACGAGATCGGGTGCGGGGCCGTCGGTGCGGTACGTGAAGGCGACAGTGTCGCCACGCTGGGCGAATGCGCGGGCTGTGGCGTGCCCGATTCCACGGTTCCCGCCGATGATCAGAACGGAGCGCGACATGAAGATCCTTTACGCAGCCAACTGGATTGAAATCGCCATCGCGGCGATTGGCTCGCCGCGGTGATGCCAGTGAGATTAAGGCGACACTCCGCGTGTAACAGGAACGCATAGGTCGTGCTTATCCTGGTGGTGAGAACTGACAGTTCCCATTGCCTGGCGAAGGTACTTCCGGGTCCGAATGCTGGACAAGGTGTGTGACGTCAACTCCCTTGAATGCAGGCCGTGATGTGCTGGATGGCTTGCAGGGCATGGGGAGTGTGAATGCATGGGGAATGTGATGCGGGTCTCACTGGTTGCCGTTATGTGAACGTTATGAATGAGAGTGGGATGCAGAGCCTGATCGTCACCCGCATTCTGCAGCAAGCGCGGGCGCGTCGTAGCACGTCAGACATACCGGGCTTTGATGCTGCTTTCGGGGCTCGCCGGGCCCCTGGAATTACGCAGGACCAGACAGCCCGGCTGGCCGGCGTCAGTCGCCGTTGGTACAACAGCCTGGAGGCCGGGCGACCCGCCAACTACAGTGACTCCTTCCTGCAAGCAGTTCGGCGCATCCTTGACCTGAACGACGAGGAATGGGACATCGTCTACCGC
Organism: Streptomyces sp. S3(2020); assembly: GCF_013044505.1. Lineage (GTDB taxonomy): Bacteria > Actinomycetota > Actinomycetes > Streptomycetales > Streptomycetaceae > Streptomyces. The sequence continues at coordinate 24,808 of NZ_JABERD010000116.1, read as the reverse complement.
GTCACCCGTGGGCATGCCCCTGCAGCGGCGCCTGTCAGTCACCTCAGTGCCCTGCTCCCGGACCCGATGCGCGCCTTCATCGAGGAGAGTCGCACGTGGGCTCTCTATCTCAATGACCACCGCTGGGATGTCTTGGCGTACAACGCCAAGACCCTGGAGTACTTTCCGTGGATGCGGTACGGCCTCAACGTGATGGAATGGGCCCTCACCTGGCCTGAAGCGCGTACGCAGCTCGTCAACTGGAAAGACGAGTGGGCGCTGCCGATGATCGCCCAACTGCGTGTTCACGCCGAACAGTGGCGCAACGACGAGCGCCTGCGGGTCGTGATCGAGACCGTCCGGGCCGACCCGACCGCTCGTAAGCTCTGGGATGCGCCTGACCTGCCCACCATCACGCACCCCGCGTCGAATCAGCCGCGGCGCCTTTATCTGGCCCGGCAGGGCGGTGAGGAATTCTCCATCCGGTTCATCGCCGGGACCCCCTCGGAACTGCCGTCCTGCCGCATGATGGCGGTCACGCCAGCGACGGCCGTGTCGAGCATCTAAGCAGTGGATTGTGAGGCCTCACGGCAGAAGGTTTGGCTCAGTTGAGCTGAAATCTTGATTGTGGTGCGGCGGGTCGAGCCCGCGTCAGGAAGATCAATTCATTGGGTAGATGGCGTACGTCTATTGCTCAGGTGGCTGCGGTTTTGAAGGAATCCCATTCCTGAAGAGAGTTGACGGGGGGTCAGGCTGTCAGAGGCCGGTTGCCGTCATGCTGAGGGAGTGGGTTCGCCTTCGCGTCGAAAGCAGGCTGCTACTTGTCCGGGAGAGCGTGCGTGGCATATCGAGCAGATCTGCCAGGGCCCCGCGCCGGACGGCTTGGCTGATGAGGCCGAGCCGGAGGCGACGATGGCCGTGACGCCCGCCCCGCCGCTACCAGTAGACCGCACACGGGCTACTTCGGTTTGTCCATCGTCTTGAACCGCTCACGACGTTGTTCCAAGGGAAGGCGCAGCTCCGCTTCCGAGGTTTCGGTGCGGTCGCCTCCGCCCCACTCAGTCAGGTATGTGCCCAAGCCCCCGGGGATATTGTCGATTCGAGTCACGATGAGACAGTCCCCAGCCCACTCTCCGAACTCGGAGCCCAGGCGCTCGCCTTCTCGCTCGGCGCTTCCCGAGGCGAGTTTCTTACCATCCTCGTCGTAGATGACGGTCTCTTCTTCGGAGGCAGCTGTGCGTACGCAGCTGTCGGGTGTCGAGCCCGGAACGGTGTGCTCCTCGTCCTGCACCCCTACCGTGTAGGCGGTGAACGGGCTGCGGTCGACCCAGGGCGCCCAGACCCAAAGCGTGACGCCAGCTGTGACGACCGCGATGCCGCCGACAGCAGCCCACATCGGTATGCGTCGCCAGCCCATCCGCGGGGTCTTTGTGAGTGACACCGGTGCTGCTTCAGTTACTGAGCCTTTTCCGTGCGCCCAGCAGAACAGGAGGTGACACCGTGACGTAGCGGTGTTCTTGCTGTTCGGAAGCTCGTCGTCGCCTGCCGGTGGAAGTCCGGTCCGGGTAGCTGCCAGGAGGCCCGGTAGCAGGCTGGCGGCGTCGGAGGGAAACGTCCGGCGTCGAAGCCCAGCGTCAAAGGCCCTGTAAGGGGGAGCGACGATACGGTCCGTAGCATCACGCGAAGCCTGCGGCGTCGTTACTCAGCCACTCTTTCGGGTGGAACGAGGGAGTGCCGAGCCCTTCGAAATCGGGGTGAAGGCCATGGAAGCGGTGAAGATCCTGGACGGGCAGCCGCGAAGGACTCCCCGGCGTATGGGGCGCGGAACGTATCGAAGGTGGCGGCGGGAACTGGGGAGGCCCTCCCCGGCCCGATGACCTGCGGATAGACGTCATCGGAAGCGGCGCGTCCTATAACCGGTGACCCCGGGAAGTGGACGCGGGCCGGGTGGGCGTCGGAGGTGGCCGTAGTACCGCTTGAGCCGAGGAGACAACACAACTCCCGGTGAGGGAAGGGCCACTGCTTCGTCGGTGCGTCATGGTGACAAGGAGGGGCCCGGTGAGTGCCGGTATGGCTAGTCCCGCCGTCGGGGGACGTACTCCCTCGGACAAGGTCCGCGCCTTGCAGCATGCGCTTTACCGGTCGGCCAAGGCCGATCCCGGACGGCGGTTCCACGCGCTGGGAGACAAGATCCACCGCAGGGATGTGCTCCGGCGCGCGTGGGCCATGGTGCGTGCCAACAACGGTGCACCGGGCATCGACCGCACCACCCTGGCCGGCGTCGAGGAATACGGCATCGACCGTCTCCTCGGCGAACTGGCCGACGAGTTGAGGCAGGGACGGTATCGGCCCTTGCCTGCCCGCCGGGTGTTCATCCCCAAGCCGGGGGTGAGGGACGAGCAAAGGCCGCTGTCCATCCCGACGGTTCGTGACCGCATCGTGCAGGCCGCGATGAAGATCGTGCTCGAGCCGGTCTTCGAGGCCGACATGCTGCCGTGCAGCTTCGGGTTCCGCCCGAAACGCTCGGCGCATGACGCCCTGCAGGTGCTGATCGATGAGCATCATCGGGGCAGGCGGTGGGTGGTGGAGACGGACATCGCCGAGTGCTTCTCGGCGATCCCGCATGAGGAGTTGATGCGCGCGGTCGAAGAGCGCGTCTGCGATCAGTCCGTCCTCAAGCTCTTTTGGCAGATCCTGCGCGCAGGGGTGATGGAGGACGGGCAGGTGCGGCGGCCGGTGACCGGAACCCCGCAAGGCGGTGTGATCTCACCGTTGATGTGCAATGTCTATCTGCACCGGCTGGACCGGGCATGGGACGAGCACGACGGGATCCTGGTCCGTTATGCCGACGACCTGGTCGTGATGTGCTTCTCCCGCAGTCAGGCAGAGAGGGCGCTTGCCCGACTGGTCGAACTGCTGGGGGAGTTGGGGCTGAGGCCGAAGGCGTCCAAGACCCGGATCGTGCATCTGGCGACGGATGGAGAGGGGTTCGACTTCCTCGGATTCCATCACCGTCAGGTCCGCTCCAGGGGACTGTACGGACGCCGACGCGTTGAGTTCCTCGCCCGCTGGCCCTCGAACAGGGCGATGCAGCATGCCCGCGACCGGATCCGGGAGATCACCGCCCGGCGCAGGCTCCCGCTGCGTGCCGAAGCGATCGTGGAGGACCTGAACTTGTTCCTCCGCGGGTGGATGGCGTACTTCCGTTACGGCCACTCTGCCCGCCGCTTCAGCAAGATCGGCCGCTTCGCGCGGGAACGTGTCGCGCACTTCATCAGCAGGAAGCACCGGCGCAGCCGGGCCTTCGGTTGGTGGGTGCTGACGATCTCGTCCCCGAACGAACTCGGACTGGTCAGCCAGTACGGAACCGTCGTGGCACCCAGGGCCGGAAAGCCCTGGCGGGAGAGACCGAATGCCGCCGGTGAACGGCGTCGGTGAGCCGTGTGCGGGAGAACCGCATGCACGGTTCGAAGCGGCGGGGGCTGGAAACGGAGCGGAAGCACTCTGCCACCGCGCCAGCCCCCGACCCTACAAGTTGTCTGCGCTGACCGCGAGTTGGACAGTCCTGCGCAACGACGAAGCCCCTGGTAGATGGGTTCTCGACCAAGATCACCTGTGTCCGCCAGGAGCTTCGCGTGCTTGTCTACCCGTCCTCGATTGATCTGTCCAACCGCACCCTGCGGTTCCTGACCGGACAACTGACAGCCAGGCGACAGGAGATCGGGACACGATGGCGGCGCCTTCCCGCCGCACGCCAGGCCCTGCTCGCCTTGGCCCACCTGCGGTGCGGTGACACCTACGCCCAGCTCGCTGCCGGGTTCGGCATCGGGATCGCGACCGTCTACCGCTACATACGTGAAGCCGTCGAAGCCCTGTCCGCCCTCGCCCCGTCCCTGGCCGAGGCGATGAAGACGATCCGGACGAAGGCGTTCGTGATCCTCGACGGCACCCTGCTGCCGATCGACCGCATTGCCGCCGACACCCCGTACTACTCCGGGAAACACAAACGCCACGGCATGAACGTCCAGGTCCTCACCGATCCCTTCGGACGACTGCTCTGGGCCTCGCCGGCTCTGCCCGGCTCGACCCACGACCTGACCGCCGCCCGTACGCACGGGATCATCGAAGCCCTCGCCGACGCAGGGCTCAAATGCTGGGCGGACAAGGCATATCAAGGCGCCGGCGGATCCGTCCGGGTTCCGTTTCGGGGCCGCCGCCTCAAGAGATGGAAGCGCCGCCACAACACCACCCACGCCAAGATCCGCTGCCTCGGCGAGCGGGCCATGGCCACCCTCAAGGGCTGGCGCCTCCTGCGGAAGCTCCGCTGCAGCACCAACCGGATCACCGACGTGGTGAAGGCCGTTCTCGTCCTTCACCACGCATCAGCGTGAGGTTGGAAAACGCTCACTGCTTCCTCACCCTCAGCCATGCAGTGATCATGCCAGCCCAGGCTCTGCCTAAGGTGTTGGCCCCTGCCCCCGACGCCTCGGAAGCGGCGGGCGAGCACCAGAGGCGGCTGGGTAGGGTCGTGATACACCGAGCTGGAAGAGGCAGCCGCATGGCCAACGAAATTGTGATCGCGCAGACGACCATCGACAACGAGGACCAGGCAAGGGCGCTGGCACGGGGTGCGGTCGAGGGCAAGTTGGCAGCCGGCGTTCACATCGATGGGCCGATTACCGCCGTGTACTGGTGGAAGAACGAAGTCGAGACGGCGCAGGAGTGGCGTATCTCGTACATGACGACGGCTGACCGTCTCCGGCAGCTGGAGACATGGCTGTCCGAGACGCACCCGTACGACGTCCCCCAATGGGTCACGCTGGCTGTGACCGGCGGATCGGAGGCGTACCTGTCGTGGGTCGTTCAGGAGACGACGCGGGACTGACGAGCGGCGTGCCGTGCGACGGCGGTCGTGTTCTGAGCTTGCCCGCGTACCTGACGAGGGGCTCGATTCAGGATGCGAACTGCCGCAGGTGATAGGCGAGTTCCCGTTCACTGTTCGGGAGCCATGCGGCGATCTTCGCGGCGCGTTCCTTGCCCATCGTGTTGGGCTTGGCTTGTGATGCGGCAGTGAACTGGCGCGACACGTAGATGCCTTGTTCGACATCGCCTCCGCGCAGCAGGGCCGAGGCGAGATCACCGAGGACGACGACGCCGCCATCCGGTAGTTCGTCCCCGAGGCGGTCGACCGCGGTGTCGGCTGTGGCGGCGAGTTCGGATCGCCCCAACTGCCCGTACACGGAAAGGGCCAACGAATCCATCCGGTACGGCGTCACGAAGCGGACCCATGCCTGTTCGTTGATGTGATCCGCGAAGTCGTAAGCGAAGAGTGCTCGGTCAAGCGCACGCAGCGCACCTGTCTCGTCGCCGACCGCGGCAGCTTCCTCCGCGTGCCTTCCGAGGACCCAGGCTGCGGCAGTGGCGTTGCCGTGGCCGCGCACATCCTGGGAGGCTTGAGACAGGAGTTCTAGCTTCCTCTTCGGTGTCGGAGCCCCGTAGCTGGCGTAGGTGAGGGCCAAGGCTCTGAGGGGAGGATGCCCAGCCTTTGCCGCGCACTCAGTCGTGGCGTCGTAATAGGCGCCAGCCTTGTCGTACTCGCCCAGATCCCAGGCCACCCATCCGGCAAGGGCGGCTGTTTCCCCGGCTGCGATGGTGAGAGCCCGCTCGTGCTTGCCAGCGTGAGGCAGGGCTGCCGTGATCGCGTCAAGGTGCGACTCAACCGCGCTTTGCAGGCGGCGGGCACTGAGATTGAGTTCCTGGACGTGCAGGTCAGCAGCTCGGTTGACGAGCGCGACCGCAGCCGGCGTATCGATGCGGGAGCCCTTGCTGAGAGCGAAGGCGAGCCGCCCCCAGGGCTCGGCAGCCGCGCTTACGCCGATGGCGGCGCTGCCCAGCAGCGTGCGGCGCTTCACGTCGTCTTGGTCCTCGTCTTCACGGACGTTCCCCCTCCTTCGCCGGGCGCGGGCGGCCTTGGCCTCCCGCAGTAGTTCTTCGTAGGGGAAACCGGAGGCCGCCGCGATGTGGACCAGTGTGTGGTTCGTAGGGACGTTCTCGAACTTCTCATAGCGGCTGATCTCCCGGCGGGTCAGGGTTGCCCGGCCGGAGACAGCGTTGATCGCGTCTGCCTGCTGCTCTTGCGTCCGGCCTGCGTCCTTCCGGAGCCGGATCATCAGTTCGGCGAACGGATCTGGCATGAGTGTGACCTCTGTGGTGGGCGGAATCCAATCATGGCCTCAATTCCCCTCTGGGTTTCCCCCCTTGACAGATTTTTTCCCCCTCTGGATTCCCCTGGTAGACGGCTTTGTCGCGCGGTGCGATGGGCCCATGACCACGTTCCTGAAGTCGGGCGACCGAAGCCAGCCGATGCTGCTCTGGGATGAGATCAAGTTACGCGGCCATCTCTTGCCGAATCCGGTCCAGGGCATGGTCTGCGACTTCCCTGATCTCCGGCAGCCGATGGTGGGTCGCGCGCACGATGCGCTGCAATTGGTGAGGAAGGCGCTGGCGGACAGCTTCGTCGACGGCGGTGTGCAGGGACTGCGCGGCGCCGCAGCAGTCGTCGGCGGCCAACCGTACTTGGGCGACGGTGATGAGTTCGATCACGCGCCACTGCGGTGCGACGGTGGTCGTTGGCGTAGGGCTGCCCTGCTCGACCAGTTGTATGGCGACGTCGATCCGGCCGGTGGAGATCAACCCGCGCAACCGAATCTCGTGCAGTGCATACGGGTTGAACAGCGATGTGTGCTCTGTCTGGTTGAGGAGTCGGTCGGTCTCCTGCATCACTTCGTCGAACAAGGGCCGATTGCGGAGCGCGCCGGCGGCACGAGCGAGGAGGGGGAGTGCGGCGGCCCTTGCCTCCTGACTTGGCGCGAGGGCGACAGCGTGCCGCAATCGCTCGACGGCGGCGCCGTGGATACGGGCTTTGCGCAGCTCGTTGCCATGCATACGCAGGACGTACGAGGTGAAGGCGGGGTCGTCGAAGTAGCGGGCGACGTCGATGCCCTTCGAGGTCCAGCGGGCAGCGGTGCTCAGCCGCTCTTCCGGCAGGACGTTGCCCAGGGCGACACCGAGGCCGACGCGGGCGCGGGCGAGGAGGTGCAGGACGTCCCGTTCCGTGTGTCCGTCCTCCACTCGGGCCTCCAACCGGGCCACCAGTGGCCACAGTTCGGCGACGGCTTCAGAGGCATGGCCGGACTGCCGCGCGATCTCGGCCAGGCGGACGGTGGACTCGCCGAACTGCAGCATGGCGCGGTGGTCGGTGTCGGCGGGGTCGGTGACGCCGAGGACGTGCGGGGGAAGCCGGAGGCATTCGGCGACGTGTCGGCGGGAGCCGATGTCGTCCAGGCTGCGCTTGCCGAGTTCGAGATGAGAGACGTACGTCTTGTCGTAGCCGAGCAGTCGGCCGAGTTCGGTCTGGTTCATGCTGTGCACGGTGCGGTGGAAGCGCAGGATGGCGCCGAGGTCGCGCGTGGCGAGGATCGCCTCCGCCTGGGGCGTGGCCCAGTGCCACAGGACGTGCTGCGCCCGGCGCGCCATCTGCCCGCTGGCCACGGCCGGTTACATCCGCTCGTACCAGGCGGCGATGGACTGCTTGTACCCGTCCGGCATGTTCAGGCCGGGCACCGCCTCCGCGGTGAACAGACCGATCTCCTTGTGCTCGTTGCTCACTACGGGCTCCCTGTCCGGGGTGAGCACGGTGCAGCCGTAGGTGACGATCACTACCCGCCGGTCCGGCAGAGTCTCGGGCAAGGGCTGGTAGATCCACACGTCCAGAAGCGGGCCTGCTTCCACCTCCCAGCCGGTTTCCTCCTCGATCTCCCTTTCCACCGTCAACTCCGGTGTGGGGTCGTCTGCTTCGAGGCGACCGCCGGGCAGTTCCCACTCCTCGCGTTCGTTCTTCAGGAGCAGTACGCGTCGACGGCTGTCCACTGCCACGCCCTTGACAGAGACGGGCCAGGTGGGGGGCTTGTACGCCATCGCTCTCCTCGGATTGCGGGCATGGCCGGGGGTGCTCGGAACGTACCACGACCCCCACAGCAACCGTCCCTAACGGGCGAATTGCCCGAGTCGACAGTCTGTCGCTTTACCGCAGGCCCAGTCGCTCCGAACAGTGGGAGCACCCCACCGCAGCGAAGGAGATCCGTGATGCGCCGAGCGCCTCAGCCGTACACCGACGCTTTCGCGTACCACCGCATCGACCTCGCGGCACCGGGGGCAGAGACGATGCTCGCGGCACAGCTGCGGGACGTCGGACTGGTCACGCTCGATGGCCTCACCTCGCGCAACGCCGTGCTCGCCGTCGCCAACCGGATCATGAACGTCGTACCGCATCGTGACAGCGAATCGGACGGCTTGACGACCATCCGCGACACCCGTCGACACACGCATCGGGCGGGCTTCGCAGGATTCGGCAACGGTGATCTCGACCCGCACACCGAACGGTCCGGCACGCCCGATCCGCCCCGGCTGATGCTTCTCGTGTGCGGACAGGCCGCGGTGGCAGGCGGGGAGTCCCTGCTCACCGATGGGCAGGCCGTCCACACCGGCCTCTTCACCAGTGAGCGGGAAGCCGGTCCGGCACTGGCACAGCCCCGCACAGCGTTCTTCGGAGCCGGAGACGGCCACGCCACACAGGTGTTCACCGTCCATGCTGATCAGCGCGTTTCGGTTCGTCTGCGGCTTGACGGGCTCGCGCGCTGGAGCCCGATCGTTCAGCCCTATGTCCCTCAACTGAGGGCTGCAGCCGTACGTCACCAGATCCCTCTGCCCTTGGCGCCCGGTCAGGGCTATCTGATCGACAACGAACGCTGGTTGCACGGGCGCCGCGCCTTTACCGGATCTCGTCTCTGCTGGCGTGCCCTTGGGCATCCCCGCTTCGCCATGCCGCGAGGGTTCGAGGCTGTCCTGGAGACGGTCGTTCCGCCCATGCTCTCGGAGGCGGGATGACGACGGAACCAACCATGACGGTGCCCACCGGGGCAGGGGAAGCCGACACGGCCGACGGCTCGGCTGGATCACCTTCAGATCAGCCCGACCGGTATGGCTTCGAGGTGGACTTCCTCCCAACTGACTTTCGCGTCGGGCAGATGCGACGGATCACATCGGCCCACCTCCGCCTCTGGGGTCTCACTGTGGTGTGCGAGGCGGCGACGCTTGTTGTTTCGGAACTGGTGACCAACGCCGTACGACACGGCCGAGGGAATCCGGTCGGGTTCAGGGTGATCAGCTCCGACGGCGAACTGCGCATCGAGGTCACCGACGGAAACCCGGCTCCGGCCAGGCTGCGCAATGCGGGAGAAGCCGCCGAGAACGGCCGCGGGCTGTTGCTCATCGCCGCGCTCGCGAAGGAATGGGGAGTCAGCCCCGACGGCAGGATGACGTGGTGCTCCCTCGCGATCCCTGAAGGGGGATCGTGATGGCCGCAGTGACGGACGACGTCGCCGCGCAGCTACTGAGTCGGCAAACCTCTGACGACCAGGGGACGTTGGTCACGCTCCTGTACTCCCTGCGCCGCTCGCTGGCCGAGGAGGCGGTCTACGAGCACCTGTACGACGACCTGGAGGCCGTACTCGGGGAGTACGCGGACCTCGCCCCGGTTGAGGTCACGGTCATCGCGGAGTGGTTCCGAACGGCGGCCACCAACTTCGTGGAGGTCGTTCCGCGCCTCGTGCTGCCATACCCGGAAGACGAGATGCGGCACCTGATCTACCTGAGCGCCGAGCACCCCCGCCCCGACGACGCACTGGGCCACCTCCGACGGTTCGCCCTGGCCATCCTCGTGATTCTCGACCTGATGGGAGATGCCGCCTCATGACACGCGCTACGTCGAGAGAGGCACCCGGATGATCAGCAGGCCTGACACAGCCAGTCCTCTCGTCCCCTACATCACCGCCCGCCACGGCGAACAAGGCGACACGCTGTCGAACCTGAGCCTGCGCCCCAACGGCAAGGGTCTGTTCTACCTGGACGAAGGGCTGGGCGATCGAGACGAGCGAGGTGTGCTCTGGGCACGCTGCTCCCAGTCCCGGTATGGCAACGAGGTCGTCGGAAGACCGCGGTGGAGGGATGTGCATCCGTCGCGCCAGCGGGAGTGCATGGAGGCGCTGCGGTGTCAGGTGTGCGTGCAGCAATCCAGTCGGACCGCGCTCGGTTACCTGTTCCTGGCCACATATCGCACCGAGATGCCGGCGCACGGCTGGGAGGGGCACCTCACGGCTCAGCCGCCCCTGTGCCTGGAGCATGCCCAGGCCGCGGTCGAGCAGTGCGGACACCTCGTACGGGACGGAGCCGTCGCCCTTCGGGCTAAGGTCCCACGCCTGCATGGAGTAATCGGGACCCTCTATCGCACCGGTCCCGATGGGCGACCTGAGTCCATTGAACTCGACGGCGAGTCCGCGCGCACTCCGCTGCCGTACAAAGAGAGACGGTTTACGCCGTGGTTCCTCGCTTCGCAGCTCGTGCGCGAACTGCGCCAGGTCACCGTCGTCGACCTGGACGAAGAGGCTGACCGCAGGCCAGAAGCCAGAGGCCGCCGAGGACCGCTGCGGACATCAGGCAGCAATCAGCCCACGCAAACCCACACCACGGCTCTCGCCGTATCCGGCGACGGCTAGGCCCACCCAGCACGCGAAGACTCCGCCCCCCGCGCCCGTAGCTGTGACGAGCGTACGCCCGGGGCGGCCCAACATCCCAGCGCCAACAGGGAAGCGGCACCGTCCGCCTCCCACTCGTGGTGCACGGCACCTACCGCGCAGGGCCCCATCCGCTCGGCAGAGCCTCGAAGACATTGGAGACAGCCCGTATGGCCACGGCATTGACGGGATTCCGCATCCCGCTTCCTGAAACGCTCGTCGAGCTCCTCGGCAAGCGGGTCATCGACCTGCCCGCACCCGAGCTCGAACGAGGCCACTTGTGCGCGGACGCGGCCGAGGCGTACGACGGCGTCCGCGCCGAGTCGCCCGAGGCGCAGGTGATGGTCCGGCGCTGCCGCGACCTCCTCGACGACCCGGACGGCGATGGGTTTGCCGTTCTGCAGGTGGGAGCCCTCCTCGATCACTACGGACTCGATGACGGGCAGAAGGCCGCGACCGTCATCCTGTCCTGGCTGGGCACGCCGCTGCGGGCCTTCGACCAATGGCCGCTGTGGAAGCCCCTCGGCACGAATCTGGCCATTGCCCCGATGCGTGCCACGGGCTCGGGCTACAACCCGCTGCACATCGACCTGGTGAACGCGACCCTGCCGCCGGACTACAGCGCGCTCCTGTGCGTCCGGCCCGACCCGCGCGGCGAGGGCCTCAGCATCGTCTCCCAGCTCCGCCGAGCCGTGGAGCGGCTCAGCGGCGACGAACGCGCCCTGCTGGCCGAGCCGGTCTACCGCGACGGCGCCTTCTACGATCTCACCGGCGTCGGCGACGAGTACGCAGCCTTCCCCGTCCTCGACAACCTCCCGCCAGCCGAGGGCTTCGTCCGGTTCACCGCGAAGATGCTGCCGGAGATGGATCCCACGGACCCGCACACCAGCGCCGTGCGCGCCCTGGAGCGGGAGTTGATCGCCGAGCAGCAGCGGTTCCCACTCGGCTTCGGCGACCTGATCGTCGTCAACCAGCACTACTGCGTGCACGGCCGCGAGAAGCTGGGCGACAACCAGGAGACGGTGCCCGAGGGGCGCCGCCGCCTGCTGTGGCAGATGTTCCTCCGCGCCACGAAGACCACCGCCTGATGACGGCCGTCGACTTGGGGATGCCGCTGCCCGTACCGGCGGCGGCATCCCGCCCGGCCGAGATGCGGCCGGTGCTGCGCCTGAAGGTGTCGCTGTGCGACCTGACGTACACACAGCAGGCCGTGTCCGCCGAGACGATGCCGCAGGCCGTCGCCGGCCTCGCCACGCACGCCGCCACCGTCATGGAGTTCGAGCACGCACCGCGGATCTTCAAGTTCCCCGAGGACTTGGCAACCGCACTCGAAACCGAGGGACCACCCGACGTCATCGGGTTCTCGCACTACATCTGGAACGCGTACCTGTCGATCGCGTTCGCCCGCCTGATCAAGAGGCGGTTCCCGCGGACGGTCGTCGTCATGGGCGGCCCGCACTATCCGCTGCCGCGTGCCGACCAGGTGGCTTTCTGGCACCAGCGGCTCGCGGGGGCCACGGACTTCTACGTCGACGGCGAGGGCGAGATCGCGTTCGCCGACCTCCTGCTGCATCTCAACGGGAAGCCGCCCCAGACGGTTCGGGACACGATTCCCGGCGTGCACTCCATGACGGCCGACCGGCGCGACGTCTTCACCCCGAGTACCCGCCAGCGCATCAGCGACCTGCGCGACGTACCTTCGCCCTACTGCGCCGGACTGCTGGACGAGTTCTTCGCGCGCGGAGGCGTGCCGACGATCACGACCACCCGAGGCTGCCCCTTCTCGTGCACGTTCTGCACCGAGGGCCAGTCGTACTTCTCCCGCGTCGCCAAACGCCCGCGCGAGGAGGTGGCGGCCGAGCTCCACTACATCGGCGCGAAGATGAAACCGCTCGTCGCCGCCGGCCTGGCTCGCAATGAACTGCTGATCACCGACAGCAACTTCGGGATGTTCCCCGAGGACAAGCACACCTGTCAGGTCCTGTCCGAGTGCCAGCAGCTCTACGGCTGGCCGCGCGTCGTCAACGTCACGACCGGCAAGAACCAGCGCGACCGTGTGCTGGAAGCCGTGGCACAGGTGCCCGGCACCATCAGCCTGTCCGGTTCCGTTCAGAGCCTCGACGCGAACGTGCTTGCAGCCGTGGCCCGCAAGAACATCAGCGCCGACAAGATGATGGAGATCGCCCTGAAGTCGGCGGAGGCCGGGGCACAGTCGTACAGCGAAGTGATCCTCGCGCTGCCCGACGACTCCAAGGCCAAGCACCTCGACAGCCTGCGCGGGTTGGTGGACGCCCGGTTTGACCGGCTCAACCTGTTCCAGCTCACGCTGCTGCCCAGCTCCGAGATGTACGACCGTGCGTACCGGGAGCGGTGGGGTCTGAACACGAAGTGGCGGGTCATCCCACGCTGCTTCGGCCGCTACAAGCTGCTGGGCGAGGAGATTCGCGCCGCCGAGCTGGACGAGGTGTGCGTCTCCCTGCCGGACCTGTCGTACGAGGAGTACCGCGAGTGCCGGGTCATGGACCTGCTGGTGTCCGCGCTGTACAACGGCGGCGTCTTCGGCACGATCGTGGCGATGCTGCGGGCACACCACGTGTCCCCGATGACCTGGCTCCAACGATGCCTGAAGCTGGAGCACGGCCCAGACCTGGCGCGCGTGCTCGAAGGGTTCCTGGAGGAGACCGACAGCCAGCTCTTCGACTCGCGCGAGGAGCTGATGTCGTACGCCACGGCGAACGTGGACCGGTACATCAGCGGGGAGCTGGGCAACAACCTCCTGTACACGTACCGCATACGGATGATCTCCGAGGCACTGGACGACCTGGCCGACCTTGGCGTGCGGGCCGCGCTCGACGTGCTGCGCGCGGCCGGAGCGACGACCGGCGCGAGCAGCCTCGTGGCACGGGTGGTGCGCGAAGGCGCCACCTTTCACCGGCTCAAGCTGTCGGAAGTCTTCGTCTCGGACCCGCCCGAGAAGCTGACGCAGGTCGCCGTGTTCGACATCGAGAGGCTGTTGCGCGACGACCGCGCGGGCGTGAACGTCGCCGACGTGCGCCGGTACAAACTCGACGAGCCGGGCGAGCGGGAGTTCGTGCTCTCCGGCAGGCAGCGCAGGACGCTGAAGACGTACGTCAACCAAATGGGAGACACGGTGGCCGGGCTCGGATGGCTCCTCACGAAGGTGAGGCTCGCTGATATCGTCCGGGAGGTTCGCACGCCTGCCGGCTCCGGCGTGGGCCCGGAGCCCTCACGATCGGAAGCCGTCACGCCGTGACCGTCGTCGACCTCGCCTCCCGCTTCGCATCCTTCCGCCGGCCGTTCAGGCTGATGGTGACCGGAGGCGGAACAGGCGGGCACACGTACCCCGCCCTCACCGCGGTCCGCACCATGGAAACCGTGCTGGCCCAGCACGGCGCCACGCTCGACGTGCTGTGGGTCGGCACCGCCGAAGGCTTGGAAGCCCGCGTCGCCCCTGCCGAGGGCATCGCCTTCAAGACGGTGCCCACCGGCAAACTGCGGCGCTCCAGCAACCCACTGAAAATGCTCAACGCTCAGAACATGCGGGACCTGGGACGCGTGCCCAAGGGCGTCGTCGAGGCCCGGGCCATCGCCGCCGACTACAAGGCCGACGTGATCCTTTCCACCGGCGGCTACGTCGCCGTGCCGGTAGGGCTGGCGGCCCGCGCGACGAAGACCAAGCTCGTCGTGCACGAGCAGACCGTGCGCCTGGGACTGGCGAACCGCATCCTGGCCCGGTCCGCGACAGCCGTCGCAGTCTCCTCCGAATCCACGCTGAAACTGCTGCCGAACCAGGTGGCCGCCTCAGCCGTGGTCACCGGCAACCCCGTACGTCCGGCCGTGTTCACGGGGGATGAGAGCAAGGCCGTCTCCGCCCTCGGCATGGCCGGATACACCGAGGGCCTGCCCACGGTGTACGTGACCGGCGGTGCGCAGGGCAGCGAGCAGATCAACGGCATGGTGCGCGAGAACCTTCCGTGGCTGTTGTCGGTGGCCAACGTGGTGCACCAGTGCGGGCCGAACTTGGTTGAGAAGTCACGACAGTTCGCCGACAGCCTTCCCGCCGAGTTGAGCGGTCGGTACTGGGTCGACGGGTTCGTGGGCCCCGAACTGCCCGACGTCCTCGCCCTTGCGTCCGTAGTAGTCGCACGCAGCGGGGCGGGCACGATCTCGGAGCTGACAGCCCTGGGCAAGCCGTCCGTCCTGGTACCGCTCGTGCCGTCGGCCGGCGACGAGCAGGAGCACAACGCGCTGCACCTCCAAGATGCCGGAGCCGCTGTGGCACTGGTGCGAGAACGGGCGAATGCCGAGCAACTGCGTCTAGCGCTGGAGCCGGTGCTTTCCTCTGGGGGACGGCGCGACGAGATGGCGCAAGCGGCCCGCACTCTGGGCAAGCCCGACGCGGCTATGCGTCTCGTCGAGGTATTGCTGAATGTCGCGCTCGGTGAGAGTCGGAGGGCGTGACAGGAGAAGTGCAACAGCCCACGAACAATTAGTCCATGCACTTGAGTCGCCCTGGCGAGTTCTGCCAGGGCGATTGTGTTACGCCATGGTCCTATCGCCCCAACCGCGTCAGCGGTGAGTGCTTCCTGATGAACCACCCATTGGTCTTGATGTACCCGGCGCAGAGGGACATGTCGCATGTAAGCGGGCTCCGAGTGGGCGCGATGCTGCCCACTCGGGAGGCGTGAGCCACGATGCGTTCCCGATGCATGACAAGATCGCTGCGGTCCTGGAGTTCCGCATCAGCTCCCATGACTGGCCCGACGGCTGGCTGAGCATCTGCCATCTTCTTGCCGCGACTCATGCCGGTTCGCCTGCCGCTGCGGACCCATGAAGTGTCTGGCCACGTAGCACCTGAGGCCGTCCACCTCACTGGCGAGGAAGCTGCCTGCTGGCGCGCCCCCCGCAAAGTTGCATCCATCGCAGACTCCGCGATGAAAGGCCCGGGAAAAATGCCCCTGGCTGTGGGCGGGCAGCGCGCTATCGCCCACAGCAGAAGAGAAGTTGGCCAATCAGACTGGATCCTTGTTCGGCGCCATGTCAACCTACAACACCTCGATACGACCATGCGGGAGGGGTGCAATATAGCTGGCGATCCCCGGTTTGCAAAACCGGGGATCGCCAGCACTCTTAGGGGTTGTCGAGGGGCGCTTGATGGTGAGCGCTCCGGCAGCTCACTGAAATGGAACGAGGCAATGGAGACATCGAGGCAGAGAGTCCTTCTGGCGGAAGTGCGGCTTGTGGGTCATGTGCGGCTGCCGTATCGCCGCATGGGTAAGGGGCTCTGAGTTGGCCCAGGGAGGGAGCTACCGATTGTTGACTCCTGCGGAGGTTGCCGAGTGGTTCCAGGTGAGCGAGCTGACGATCAAGAACAAGTACAGGGCTTGGGGACTGAAGCCGCAGAAGGTAGGCCGTCTGCTCCGATTTAGAGAGCGTGATGTCATTGCTTACCTGAATTCAAATTACGGGTGACCTCAACTGAGTAGTCCCAACTGAGGAAGGAGATTTTTGGCTAGGGTCTTCCAGAAATGCAAGGAGGACAAGAAGAATCGCTACTTTCCGTGTGTTGCTGCTCGGTGCGGCCATCCCTGGACTGTTCGGTACCGGGAGCCTGGTGGCCGGTCGGGACGTCAGCGGGAGAAGACCTTCGAGAAGAAGGGTCCGGCTGACCAGTTCGTTGCCAAGGTTGAACGTGAGAAGGACCTTGGAACTTACATAGCGCCATCGGGATTCTTGACCCCTCTGGTGAACGTGTACCGCGAGTTCATCAACTCGGGCGGCAGGGTCGGTGGAACCCGATACCAGTATGAAACTAGCCTTCGACTACACATCGAGCCGTACTTCCAGAGGCAGCCCATCGGGGCAATCAAGCCCAAGGACCTGGACGACTGGCTCCGGTGGATGGTCAAGGAACGGGGCTACGAAGAGTCCACGGCCATCAACCGCTACGAGACGCTCAGTGGGGTCTTCAGCTTCGCTGTCGCCAACGACTACATCACCAAGAACCCGTGCCATCACGTACGGGCCAGCCGCCAGCGGGCCAAGCGTCGGGCGAAGAAGACTATCAAGCTTCCGACGCTCGCCGAGATCGAGGCGATTGCGGCTCATCTGCCGGGCCCGTATCAGCTGCTTGTCTGGCTCATGGCGGGATGCGGCCTGCGGGTCGGCGAGGCGACGGCGGTCACCCTGCAGCAGTTCGACTTCGAGGCAGGCATGCTCTACGTCGATCGTCAGATCACGCAGGACGGCGCGAACGAGGCCCCGAAGACCAGACGGCAGAAGGCCATTACCAAGGGCCGAGGGCGCGCTCACACGATCCGCCACCTCAAGTGGCGCGACTACGACGAGGGCCGTGGAGTGCCGCTTCCGCGCACGATCGAAGCGAAGGTGAGGGAGCACATCCGGCGCTATGGCACCTTCCGTATAGAGACCGGCTTGAACCGCATGGAAGGTGACTACCTGTTTGCCAACGTCGGTCGTACCAACATCCTCATGTATTCGCTTGTGGACCGGCTATGGCGAAACGCCCGGGTAGCCGCAGGGATCACGAGGAAGATCACGACGCACTGGTTGCGCCACTTCTTCGCTTCGGCGGGACTGGCTCGAGGAGTGCCGGTCACCGACATGGCCGAATGGCTCGGGCATCGGGATCCGAAGGTCACTCTTCAGACGTACGCGCACGTCATGCCCGATGCACCGGATCGACTGCGAACGGTCATGGACGCAGTCTTCAACTCGGAGACAGAGCTCAGCCTGCCGCTCGAGTTCGAAGCGATCGTGGAAGCGGCGTAGCCCTCCAATGTGTGCGACCGTCGGCCTGCACCCGTCTGGCGGTCGCGGATCAGCGGAGCAATTTGCTGTCGCACCAGGCGCGTTTGCGGTGAAGTCGCGGCCCACGAGGTCCGGCACCTGGCCGGCCGCCGCCCTGGTCAGGCTGGACCTCTTCGGCCGCGGCTGGCAGGACTCAAGTCCCAGCTCACGCATGAGACGGCGGACCAGTTCGACGCCGGCGCCGATACCCCAGCGGTCCAACTGGGCCTGGATGCGCCGGTGCCCGTAGGTGCTGTCGGACATCTCGAAGGCTTTCTTCATGAGCAGTTTCAGTTCCCCGCGCCGTTGTGCCGTCGCGGATTCCGGACGGGATCGCCAGTCGTAGTGGCCGGATCTGGACACGCCGAGCTGGCTGCACATGAACTGGGTCTGATGCATTTTTGGGTGAAGATGTCACCCGATCGTGCATCAGACCCAACTGCTGCAGCGATCAATACATTGCGATGCCGAGCAATCAGGTGAAGCGAGACCCCTCATACCTCGCCCACCCGGACGTCGCGAAAGCCGTCTGCACGGCCGCGACCGGGGCCTGGCAAAGTGCCTCAGCCGTGAGCGGGTGGCGGAACCACATAGATCCTGCGAAAGCGGAGCAGGGTTCGAGGCCATCGATGGTTACCGCCGGGTCGAGGTTGCTTCCTCAACGTTGGATGGCCCCGAGAGACGCGGACGTGAGCGCCGTTGCGATCTTGACGGCAGGACCGTTGTCACTGTTCAGTCGTCGGCATCCGGGAGTTCGGGCCAATCAAGCTCCATGAAGCCAGTGTTCTGATCTGCCCACATGTGCCGCAGGTCTCGCACGAACTCGTTCGGTGTGATCGCCTTTTCCGCATTCAGATCTCCTTCGATTGAGAAGGAGAGGCACTCACCAGGTTCATTGAGGAACGGTGGTGGAGAGCTGAGGTCATTCCAAATGCCATATCCGCCGCGAGCCAAGTCGCGCACGAACCAGACGAGATACTCCGTTGTGGCCCAGCCATCACGGTGAGGGCCAGCATCGAAGACGCGCGCACCCTCCTCGGCGGGGAGAACGCCCCACCCGATTCGCCACCACCCAGAGCGGGGGTGCGAATCTTGAACATCGGGCATATCGAAGTACAGCGGCACGATACCCGGCAGAACAGCGAAGACAGCTGCCGCACGGCGCATAGCGTCAGGAACTCGATCTTCGTCTGGCCCTTTCTCTGCCAGGAGGCGTCTCCATGTCTCAAGGGGCGGCGGCTCCATGCCTGCGGAGCGGTGGATGTACCGAGCCCGGTCTTCCGCTTCCTCCAGCACGGCGAACTCGTCGTCGCTGACGGCGCTGATGTCGTAGCTGTTCCGGCCTCGGAGAACAACGCGGGCCTGCATGAGCACATCGCGTGCCCGAAGACCCGGGGCTAGCTGATCCGCCGGCACCTCACAAACCCCGGGGCGCATGAGAATCTCCAACGCGCTCCGAAAGAGTTGGCGGTCTTGGGCTCGCGACTCAGAGACAGCCGCAGAGACTGCTTTGGCGCTGACGCCTAGCTCAGCGGCGACGGATTCACCTGTATGTCCTGGCCGCAACGTCGCTTCGTAGATCGCTTGGCGACGCACCCGCCCAATGGCTCCTTGAACGCTCCGCGCCTGCTCAGCCAGGTCGTCTGCGCTTCGAACTCGAGCAATGGGGTCCGTGATCGCCGCCAGCCTCGCCAGAGCGCGCTCTGTACGCAGGCCCTGGGTGTAGTCATCGACGCCATCCGTGGGCGCGACATCAAGCACATCCCTGTCGCGCTGATCAGTCATCCTGAGGCCCACCGTTCCGGTTGAGATCTCCCACTCGTTTACACATTACCCCCGCCCTGGACTTTATTCCAGAGCGGGGTCTAGCATGCGGACGACGACGGCAACCTCACGCCGTCTTGTACCCGAACCGACCATGACTGAGGACTATGATCGATGAGCGACAGCGTTGGTGTACGCGTCCTACTACTCCTCGTGGCAGCCCTGATCAGCCTGGTCGCCGCCTTGGTAACTGGTGCGCTTGCCCGCTCGGGTGGGGCGAATATGAGCAGCGCGATCCAACGCGCGGGTGTCGCCTTCGGAGGCACAGCAACCCTGGTCATTCTCGCCATGAGCTCCGTCGGCTTGTTCCCCTCCTGAGGGAACATCCCGTTTTTAGGTAGTGAAATTCATGCCGTTTCCGTCCAAGCTGACCAATTACCGTCGCGCAACGTGGCTACTAGGTTGTCCGCGCGGGAGGGTTGTGGGGCTCGGCACGCCATGGGTCGTTGACTCCGGGGAGACGGCAGTCGAGGACTTTGGCCGCGACAATGGCACCGTACTGGTCGCGCTGTTCCTGGGCGCGTGCATCCTGTCCGTGCTGCAGGTCGCGGATGGTGTGATCACCTGATGTGCGGTGTCGCTTCCTGCGCATTTCGAGGTTCCAGCGGTCGCAGTCGAAGTAGCCGATAAGATAGATGCCTGCGGTACCAGGGGTGCGCAGGTAGTCGCGGACAAGCTGGTCGGCCAGGGCGGTGGACAGGTCTCGGTGCCAGCATCCTTTGCATTCGATGACTACGGTCAGTGTGCCGTCGCTGCTGCTGGTGGGCGGGGCCGTGGCCTGGATCTGGATGTCCGTGCGTCTGCCGGGAAACCCGGAGCGGTCGACTTGGACCTCACGGTTGATCACGACGCGGGATCCGCCGATGTCCTGGCGCAGGAGAGCGGCGGCCATGTCGCTGAAGTCCTCCTCCCAACACGGCCACCAGTCGGTGTGATCCACTGTCCAGAGGTTCCGGTTCCACAAGTTGACCACAAGCCCGTTGGGCCCCTGAAGCACCGTCTGAAGACGGTCGAGGCTGGCCAGCACGATGTCCTGAAGATGGCGCGCGTCGGTGACGGTGCGCAGGTTGGTGTCTGCGGCCAGGCGCCGAAGATGCTCCGGCGCCAGGGGTTGAGCCTGAAGTTCGGCGACCTCGCGGGCCGTGGCCTTAACGTGCCGACGCAGGTTTGCAAGTTCGGGATAGCGAGTCGCGAGACCGGTCAGTTCACGGACTGCTTCCGGGCTGGTCTTGGAGATCAACAAGCCCAGCAGCCCTCGGTGCAGGTTGCTGCGAGCGTCGGTATAAAAGCCACCCTCGATCTGGTAGTCCAGGAGCTGGGTGATGCCGATGTGCTCGGTAACCATGGTGTACAGGTCAGCGAGGGCAGCCTCGGGCAGTTGGCCGGTCCCGGGCGGCCAGGTTCCCTTGGGGTGGGTGGCGATAAGGCGCTCCAGGAGGGCAGCCAGAGCGTCGGGGGTAGCCAGGGTTGCCCTGATGGCGGGCCAGATCTCGGGTAGTTGTGGTTGTCCCATAAGCGCCCCGGCGGCGCGGGTCCATCGTGAGCTGCTCCGCGCGACGTCTCGTTGAAGGTCGGGGTCGGTCACTGTGGCGGACAGGATTTCTTGGGCTGGTCGGTCTCCCGCAAGCGCGAGTGAGGTCAGGACGCCGGCCCACTGCCCGTCGGTGCGGCCCGGATCATTGGCCCAGTCTCGCAAGGTCTGAACCGCATCAGGAATGGTGGCGTGGGTGAACGCGGTTGCCAGACTGTTCAGTTCCGGCTCGCTGCAACCGTCGAGCGCCTGGTGGAGCAGGGGCGGCAGTTCGTGGCCGGCCAGCCGGGCGCACTGTGTGATCAGTCTGCCCTGTAGTGCGGTGTCGTCGGAGTCGTGGCAATTATGGGCCGCCAGCGCCATGGCTGCCAAAGCCGCTCGACGGGGCTGGTGGTCGAATGCCTCGGCCAGGTGTGAGGCATCAAGCAGGGCCAGGGCAGTCAGGGCGGTGGCGGTCCGGTTCCAGTCTGCTGTGGCTGGAGTGGCTGCTGCGCCGTTGAGGGCTACTGAGCGGCGGGCGACGGTGACGGCCGCGTCCAGCAGCAGACGGTGCAGTTCGCTGCCTTCATGTGGGAAAGACGGTGCAGCAGCCACGACGCCGAGCCTGTCCGGTGGCGCTTGGCTGCCGTCCGCGGTGCGGTACAGCTCGGTGGTGATGTGTTGCCATAGCGGCTCGGGGGGCCCTTCTTCGGTGCTGAGCGCGGTGAGGGCAAGCCGTAGGCGGGCTTCGTTGAATGCCAGGCGGTGGCGCTGTTCTTCGTGCTCGCGCTGTTGCCGGGCTTCTTCTTCCGTGCGGGTGTCCCACCGTGCAGTGGCGGCCTTCAGGTCCGGGTGGCGCTCGCGCAGTTCAAGGGCGGATGGCAGGTCCGGATCCGCTGGATCGGGCCACGCTGTCACCAGCAACTCAGCGTGCCGGCGTGCGTCAGGACTCAGTGTGGGCCACTGCAGAGTCCAGTACACCGAGTCGTCGGTGGAGAACAGGGCAGGGCTGCCTGACCAGGATAGGAGCCGAGTGACCTGGTGGTCATCACCGCGTTCCAGGACACGCTGGCCCAGCTCTCGGCGGATGCCCGGTCGGGTCAGGAGTACCTCGCCCACCGGTTGCGCAAGCTGGTGCCGGTCGTCGAAATCGGCACGTCCCGCCAGGGTGAGCAGGGCATCGGCGACTTGGTCGAGCCGCCTGTTCCGTTGTGCAGAGTCGTTGTTGGTGTTGTCTTCGTCGAAGAGCGCGATCGCCTGGGCGAGGATGCGAACCGGCAGTCGCACGGACAACTGAGACTCGCCGGACTGGGTAAGGCCGGCCCGGGGGTGGCGCGACCCCAGAGTCTGGGTCGCCCACGCTACGGCTTCGTCGACGTCTTCGGGTCTCAGCAGGTTCGGAACCTTATGGATCAGGAGCCATGCGGAACGGACCTGCATGGGGTCATCGGCAGCCGGGATCAGGTCAAGAAATTCGGGCAGCCGCAGATGCCGCGGCCACAACCGCTCCAGCGCGGCCGCCGCCAGGTCCGCGTCACCACGCCAGGCCAGCGCCCTAAGCAAGGCCAGCCGCGCCGGGTTTGGTTCGAGGACCGGCAGCCGGCCCAGGTCCGCATCGTTGTGCTCGGCCAATGCCCTGAGGCGGGCAACATGGTCCGCCTCCAGTTCGTCGCCGAGTGCTTGGACGGCTAGACGGCGCAGTTTCGGATCGATCCCTTGCGTCTCGGCTACAGCCAGCAACTGGTCGTTTAGCGCCGGCAGTTGGCAGGCTCGCGCGATGCGGAGCACTGTGGAGAGCAGCGCAGGTGCAGCCGGGAGAGACAGATGAGGACGCAGCTGAGAGGACAGCCCTGGGTGCTTCAGGCGGTGCAGCGCCCCTCGGTCCAGTTCGACCGTGTCATCGCTGGACACTAGGTCGAGGAGCCGGTCCACCACGGCCTCGCGCTGCTGATCGCGGAGTGCCGTGAGGTCAGCCAGCAACAGCACTTCGGGGTCGTACCGCAGGACTTCAGCGAACAGTTCCGTATCGTCCACCACCCGCCACGCGGCCACCTCGCGGTGCCGTGCCACAACATGACGGGACGTTCCGTCACCGATCCATAGCAACTGCCCCTGCGCGGCCTCGTGCATCTGATGCCGTGCCAGGAACTGGGCAGCCAGGTACTGCTGGTAGCTGTCATGGGCAAAGGCCCAGCGACGCAGCCCGACCTCGACCATCAGCCCGGAATCCACCAACGCCAGCAGTTCCTGCATCCCGCAGTGGTAGGAAACCCCCGCCGCGCCCGGCTCGTCACCGCCGTCAAGATCAGCCAGTGCCACGTCAGTCTCCATGGCACTCGGGGTGTCATGGATCGCTGCATAGTGGCCGAACTGCATGGCGGCAGCCACTCGGCTCGCGAGTACCGTCAAGTGATCGGGGGCCAGCGGATTTCCGTCGCGGTGGCCATGGGAGCTCAACTGCCGGCAGGCAAGCCGATAGGCGTCAGCCACCGTCGAAGGCAGGCCCCATCCTTCCCGCTCGGCTTCCAGCAAGGGTTTCAAGGTGATCGGGGACCAGGCCAGGGCCACCGCACCCTTCTGCTCCAGCCGCCGAGTGACTCGACGGCCGTCGAGACCATCGCAGACGGCGGCCGTCTCCACATCTGACCGGGTCAGCGGCGTCACACCTACTACCGATACCGCCTCAGGCGCCCACAGCGACTGGAGATGACCTTCCAGACCGCGGGGCCACCGGCCCGAACGGCAGGCGATACGCAGCCGTAGTCGACTTCTCCGCTCACGGCCGAGCTCTTCCAGACAGCCGACCAGAATGTCATCGAGGACCCCGAGTCGGTCCAGCCCCTCGTCAAGGCTGTCCAACAGGACGTACCCCGGATCGCCGTCAGAAGCTCGCTCCAGGACTGTACCCAAATCCCTCCGCGCGCTGACCGCTTCGTAGAACCGTCCCCGCGCACTCAGGTCGACCAGCTCCGCGACGTGTCCCTCGGACTGCAGCGCCGCGACTTCCTCAATGATCAAGTCACTCTTGCCACACCCACGCTCGCCCAGTACCACGAGCAACTTGTCCTCGCGTCGCCCCGCAAGCGGGTCCCCTGCTCGTGCCCACGGCAGGTCTACCAGCCAGCCAAAGCGGTCAACTTGGGGCGACGAGCCAATCGCATGCACACGGCGGATCCAGGGGTAGCGGCCCCCGTCCTCCCCGACCTCGGCCATACCTCTTGCCCCGTCCATATCCGCAGACATTACGCGCGGTATGACCCCATGGGGACCAGAAGCACCGGACCGTTCTCCACACCCGGAGACAGCGCACGCTGCCCGTCTCCTTGCTCGCGTTCGCAGCTGATACGAGCGCAAGGCGACTCACCGCGCGCACGGCTCTGTTCTCGCGCCATTTCACATACCCAACAGGAAAAACGAGGTCACAGCGTATGAAGGCTCGTGTCGTCGGGCTCCGGCGGATCCACCGTGGGCAGCAGGCCGTCGGCGGTGTCCTGTGCGGCGAACAGTGCCGTCAACCGCTGCACGGAGGCCGCGAGGTCAGGACGTACCTCGGCCAGCCGGGCCAGCTCGTCGGCACTCTGCAGGCGGGCGTTCCACTGGACGCACCGCCCTGAGTCGACTAGCGCGAGGGCGGACTCGGGATCGTCCGCGGCCAGTGCCGCCTCGGTCGCCTCGGCGGTGAGGTGGCGCCATTCCAGGAGATGCAGTTCCTTGTCACTACGTTCCAGTCCCGGCCAATGGCTATCGGGCCAATGATCCGTCTCGGGGGTGGAGCACCAGTCGTCACTACAGCAAGCGGGGCTGGCGCAAGACGGTCCGGCTGCCGACGCTGGCCGAGGCCATGACCATTGCGGAGCATTTGCCTGCTCCCTATCGGTTGCTGGTGTGGCTGATTGCCGGATGCGGGTTGCGGATCGGTGAGGCGAGCGCGGTGTGCCTGCAGCAGTTCGACTTCGCGGCCGGCATGTTGCTCGTGGACCGACAGGTCACCCAGGACGGGGGAACATCGTCGGCTGGGCGGCGCAGGCGTCGG
>NZ_JABERD010000115.1 GCF_013044505.1 Streptomyces sp. S3(2020) | reverse complement strand
CCGCCAGCCCCAGCGAACCCCCCACCACCTGCGTGGTGTTGAACAGCCCCGACGCCAGCCCCGCGTCCTCCTCCCGAGCCCCCGACATGGCCAGCCCTGTCAGGGCGGGCATCGCCGCGGCGAACCCGGCGCCGAGCAGGAGCAGCGACGGGAGTACGTCGGTGGCGTACGAGCCGTCGACGGGCGCCCGGCTCAGCAGGGCCATGCCGGCCACGATGAGGACGAGCCCGGCGAGCAGCACCCGGTACGCGCCGAACCGCCCGATGGTCCGCGCCGACAGCCCGAGCATCAGCGTCCCGATCACGATCGGCGCCGGCAGGAACGCGGTGCCGGTGGCCAACTCGCCGTAGCCGAGGACGCGTTGGAGATAGAGCGCGGCGATGAACTGGAAGCCGTACATCGTGGCGATCATCAGGATCTGCACGGCGTTCGCACCGCTCAGCACCCGGGAGCGGAACAGCCGCAGCCGCAGCAGCGGACGGGCGGTCCGCGCCTGACGGACGGCGAACGCCACGAAGAGCGCGACGGCGAGGACGGACAGCAGGAGCGTGGCGGTCGGGCCGCGGTCACCGGCGCCGACGATGACGTACACCGTGAGCATCAGGGCGCCCGTGACCAGCGTCGCGCCGGGGTAGTCGGCTCCCTCGCGGAGCCCCTCCCCGCTGTCCGGGGCCAGGACACGGGACGCCGCCAGCAGGGCGACGACGCCGATGGGGAGGTTGATCAGGAAGATCCAGTGCCAGTTCAGGACCTCGGTCAGTGCCCCGCCCAGGAAGGTGCCGAGCGAAGCGCCCCCGGCGCCGACCGCGCTGAACACCGCGATGGCGCGGGCCTGTTCGCGGGGCTCGGGGAACAGGGCGACCAGCATGCCGAGGACCACGGCCGAGGTCATCGCCCCGCCCACACCCTGGAGGGCGCGGGCCGCGACCAGCACCCCCTGGCCGGTCGCCACCCCGCACAGCACGGACGCCGCGGTGAACACGGCGAGCCCCGCCGTGAACATCCGCTTGCGGCCCACGAGATCACCGAGCCGGCCGGCGAGCAGCAACAGCCCGCCGAAGGCGATGAGATAGGCGTTGACGACCCAGGCCAGACCCGGGGCCGAGAAGCCGAGGTCGCTCTGGATCGCCGGCATGGCGACCGTGACGATGTTGCCGTCCAGGATCGTCATCAGCGTCCCGGCGCACAGGACGGCGAGGGACGTCCAGCGGGAGTACGTTCGCTGTGTTCGGCGCGGTGTCCGGTCACGGGACTCGATGATGGCCGTCATGGCGGCGCTGCCTCCGGTCTTCCCTTGGTGCACGACTTGTAACGGGGTTCATCGTGGGTGACCATGGGGGCCGGTCGTAAGGAGGCAGTTCGATGTCCCAGAGGAACACCGGTGTTACCGTCCAGGAAGTGAACGCGCACGCCTGCCCCGTCCGGGAAGTTCTTGACAGGGTCTCCGGCAAATGGAGCGTCCAGATCCTGGTGGCCGCGGCCCACGGACCCATCCGCTTCACCGAGTTGGAGCGCAGCATCGAGGGCATCAGCCGCCGCATGCTGACCCTGACGCTGCGCAACCTGGAGCGCGACGGACTCGTGACCCGTACCGTCCACGCGACGGTCCCGCCCAAGGTCGAGTACGAACTCACCCCGGCGGCCCAAGAGTTGCACGAGACCCTGCAACGCCTGACCGACTGGGCCGAGCGCAACAGGGTCTACATCGCCGAGTCGAGGGCCGCCTACGACACCGAGCACCGGCCGGAACTGGTCGACGCGTAGGCCTGCCTACGGTGCGGTCCGGTAGGCCTGCCTACGGTCCGGGCGGCACGGCTGCCGTGGGTGCCCCGCTCCTGGCGGCCGGCAGGTGCGCTTCACACCCGTCGCGGGGAGGCCAGCAGATAGCGGGCCCTGGTCCGTGGCTCCGTGTACTCGCCGACCTGCCAGCCCGCTCCCTCCAGCGTCCGGGCGCAGGCCCCGAGCGCGGCGGCGTCCGGTTCGCGCACGGCGACGGCCTCGGGCTGCGGGGTCACACGCACCCGGTACCCCTCGCGGTCCTCTCCGGTCGCCGGTCGGTGCCCGGCCGCCTCCAGGGCGAGCGCGGCGGCCTGCACCAGGTGGGTCCGCTCCCAGCCGCACGGGCGGTCCGTGGCCCCGTCCGGGTTCGTCATCCGGCGCAGTTCCAGGAGCCCCTGCCAGGCGCTGTGCACCTCACGCACCCGAGCCGGACCGGCGGCCGGCGGATCCTCCTCCCCGCCGATGCGCGCGGCGAACACCCCGGCGGCCGAGGGCGCCTCGGGCTCGGGCGGCGGCGGAGCCGATGCCGCGGGGTCCGCCTCCCGTATCCGATGCCCGGCCGGGGTCAGGAAGTGGTCGTGCGGCGGCCGCGGGTGCCGGAAGGCGAGCCCGTGCCTCACCAGTGCCGCGAGCTGTGCCTCCGTACCCCGGATCCGGCCCGTGACGGGATCGGCGGCGTCGATCACACGCCGCTGCGCGGCGGTCGGCGGTCGTGTCACGGCGTGCTCCTTCCCGGGGCGGGGCGCTCACCCCATCTGCTGGAAGGTTATGACCCGGGTCTGACATTCCACCCGGCGATCACCGGCCGCCCGTGCTCCGTGCCCAGCCGGCACAGCGTCCCCGTCGCCAGCTGGAACAGCGCCCCACGCGACGCGGGCAGCCCCAGCCGCCGCGCGGTGAGCACCCGCAGGAAGTGTCCGTGGGCGACCAGCAGCACCACGCCCTCCGTGTTGGCGAGGGCTGCGTCGACCTTGGCCAGGACCCGGTCGGCCCGTGCGCCGACCTGTTCCGGGGTCTCCCCGGGATGGTCCGGCGGCCCCGGCGCGACCCCGTCCGAGAACAGGAACCAGTCCGGGCGGGTGCGCTGGATCTCGACCGTGGTGATCCCCTCGTAGCCGCCGTAGTCCCACTCCCGCAGGTCGACGTCGACCCGGGCGTCGGGCACCCCGATGAGCTGTGCCGTCTCCCGTGCCCGCTGGAGCGGGCTGACGAAGGCCGCGCCGATCCGGTGCGAGCGGATCAGCGGCACCAGGCCGCGCGCCTCCGCCCGCCCGTGCTCGGTCAGCGGTACGTCCGTCCATCCGGTGTGCCGTCCGGACCGCGACCACTCGGTCTCACCGTGCCGGACGAGAAACAGGTCACCCACGCCGTCCTCCTGCCGCGCCTGCCTGTCGGCACGGTGTCACGCGGCGCGGGCGGCCCGCACGGCGGACTCGGCCAGACGGCCGTTCCCGCGCTCTCCCCGAGGAACGGGT
Organism: Streptomyces sp. S3(2020); assembly: GCF_013044505.1. GTDB lineage: Bacteria > Actinomycetota > Actinomycetes > Streptomycetales > Streptomycetaceae > Streptomyces. The sequence continues at coordinate 28,386 of NZ_JABERD010000115.1, read as the reverse complement.
ACGGCCTGGCCGGATACCCGAACCCGAGCCCGAAGTGCCCCGACCGCCCGGCGACCAGATCCGTCCCCGGCGTTCCTACTGCCGGTAGCCGCTGAGGAACCGGCCGATCCGGCCGATCGCCGCCTCCAGGTCGTCGGCGTGAGGGAGCGTCAGGATGCGGAAGTGGTCGGGGGCGGGCCAGTTGAAGCCGGTGCCCTGGACGACCTGGATCTTCTCCCGCAGCAGCAGGTCCAGGACGAACTTCTCGTCGTCGTGGATCTTGTACACCTTGGGGTCGAGCCGTGGGAACGCGTACAGCGAGCCCTTCGGCTTCACGCACGACACCCCGGGGATCTCGTTGAGCTTCCGCCAGGCCACGTCGCGCTGTTCGTACAGCCGCCCGCCCGGCACGGTCAGCTCGCGGATGGACTGGCGGCCGCCGAGCGCGGCCTGGATGGCGTACTGGGCGGGGGCGTTGGCGCACAGCCGCATGGAGGCCAGCATGGTCAGGCCCTCCAGGTAGTCCTTGGCGTGCTGCTTGGGGCCCGTGATCACCAGCCAGCCCGAGCGGAAGCCGGCCACGCGGTACGTCTTCGACAGGCCGCAGAAGGTCAGCACGACCAGGTCGGGGGCGAGGGCGGCGGCCGAGTGGTGCACGGCGTCGTCGTAGAGGATCTGGTCGTAGATCTCGTCGGCGAAGACCATCAGGCCGTGCCGGCGGGCGAGGTCGAGGATGCCCTCGACGATCTCCTTCGGGTAGACGGCGCCGGTGGGGTTGTTGGGGTTGATGATCACGACGGCCCGGGTGCGGTCCGTGATCTTCGACTCCATGTCGGCCAGGTCGGGGTTCCAGTCGGCCTGTTCGTCGCACAGGTAGTGGACCGCCTTGCCGCCGGCGAGGGTCGTGACCGCCGTCCACAGCGGGAAGTCCGGGGCGGGGATGAGGACTTCGTCGCCGTCCTCGATCAGCGCCTGCACGGCCATCGAGATCAGCTCGGAGACGCCGTTGCCGAGGAAGACGTCGTCGACGTCGACCTCCAGGCCCAGGGTCTGGTAGCGCTGCGCGACGGCCCGGCGGGCGGAGAGGACGCCCTTGGAGTCCGTGTAGCCGTGCGCCTGCGGGAGCATCCGGATCATGTCCTGGACGATCTCCTCCGGCGCCTCGAAACCGAAGAGTGCCGGGTTGCCGGTGTTGAGGCGCAGCACGCTGTGCCCCGCCTCCTCCAGCGCGTTGGCGTGCTCGATCACCGGGCCGCGGATCTCGTAACAGACCTCGCTGAGCTTGCTGGACTGCCGGAACTCCATGCGCTGCTGCCTCTCCGGTTTCTGGTGTTGCTTGGTTTTACCAAGTAGCCGCTTGGAAAGTCCAACGACTTGTCTAGACTGCGTCGCATGTCACCTCGCCGAAGCTACGACCAGTACTGCTCCGCCGCGCGGGCGCTCGACACGGTCGGCGACCGCTGGACCCTGCTGATCGTCCGCGAGCTGCTCGCGGGGCCGCGCCGCTACTCGGACCTGCACGCGGACCTGCCGGGCGTCAGCACGGACGTACTCGCCTCGCGGCTGAAGGACATGGAGCGCGACGGACTGGCCACGCGGCGCAGGCTGCCGCCGCCCGGCGCGGCGAACGTCTACGAACTCACCGGGCGGGGACGGGAGTTGCTGCCCGTGTTGCAGGCGCTGGGCGCGTGGGGAGAGGCCGAACTCGGGGAGCTGCGGCCCACCGACGCGGTGCGGGCGCACTGGTTCGCGCTGCCGCTGCTGCGAGCCCTGCGGGACGAGGGGGCGGAAGACGAGGGACTCGTCGAGGTCCGGCTGGAGGAAGGCCACTTCCACCTGAACGTCGGCGCCGAGGACGGGCCGGTCTACGGCGACGGACCCGCGCCCGGGGAGCCCGACGCGCGGCTCGTCCTGGACACCGCGACCTGTACGGCGATCGGCCGCGGGGAGCTGAGGCTGCCGGACGCGATCCGGGACGGCCGCGTCGAGGTCACCGGCGAGGGGACCCTGGCGAAAGCGCTGAGGGCCCACTGCTGAGTCGCAGCGGGCCCTCGGCGGGATGTCACGTCATGCGCCCGGAGGCACCTGCCGCGGCCGTCCCGCCCCGCGCGTCAGGGCGTATCCGCCGACCCCCGCGAGCGCGGCCAGCACACCGCCCACCACGGTCCACACCCAGCGATCCGACCACCAGCCCGAGGACCAGCCGTCCTCGGGCTCGATGGCGGACAGCACCGCCGACGACTCCGAGGTCTCCTCGTCGGACGCGGACGTGACCGCGATGCCCGGCACCAGCGGTTCGGCCAGGGAGCCGTCCACCGCCGCCGCGCCGCCGATGTCCTTGGAGTCGACCTGGACCGAGGTGTCGACCGGCTGGCCGAGGTCGGACGCGGCGAGGCCGACGGCCGTCAGCCGCACGTAGTACGTCCCCGGCAGCGGGTCGTTCGCCCACGGCTCCGACCAGGCGCGGACCGTGCGCAGCACGCAGGCCAGCTCCACGGAGGCCGCGTCCGCCGCGGCGGTGCGGCTCTGCGCGCCGTACTGGCAGGCCTGGCGGCGGCGCAGTCCGTCGTACACGTCGACCTGCCAGGTCTGCGCGGCATGCGTCTTCGGCAGCTTCACCGTCGCCTTCACGGTGGGGCGCTGCCCGGCGTCCGCGGGGAACGACCAGTACTGGTAGTCGCCGGTGGAGCCGCTCGCCGTGGCCTGCTGCCCCTGCTCGATCTCGGTCGCCGTACGGAACGACGTACCGGCCGAGGTGGGCGCGTCGCCGTCCGCGGAGGCCGAGGGCGACGGCGAGGAGTCGGCCGCCGCGGGGGAGACGGCCAGGCCGAGCATGAGCGCCGCGGCGCCCAGCACACGTGTGATCCGCATCAGTTGGTCCTCCAGACCGCGACCCGCCAGCGCGACAGCCAGCCCCAGACGACACCGGCCAGGAAGCCGGTGAGGATCAGTACGCCGAGCAGCCACCAGCCGCGACCGAGACCGAAGGAGGCCACGTCGCTCGACGACGACGGCGCGTCCACCACGTCCACGGTCAGTTCGAGCGGCAGACCGGGCGTGGTCTTCACGCCGGAGGCCGCCGAGAACGAGTTGGTGACCTGGAGGCAGACGATCTCGGGGGCCGGCTTGTCGCTGTCGTCGTCGTCCCGCTCGGGCTTCGGATAGCGCAGCCCGGTGGAGATGACGTCCGTGCGCCCGTTGCCTGCGGCCTCGCCGCGCACGATCTCCCGGCCGTGCACGGTGACGGCCCGCAGCAGCGTCCCGTAGTCGGGGTTCACGGCCCGGTCGGCCGCCACACTCACCGAGGCACGCAGCTCCTGTCCGTTGAACACCTCGACCCGGTACCAGCGCTCCTGCCCGAACTCCTCACGGTCCGTGTAGAGCCCGGACTTGAGCGTCGGCGCCTTCGCGCACTCGGCGGCGCCCTCGGTGGCCACCGGCGTCACCACCGGGTCGGCCGCCCGGTCCACCAACTGGTTGACCTTGTCGGTGAGTTCCTCGGTGTGCTCCACCGAGGTGTACGTACCGCCCGTCGCCTCCGCGATGCAGCTCAGCTGCTGCCGCATCTTCGTGTTCGGGACCAGGCCCAGCGTGTCGATGGTCAGACCGATGCCCTTGGCGGCGATCTCGCGGGCCACCTCGCACGGGTCCAGCGGGGCGCAGGTGTCCTCGCCGTCGCTGATCAGGACGATCCGCTTGGAGGAGGCGCTGTCGGTGAAGTCGTCGGCGGCCTTCAGCAGCGCCGGGCCGATCGGCGTCCAGCCGGTGGGGGAGAGGGTCGCCACCTGTGTCTTGGCCTCGGTGCGGTCCAGCGTGCTGACCGGATAGAGCTGCGCGGTGTCCTTGCAGCCCGTCTTCTGGTTGTCGCCGGGGTAGTTGGCGCCGAGGGTCCGGATGCCGAGCTGGACCTCCTCGGGCGTCGCGTCCAGCACCTCGTTGAAGGCCTGCTTCGCCGCGGCCATCCGGGTGCCGCCGTCGATGTCCGCCGTCCGCATGGAGCCGCTCACGTCGAGGACGAGGTCGACCTGGGGAGCGGTCCCGCCCGTGGGTTCGCCGGCGGCCGCCCCGGTCGGGAGGGCGATCCCGGCCGTGAGGGCGGCGAGCAGGGCGCACACTCCTGCCGCCAGCCGTTTACGTGTGATCATCGGCGGATCCTATTGATCAGGAGTGCCGCGCTCCAAAACGGGCCGGATTCGGCAGCCGGGCCCACTGGTCCCCCGGCGTGCCCGGTGACAGCCTCATCAGCGTCAACGCCTTCGCGGGCACCGGGTTTTCGAGGAGCGCCGGCAGATCCGGAGTGCTGGGCAGATCTCCCGCGACGGTCTCCAGCGCCGCGCCCAGCGCCGCACCCGAACCGGCCGTCCCCGCCAGGGCCCCGGCGACCAGCGCCCCGAACAGCTTGCGCCGCAGGGCCGTTTCGTCGTCCGTGACGATCCGGCCCGTCAACTCCGGTACCGGGAGCCCGTGTCGGGTCAGCCGTGCCGGGCTGACCCGGATGTCGGCGAGGTCGCGATAGACCAGCCGCAGCGGGGCGCCCGTCGGGGACAGCACCACCAGCAGGTTCTGGCCGTGTGCCTCCAGGGCCACGCCCAGCTCCAGCAGCCGCAGCCCCACCGTGAGGGCGAGACGCGCGAAGTCCGCCAGCCAGACCGGGGATCCGGGCAGACCGGTGGTGGCGAGGGCGGCCACCGGCACGACCCGCTCGCCGCTCCCGGCGTACACCTGCGGTGATTCGCGCAACACGGCGGCCAGGTCCGGGGAGTCGGCCGTCGCGGCGCCCAGGGTGCGGGTGAAGTGCAGCAGACCGTCCGTGTGCGCGGTGAGCGTCTCCGCGAACGCCGACAGGGTCGCCGACAGGCCGATCGAGTACACGGAGATGTCCCGCACCGAGGAGGTCAGCCGCGCGCTCAGCGCCGTCTTCACATGCGTCCCGCCGTCGGCCAGGGCCAGCGTGCGCAGGGACATCAGCGGATGCGCGGCCGGCCCCTCCTCACCCGCCCGCTTCAGCACATGGGCGGCCTGCCAGGGATGCACCGGGATCCACAGCCGCGCCCCGTCCCGCATCCCGTGGGGCCATTCGCCGGTCACCAGGCACTCGTCCGCCCTGACCGGCATCAGGCTCAGCTCGACGAGCGGCCGGTGCTCGGGGCCGTACGCCAGCTGCTCGGCCACCGAGAAGCCGGGCCGGGAACGGCAGTTGGGGTGGTACGGATGCCCGTCGACCACCCGCTGCTCCCACTCCCGGTCGGTCCCGGGCCACTCGTTCGAGGTGTCCTCCTGCCCGGCCCGTGACAGCGCCAAGGAGGCGACGCTGTGGCCGAGTTCGGCGGCGAAGTCCGTAGCGTGGGGTACGGCCAGGTCGGTCATCAGCCGCGCCGGATCGTCGTAGGCCAGGTCGTCGAGCCGTACCTCGGTGACGTACGCGGCGGTGGCGTACGGGTCAGGACGCGGGCCGTGCAGCCGGCGACCGTCCGCCAGCCGCAGTGTCAGCCCCTCCCGGCCCGCCGCGCGGCCCGTGAGCCACGGCAGGGGCTCATGGGTCAGCGCCCGCCACAGGCGCGTCAGCACGGCCGCGCGGGCACCGGGCAGTTCGGCCGAGTACCGCGGCACGAGACCGGGACGGACGGCGGCCAGCTCACCGGCGACCTCGGCCTCTGCGGAGGGGGGACGGTGCACGGTCGGGCTCCTCGGGTACGAAGGGGATGTCACGACAGACAGGACGAAGGGGGTGTCACGACAGGTAATGGGGTGTCACGACAGATCGGGACGACCTCCATACTGATCGTCCCCGCCCGAACGGACCGCCAGAGAACGAGTGGAACGCGTGGATCCCTTCCCCCCGCCCGCCGACGACAACGCCGCCCCGCGCGACGACGTCACGGCCCGCGCCGACGCCTACGCGGCGGCGCCCCTCCTCAACTGCCTGCTGCGGGAGGTGGCCGAGCCCCTCCCACACCCCGGCGATGCCGGTGAGCTCCGGGTGTACCGGCTGCCCGGGGGCACACTGCTGCGCGTGCGCGGGGAACGCCGGCCCACCCGCCCCGAGGTGTCCACCGACGGCGGCTGGCAGCCGGTGCGCCATCCCGAACTCGTCAAGCTCGTCGCCGGGGAACTGGTCCACCACACCGGCCTGTCCAACCCCGAACTCCCCGCGGAGATGATCGACAGCCGGGACGCGGTGGCCGCGATCCTCGCCGCACGCGCGCGTGCCACACCGCCCACGGACCCGTACCTGCTCTCCGAGCAGTCCCTCCTCACCGGCCACCCGTACCACCCCGCCCCCAAGGCGCGCGGCGGCGGACCGGTCGCCGGATGGCTGCCCTACGCACCCGAGGCGCACGCCAGATTCCCGCTGACGCTGCTCGGCGTACGCGAGGACACGGTCGTGGACGAGGGCGACACCGCGGCCCTGGACACGCTCGGCACGGCCCCGCCCGGCTACCGGCTGCTGCCCGCCCACCCCTGGCAGCTCGACCTGGTCGACCTCGCGGACGCCTTCGCCGACGGCCGTCTCGTCCGCCTCGGCACCACCGGCTTCGACGCCTGGCCCACGGCCGCGATCCGCACCCTGTACGCCCCCGAGCGCGACCTGTTCCTGAAGTTCAGCCTGGACGTGCGCATCACCAACGACATCCGCCGGCTGTGGCGCCACGACCTGCTGAGACTCCGCACGACCGACACGGCCGCCGCCCGGGCGTTCGCCGGGGGACCGGCGGCGTGGCTGTCGGACCGCGGCTACCGCACCGCCGACTTCGCCTTCGAGGAGCTGGCGGTCCTCGTCCGCGACGGCTTCCACGGCCACGTCAGGGCCGGTGCCACCCCGCTGCTCGCCGCGGGCCTCGTGGAGGGCTTCGAGGGCGGCCCGTCCGGCGGCGCGGACTGGTGGGAGGCGTACCTGCGCGCCGTCGTACCGCCCGCCCTCGCGGCCTTCGCCGACCACGGCGTCGTACTCGAAGCGCATCTCCAGAACACGCTGGTCGCCGTCGACGCCGACGGAATGCCCGTACAGGCGCTGTTCCGGGACGCCGAGGGCGTGAAGCTGCTGTCGGACGTGGACCGGGCGGCCGGGTGGGAGCGGCTGGTCTACACGCTGGTCGTCAACCACCTGTGCGAGGTCGCCGCCGTCCTCGCCGAGCGCCGGCCCGGTCTCGACCCCTGGCCCGCCGTCCGCCGCGAACTGGCCCGCCACGACCTCCCCGAGGTCCGGGCCCTGCTCACCTCACCCACCCTCCCCGGCAAGACCAACCTGCTGCTGCGCTGGACCGGCGCCGACGGCGCGGACGCCCGCTACCTGCCCCTTCTTAATCCGCTGGCCGGCGACATGATCTGAATTACCCTGGCCGGTGTGCTGCGCGATGTGACTGCTGTTCGATACGTGACCCCGCTGCGGTCCGGCGGCTCCGTGCCCGGAGTCTTCGAGGCCGACGACGACGGCACGTACGTCGTGAAGTTCACCGGCTCCGCCCAGGGCCGCAAGGCGCTGGTCGCCGAGGTGATCGTCGGCGAGCTGGCCCGCGCGCTCGGACTGCGCTTCCCCGAACTGGTCCTCGTGCACTTCGACCCGGCGATCGCCGACAGCGAGCCCCACCAGGAGGTGCGGGAACTCCACGGCGCCAGCGCGGGGATCAACCTCGGCATGGACTACCTGCCGGGCGCCGCCGACTTCACCCCGGAGGTCGCCAGGGCCTTCCGCGTCGATCCCCTGGAGGCGGGCCGGATCGTCTGGCTCGACGCCCTGACCGTGAACGTGGACCGTACGGTGCACAGCTCCAACCTCATGGTCTGGCCCACGCTCGGCATCGCGCCCCCGCGCCTGTGGCTGATCGACCACGGCGCGGCCCTCGTCTTCCACCACCGCTGGGACGGCTCGGACCCCGCCAAGCGCTACGACTTCCGCCACCACGCCCTCGGCCACTGCACCCCCGACGTCAGGGCCGCCGACGCGGAACTGGCGCCGAAGGTCACCGAGGAACTGCTGCGCGCGATCGTCGCCGAGGTCCCCGACGCCTGGCTCACGGACTTCGACACGCCGTCCCTGGCGCGTGCGGCATACGTGGAGTACCTCCACGCGCGCGTACAGGCCTCTCAGGCCTGGCTGCCCACCGATTTCCCCACCCGGGAGGAACTCGCCGCGGAGGAGGCACTCCGTGCGGCGAAGACACAGCAGGGCCGTCCGGACTGGCTGAAGCGGGTCCCCGACCTGCACGGCAAGCCGGCGGCGGAACAGGATTGGTCGGTACACCTCGGATGAGTCCCGTCGTACAGATCGAGTACTGCACCCAGTGCCGCTGGCTGCCCCGCGCGGCCTGGCTGGCCCAGGAGCTGCTCACGACCTTCGAGACCGAGCTGGGCGAGCTGTCGCTCAAGCCCGGCACCGGTGGCGTCTTCGTCGTCCGGGTCGACGACGAGGTCGTCTGGGACCGCAGGGAGCAGGGCTTCCCGGAGCCCACCGCCGTGAAGCAGGCCGTACGCGACCGAGTGGCCCCGGGAAGGTCCCTGGGCCACTCGGACAAGACCGCGCAGGAGGACGTCAGCCCCTGAGCCGCTGTCAGCCCTTGAGCTGCTCGTACGCCGGCAGCGTCAGGAAGTCCGCGTAGTCGGCGTCGAGGGAGACCTCCAGGAGCAGGTCGTGGGCCTGCTCCCAGTGGCCGGCGGCGAACGCCTCCTCGCCGAGCTCCGCGCGGATGCTCGCGAGCTCCTCGGCGGCGATCTCACGGGCGAGTTCGGGCGTGGCCTTCTCGCCGTTCTCGAACTCGACGCCGGCGTTGATCCACTGCCAGATCTGGGAGCGGGAGATCTCGGCGGTGGCCGCGTCCTCCATGAGGTTGAAGATGGCGACCGCGCCCAGACCGCGCAGCCAGGCCTCGATGTAACGGATGCCGACCTGGACGGCGTTGACGAGACCGTTGTACGTCGGCTCGGCGTCCAGCGAGTCGATCGCGATCAGGTCGGCGGCCTCGACATGGACGTCCTCGCGCAGGCGGTCCTTCTGGTTCGGCCGGTCGCCGAGGACCCTGTCGAAGGACTCCAGGGCGATCGGGACCAGGTCGGGGTGGGCGACCCAGGAGCCGTCGAAGCCGTCGCCGGCCTCGCGGTCCTTGTCGGCGCGGACCTTCTCGAAGGCGACCTTGTTGACCTCGGCGTCCCGGCGGGACGGGATGAACGCCGCCATGCCGCCGATCGCGTGCGCACCGCGCTTGTGGCAGGTGCGGACGAGGAGTTCGGTGTACGCCCGCATGAACGGGGCGGTCATCGTCACCAGGTTGCGGTCCGGCAGGACGAACTTGGCGCCGCCGTCACGGAAGTTCTTGACGATGGAGAACAGGTAGTCCCAGCGGCCCGCGTTCAACCCCGAGGCGTGGTCGCGGAGTTCGTAGAGGATCTCCTCCATCTCGTACGCCGCCGTGATCGTCTCGATCAGGACGGTGGCGCGGACGGTGCCCTGCGGGATGCCGACGTAGTCCTGTGCGAAGACGAACACGTCGTTCCACAGCCGGGCTTCGAGGTGCGACTCGGTCTTGGGGAGATAGAAGTACGGGCCCTTGCCGAGGTCGAGCAGACGCTGGGCGTTGTGGAAGAAGTACAGGCCGAAGTCGACGAAGGCGCCGGGGACCGGGGAGCCGTCGGCGTCGACGAGGTGGCGCTCGTCGAGGTGCCAGCCGCGCGGCCGCATCACGACGGTGGCGAGCTCCTCATTCGGGCGCAGGGCGTACGACTTGCCGGACCTCTCGTCGGTGAAGTCGATGTTCCGGGTGTACGCGTCGGCGAGGTTGACCTGGCCGAGGACCACGTTCTCCCAGGTCGGCGCCGAGGCGTCCTCGAAGTCCGCGAGCCAGACCCGGGCGCCCGAGTTGAGGGCGTTGATGGTCATCTTGCGGTCGGTGGGGCCGGTGATCTCGACGCGGCGGTCGTTCAGGGCCGAGGGGGAGGGGGCCACCTTCCAGGAGTCGTCGGCGCGGATCGCGGCGGTCTCCGGGAGGAAGTCGAGCGTGGAGGTGCGGGCGATCTCGGCGCGGCGCTCCGCGCGGCGGGCGAGGAGCTCCGCGCGGCGAGGTGTGAACCGGCGGTGGAGCTCGGCCACGAAGGCGAGGGCCGCGTCGGTGAGCACCTCCTCCTGCCGGGGCAGGGGCTCGGCGTCGACGATGGCCAGCGGGGACGGCGCTGGTGCGGACATGAGCGGTCACTTCCTTCAGCGTTGGCACCGGGTGCCACTCGAACCGGGTACGGCGAGGAACGCCCCCGGAGCAGGGAGGGCGCTTCTGATCAGTGGATACTAGTTTCCTCATCGTGGAAGTTCAATGGTTTGTTGACGTCGAGATTCTCCGAGTCGAGGCATTGTGGCGCTGAGTGCCACCCCGCTCACTCAAGGTGGCGCAGATCTTCGGCGGTGTCGATGTCGTACGGCTGGGCGATGTCCCCGCACTCGACGAGGGCGATCTCCCCGGCGTGTTCCTTCAGATAGGCACGTGCCCCCCGGTCCCCGGTGGCAGTAGCGGCGATCCCCGCCCAGTGGGCGGACCCGAAGAGCACGGGATGTCCGCGTACGCCGTCGTAGGCGGCCGAGACCAGGGAGTCCGGGGACGTGTACGCGCCGAGCACGCGCGCGTACGCCCCCGGTCCGATCCCGGGCTGGTCGACCAGCGACACGAGCACGGCCCGCGCGTCCGTGCCGGAGAACGAGTCGAGACCGGCTCGAAGCGAGGAGCCCATGCCCTGCTCCCAGTCGGGGTTGTCCACGAGCACACAGCCGTCGAGCCGCGCGGTGTCGCGGACGGCGTCGGCGGCTGCGCCCAGCACCACGTGCACGCGCGCGCAGCCCGCCGCGCGCAGGACGCCCACCGCGTGTTCGATCAATGGCCTGCCGCGATGTCCGAGCAGCGCCTTGGGGCGCCCGCCGAGCCGCCGGCCGCCGCCCGCGGCGAGGAGCAGCCCGGCGACCTCGTGTGCGTTGTCCGTCATGCCTCCTGCATACCTGACGCCCCGGGGCCCGGCCGGTTTCCGAGGGCTGAATTTCGGTCCGCGCGGTGGCGCGGCCCCTCCCGGTGGGCGTTTACTGACCCCCGTCCCCGGCGCCCGACCAACGCCGCGGGGCTGTTCGGGCGGGATCACGACGTAGGGCGCACAACGGCGCGCGAGGGGGGAGAGCTGTGTTGCGGAGCTTGGGACAGAGGCCAGTGACCGGCAGCGACGAGGACCCCAGAGTGGCGGGCCTGCGGACCGCGGTGTCCCGGCTGCGCCGCGAACTCGCCGCGCATCCTGCCGAGTTCCCCGACCGCGGCATCGCCGAGGACGAACTCGCCACGCTGGCCGCGATGACGATCGACGGGACACCCGAGGTGCCCCGGCTGCGGAGGTCGCTGCTGCTGATCGCGGGGGCGATCGGGTCGGTGAGCGCGCTGTCACGGGGGCTGACGGAGGTGCGGAACGCGGTGGACCTGTTCGGGGAGCCGCGGCGCTAGGTCAGTTCCACCCGCGGAACGGGAACGGGCCGCGGTAGCCGCGGTCCGAGGTGCGGTGCTCGAACTGGTCGCAGATCCAGGTCTCCTGGACGAACTCGGTGTGCCGGGGCCAGATCGTGAGGATGCCGTTCGGGCCCTTCTTGCCGTCGCACCGCCGGTAGACGTCCTTCGCGCCCCGGAAGCAGGCCAGGCCCGTCATCATGCCGTGGCCGACCGGGTGGTAGTCGGACCAGGCGCACGCGATGCACGCCTTGAGCCGTACCGCACGGGGCAGTTCGCGCCCGATCTCGTGCAGGGCGTCCTCGAAGTCCGGGTGGGTGGCGCGGAATTCGTAGCCGTCCAGGCGCAGGGTGACGGTCAGGTTCTCCGCCTGGTCGGGATACCAGAGTTGCAGCGCGCCGTGCACCGTGGCGATGCGCTCGCCCTGCCCCGAGACCTCCACGGGCATGGTCAGCCCCCACTCCAGGAGGCAGGACCAGAGGTCGCCTTCGGCGAAGGTGAAGGCCTGCTCGGGCGGCTCGCCGGTGAGCGCGCCGAGCGTGTCCATCGTCTCGCCCTCGAAGCGGACCCCTCGGATCGTCGTACGGATCAGCTCCCGGCCGTCCGACTCGAAGACGATCTCCTCGCTGCCGTGCCGGTCGGTGTACCGGCCCGGCCAGCGCGATAAGCCCGTCATGCGGGGTTCTGGCTGGCCAGCGCTTCGGACAGTTCCCCGGCCACCTGCTGGAGCACCGGCACGATCTTGTCCGTCGCCGCCTCGGTGACCCGTCCCGCCGGACCGGAGATCGAGATGGCGGCGGCGGTGGGGGAGTCGGGGACCGACACCGCGAGACAGCGGACGCCGATCTCCTGCTCGTTGTCGTCCACCGCGTACCCGAGCTGCCGTACGTCCGCCAGGGCCGCGAGGAAGCCCTCCGGGGTGGTGATCGTCTTCTCCGTCGCGGCCGGCATGCCGGTGCGGGAGAGCAGGGCGCGCACCTCGGCGTCGGGGACGTTCGCCAGCAGGGCCTTGCCCACGCCCGTGGAGTGCGGCAGGACGCGCCGGCCGACCTCGGTGAACATGCGCATCGAGTGCTTGGACGGCACCTGGGCGACGTACACGATCTCGTCGCCGTCGAGCAGCGCCATGTTCGCCGTCTCCCCGGTCTCCTCGACGAGCCGGGCCAGGAAGGGGCGCGCCCAGGTGCCGAGCAGCCGGGACGCGGACTCGCCGAGGCGGATCAGACGCGGGCCCAGCGCATAGCGGCGGTTGGGCTGCTGACGGACGTATCCGCAGGCCACGAGCGTGCGCATCAGGCGGTGGATGGTGGGCAGCGGCAGTCCGCTGCTCGCGGAGAGCTCGCTGAGGCCGACCTCGCCGCCCGCGTCCGCCATCCGCTCCAGCAGATCGAAGGCGCGCTCGAGGGACTGGACCCCGCCAGTGGTGGACTTGGCGGAGTCGGTGGTGCTGGCGCTGGACGTCGGCACGGCGCGTTCCTTTCGGGGCGGGCGGGCGGGAAAGGGCAGAAGCCTACCCGTCGGTCGGTTGACTCCCCGCTGGTACGTAGCTACGTTCTGCCTGTCGGAAGTCTAATTCCGCTTTGTGGAAACGTCCAGAGTGTGGCGTATCGAAGCCCTGGAGAGAAGTGTGCCCTTGACGGCACGGAAGTGGGAGTGAAGACTCCTTCAACAGAACGTTGAATTCCGTTACGTGGAAGTAAATCCCGTTTCCCGGAAGTAACAACGGCGACAGAGAGGGGTCCGGGTGTCCGACGTAGAACTGGTACTGCGCTCGACGCGCGTCATCACTCCGGAAGGGACGCGTGCCGCTTCGGTCGCCGTCTCCGCCGGGAAGATCACAGCCGTCCTGCCGTACGACGCCGCTGTCCCGGAGGGTGCCCGCCTGGAGGACGTCGGCGACCATGTCGTCCTGCCCGGCCTGGTCGACACTCATGTGCACGTCAACGACCCGGGCCGCACCGAGTGGGAGGGCTTCTGGACCGCCACGCGCGCGGCGGCGGCCGGCGGCATCACCACCCTCGTCGACATGCCCCTCAACTCCCTGCCGCCCACGACGACGGTCGACAACCTCCGTACCAAGAAGGACGTCGCCGCCGACAAGGCCCACATCGACATCGGCTTCTGGGGCGGCGCCCTGCCCGACAACGTCAAGGACCTGCGCCCGCTGCACGAGTCCGGGGTCTTCGGCTTCAAGGCGTTCCTGTCCCCGTCCGGCGTGGAGGAGTTCCCGCACCTCGGACAGGACCAACTCGCCCAGTCCCTCGCCGAGATCACCTCCTTCGGCGGCCTGCTGATCGTGCACGCCGAGGACCCGCACCACCTGGAGGCGGCCCCGCAGCAGGGCGGCCCCAAGTACGCCGACTTCCTGGCCTCCCGCCCGCGCGACGCCGAGGACACCGCGATCTCCCAGCTCATCGCCCAGGCCAAGCGGCTGGACGCGCGCGTGCACGTCCTGCACCTCTCGTCGAGCGACGCGCTCCCGCTCATCGCCGCCGCCAAGGCCGAGGGCGTCCGCATCACCGTCGAGACCTGCCCGCACTATCTGACGTTGACGGCCGAGGAAGTCCCGGACGGCGCCAGCGAGTTCAAGTGCTGCCCGCCCATCCGGGAGTCCGCCAACCAGGACCTGCTCTGGCAGGCGCTGGCCGACGGCACGATCGACTGCGTGGTCACGGACCACTCGCCGTCGACGGCCGACCTGAAGACGGCCGACTTCGCCACCGCGTGGGGCGGCATCTCCGGTCTCCAGCTGAGCCTCGCGGCCGTGTGGACCGAGGCCCGCGGGCGCGGCCACTCGCTGGAGGACGTCGTCCGCTGGATGTCCACGGCGACCTCCGAACTGGTCGGTCTGGACCAGAAGGGCGCCATCGAGGCCGGCCGTGACGCCGACTTCGCGATCCTCGCGCCCGAGGAGACCTTCACCGTCGACCCGGCCGAACTCCAGCACCGCAACCGCGTGACGGCGTACGCGGGCAAGACCCTGTACGGCGTCGTGAAGTCGACCTGGCTGCGCGGCGAACGCATCGTCCAGGACGGTGAGTTCACGGAACCGAAGGGTCGACTCCTCACCCGAGACCACTGATCAAGACCTCCGCACCCGCAGCGGCCGACTCCAGAAAGGCACATATCCCGTGACGGCGATTCCGAGCTTCACCGGCGACGCGAACCCGTACGGCGGCGGTGACCCGTACGCCGACTACCGCACCGCCGACTTCCCCTTCACCCAGTACGCCGACCTCGCCGCCCGGCAGCTCGGCGCCGGAGTCATCGCCGCCAACGACGAGTTCTTCGCCCAGCGCGAGAACCTGCTGCTCCCCGGGCCCGCCGAGTTCGACCCCGAGCACTTCGGGCACAAGGGCAAGATCATGGACGGCTGGGAGACGCGCCGCCGCCGCGGCGCCTCCGCCGGGCACCCGTGGCCGACGGCCGAGGACCACGACTGGGCGCTGGTCCGCCTCGGCGCGCCCGGCGTGATCCGCGGCATCGTCGTCGACACGGCCCACTTCCGCGGCAACTACCCGCAGGCGGTCTCGGTCGAGGGCGCGTCGGTGGCCGGCTCGCCCTCTCCCGAGGAGCTGCTGGGCGACGACGTGAAGTGGACGACCCTGGTCCCGCGCACGGCGGTCGGCGGCCACGCGGCGAACGGCTTCGAGGTGTCGGTGGAGCAGCGCTTCACCCACCTCCGCGTCAACCAGCACCCCGACGGCGGCATCGCCCGCCTGCGCGTGTACGGCGAGGTGATCCCCGACCCGCGGTGGCTGTCGGCCCTGGGCACCTTCGACGTGGTCGCCCTGGAGAACGGCGGCCGGGCCGAGGACGCCTCCAACCTCTTCTACTCCCCGGCCTCCAACACCATCCAGCCGGGCCGCTCCCGCAAGATGGACGACGGCTGGGAGACCCGCCGCCGCCGCGACCAGGGCAACGACTGGATCCGCTACCGCCTGGCGGCCCAGTCCCAGATCCGCGCGATCGAGATCGACACGGCGTACCTGAAGGGCAACAGCGCCGGCTGGGCCTCGGTGTCCGTGCAGGACGGCGAGAACGGCGAGTGGACGGAGATCGTCCCGCGCACCCGCCTCCAGCCCGACACCAACCACCGCTTCGTCCTCCCGGCCCCGGCGGTCGGCACCCACGCACGCGTGGACATCTTCCCGGACGGAGGCATCTCCCGACTGCGCCTGTACGGCTCCCTGACGGAGTCCGGCGCGTCGACGCTGGCGGCCCGCCACCAGGAGCTGGGCGGCTGACACCCCCACGCGCGCGTGGGGCACGGTGGACGGCTCGTGCGGTACGACAGTCACTGATGATCACCCGCACGCGTGCGTGGGGCGCGGTGACGGGCACCCTCGCGGTCGTCGCGATCCCGCACGCGCGCGTGGGGCGCACCGGGCCCGACAGCACCGGCGCGCCCCACGCGTGTGTCACGCCGCGTGGCCCCCGTCCACCGCGAACTCCGCACCCGTGACGTAGTCCGCAGCCGCCAGGTACGCCACCGTCGACGCCACCTCGTCGGCCGTCCCGAACCGCCCCAGCGCGGTCATCGCCGACTGGTCCGGGGCGTACGGTCCGTCCGCCGGGTTCATGTCTGTGTCGGTCGGGCCGGGGTGGACGATGTTCGCGGTGATGCCCCGGGGGCCCAGCTCCCGGGCGAGGGCCTTGGTGAGGCCGATCAGGGCCGACTTGCTGGTCGTGTAGAGGGTCCCGCCGGGGCCCGGCACCCGCTGGGTCATGCAGGTGCCGATGGTGATGATCCGGCCACCCGGCGCCATGCGCGTGGCCGCCGCCTGCGAGGCGAGGAACACGCCCCGGACATTCACCGCGAGCACCCGGTCGACATCCGCGAGCGACAGGCCCTCGACCGGACCCAGCACTCCCACGCCCACGTTGTTCACCAGCACGTCCAGGCCGCCCAGCGCCTGCGCCGCACGGTCCACCGCCCCCGCCGCCTCCCGCGCGTCCGCGGAGTCCGCCCGCAGGGCCACCGCACGGCGTCCCAGGGCCTCCACGGCCCGTACGACGTCCTCGGCCGCCTCCTTGCCGTTCACGTACGTGAGGGCCACGTCCGCGCCCTCCCGGGCCAGCCGTACCGCCGTCGCCGCGCCGATGCCGCGGCTGCCACCCGTGACGAGAGCCACCTTGCCGTTCAGAGAAGTAGTCATGGCTCCATCCCAGTGGCCCGCGGCCGCCCACGCTGGCGGCCGGCGGACACCGAGGTCGGGTGGCCGAAAGGGCGCGGGCGACTTCAGCGGCCTGAACCCGCCGACCTCGGCACCGATGAGTTGCGGGCGCCGGTGGGGTCTGAGCTGATGTCAACAGACCCCATCACAGAGAGAAGGCACCCGTCATGGGCAAGCTCGTCTCCCAGATGTTCATCACCCTCGACGGCGTCTACCAGGCCCCCGGCGGCCCCGGGGAGGACACCCGGGGCGGCTTCGAGCAGGGCGGCTGGACCGTTCCGTACGCCGACGAGGACTTCGGCCGGTTCGTGGACGAGGTCTTCGGCAACGTCGGCGCGTTCCTGCTGGGCCGTCGCACGTACGACATCTTCGCCGGGTACTGGCCGAAGGTGACCGACCCCGACAACCCCGTCGCCGCGAAACTCAACGGTCTGCCGAAGTACGTCGCCTCGTCCACCCTCACCGACCCCGAGTGGGCCAACACCACCGTGATCAGCGGCGACCTCGCCAAGGAGGTCACCGCGGCCAAGGAGCGCACCGAAGGCGACCTCCAACTGCACGGCAGCGGCGCCCTGGTGCAGTCCCTGCTCGCCCTCGACCTCGTCGACACCCTCCACCTGATGACCTTCCCGGTCGTGCTCGGCGCCGGCCGCCGCCTCTTCACCGAGGGCGCCCTGCCGACCGCCTTCACGCACCGGGGCGGCCGCATCACCTCGACCGGCGTCTCCATCCAGACGTACGACCTGGCGGGACGGCCGGAGTACGGCTCGTACGAGCTCCCCGAAAACGCCTAGTCGAGAGTCAGCCGCGCCGGTACGGTGATCGCTCCGCGTGCGAGCCACCGACGTCTCCACACCACCGCCGGAGACCGGGAGAGCCGCCCAGATGTCCTCGATCGCCGTACCGGGCGCCCTCGCGCCCCGCCGCACCTGGCTGACCGACCTGCCCGTCCTGTTCGTGGCGGTCGTGTGGGGCGCGAGCTATCTCGCAGCCAAGGACATCACCACTGCCCGTACGGTGATCGCGGTCCTGGTGCTGCGCTTCGCGATCGTCCTGCCCGCCCTGGTGGCCGTCGGATGGCGCTCGCTGCGCACCCTGAGCGCCGCCCAGTGGCGCGGGGCCGGACTCCTCGGACTGATCCTCAGCGTGATCTTCCTGCTGGAGACCTACGGCGTCGTCCACACCTCGGCCACCAACGCGGGCCTCATCATCAGCCTCACCATGATCTTCACGCCGCTGGCCGAGGCCGCCGTCACCCGCACCCGCCCCTCGCGGGCCTTCCTCGGTGCCGCCGCCCTCTCGGTGCTCGGCGTCGTCCTGCTCACCCAGGGCGGCGGCTTCACCCAGCCCTCCCTCGGTGACCTGCTCATGCTGCTCGCGGCGCTGGCCCGCACGGTCCACGTCCTCGCGATGTCCCGGGTCAAGGCCGTCCGGGGCGCCGACGCGCTCTCCCTGACCACGGTCCAACTCGGCGCCGCCGTAGTGGTGTTCGCCCTTCTGGCGACCGGTGCCGACGCCACGCCCTGGCAGACGGCCGTGGACTTCGGGCCGCGCGAGTGGGCCGGCCTGCTGTTCCTGTCCGTGTTCTGCACCCTGTTCGCCTTCTTCGTCCAGATGTGGGCCGTCCGCCGCACCTCCCCGTCCCGGGTCAGCCTCCTGCTCGGCACCGAGCCCTTGTGGGCCGCCCTGGCCGGTATCGCGCTCGGCGGGGAACGGCTCGGCGTACTGGGCCTGGCGGGTGGCGCACTGGTGCTTGTGGGGACCGCGTGGGGACGCCGGGCGGCAGGTTAACTCCGTGAAAACTCATGGGACTTGACGGGAAAATCTCCGGAGTTGTCATTGACATGCCACTGTCTACGCGCGTCATCATGAAGGCATGAGATTCCCCCCACGAATCACCCGCATCGGAGCGGCGGCCGCCGTTCTGTCCGCCCTCCTCGTCGGTGGCGCCGTCACCGCGGCACCGGCGTCCGCCGCGGTCGGCAGCATCTGCTACGGCGCTCTGCCCTCCCAGGCGTACGACACGCTGGAGCTGATCGAGGCCGGCGGCCCGTACCCGTACTCGCAGGACGGCGGTGTCTTCCAGAACCGGGAAGGCGTCCTGCCGAGCCAGTCGACCGGGTACTACCACGAATACACGGTCAAGACCCCTGGCTCCTCCACGCGCGGTGCGCGCCGCATCGTCACCGGTCAGAAGAGCCAGGAGGACTACTACACGGCCGACCACTACGTGACCTTCAAGCTGATCAACTACGGCTGCTGAAGCCGGTCGGCGCGGTCCCTCGTAGCGGATTCGAGGAACGGTGAGACCAGCCGGAGGTCCGGTCCGCGTTCAGCCGGACCTCCGGCTCTCCGCGGCGGCGAACAGCGCGATCGCCAGGACGACCAGGGCGACACTCGCGTAGAGCCCGTAGCCGTCGAGGAAGCCGACCCGCTGTACGAGTCCCCAGTGCCAGTCGGTGAACTCGTGCACCAGGCCGGCGACGCCCTGCACCAGGGCGAGGAATCCGAGCAGTTCCAGCAGTTGCTTCATGTGCATACGCTCGCCCCGCGGACCCCCCACGCACATCGGCCGCGGGGCGAGGCGTATGCGACGGAAGTCTGCGGTCCGCGCGGTCCGGCCGCGCCGAAAGTAGCCGGCCCGCCGACTTTGGTCGGAGATCGCGTCCGCGCGGAGGTGACACGGCCCCTGCGTGCGTAGATTTGTCGACCGTGAGTGGAGACGAGCCCGTAGCGGTGCCCCAGGCCTTCGCGGGGCGGCGCTGGCTGATGCCCTCGGCCGTCCTGAAGGAACTCGACCCGGACGGCGAGCGCCCCGGGCGGCGCCCCCGGCGCACCGCGCGCGACTGGCTCGTCGACTTCAGCTGCTTCGCGGTGGCCGTGCTCGTCGGCCTGGTCGGCGCGGAGGCGGTGACCTCCAACCCCCATGTCCCGGACGGCCTCGCCCACCTCGACCAGGTGATCGGCGCGATCGCCTGCGCCGCGGTGTGGCTGCGTCGCCGCTGGCCCCTCGGGCTGGCCGTCGCCTCGCTCCCCGTGGGATTCGTCTCGGACACCGCGGGCGGCGCCTGCCTCATCGCCGTGTTCACGCTCGCCGTGCACCGGCCGTTCCGGTACGTCGCGTGGGTGGGTGGGGCCTCCATGGCAGGGATCCCGCTCTACTTCTGGATCCGCCCCGACCCCGACCTGCCGTATCTCGTCACGGTCGTCATCTTCGTGCTGATGACCGCGGTGGTGGTCGCCTCGGGCATGGTCGTACGGTCCAAGCGGCAGCTCGTGCTGAGCTTCCAGGACCGCGCCCGGCGCGCCGCGACGGAGGCCCGGCTGCGGGCCGAGCAGGCGCAGCGGCTGGCCCGCGAGGCCATCGCCCGCGAGATGCACGACGTCCTTGCCCACCGGCTGACCCTGCTCAGCGTGCACGCGGGCGCGCTGGAGTTCCGGCCCGACGCGCCCCGGGAGGAGGTCGCCCGCGCGGCCGGCGTCATCCGGGAGAGCGCGCACGAGGCGCTCCAGGACCTGCGCGAGATCATCGGCGTCCTGCGGGCCGGGGAGCAGGACGACACGGGCCGTCCCCAGCCGACCCTCGCCGCGCTGGACGCACTGGTCACCGAGTCCCGCGAGGCCGGAATGAAGGTCGGCCTCGACACCCGCGTCACCGATCCCGCCGCCGTCCCCGCCTCCATCGGCCGCACCGCCTACCGCATCGCCCAGGAGGGCCTGACCAACGCCCGCAAACACGCCCCCGGCACCGAGGTCACCGTCTCGGTCGAGGGCGCGCCCGGCGAGGGCCTCACCGTGACCGTCCGCAACCCCGCACCCGAGGGCGAGGTGACACCCGTACCGGGGTCCGGGCAGGGACTCATCGGGCTGACCGAGCGGGCGTCACTGGCCGGCGGACGCCTTGAGCACGGGCCGGAGGACGGCGGGGGGTTCGGGGTGCGAGCGTGGCTGCCCTGGGCGTGAACCGGGCGGTGCGCGAGAGGAGTTCGACCCCTCACGTGAACCGGCCGGTGAACAACCGGTGTTCGGCTGCGGTCAGGCCCTGAACCCACGCCTTGTCCGCCCGCCAAGACGTGCCCGAGATCGATAACGTGGGTGCGTCATCAGGACTTTGGGGCCGCTGGGCCACGGGGGCGAGGTGAGGGCGTGGAGGCGACACCGTACGACCTGGGCACGCTGCTGTGGGAGATCCAGCAGACCATGAACGCGGGCGGGCTCGACGGACAGGACCTGGGCCGGCTGAGCACCCTGGTCCTCGACCGGCTGGGCTGCCGGACGGCGGGACAGGCGTACGACCGGCTCTACGACGACTGGACGCTCCTGCCCTCCGGCACCCTGCTGTCCGGCGTGCGGGCCGGGCAGGTGCTGAGCGTCCTGCCGTTGCTCCGTCTCGACCAGCCGCTGGCGGACCGCCGACGCGAGGACGAACTCCTGCGCGCGGCACGGGAACACGGCCCCTCCGACACACGCTGGCAGGCCGACGTCCTCGTCAAGAACCTCCTGTTCGGGGTCCAGCACCTCAGGGAGCCGGCGGACATGGAGGAGGCCCTCGCCCGGATCGAGGAGGCACGCGCGGCCCACCCGGACGGCGGGCCGGTACGTGACCAGCTGGACATCCTCCACGCGGGGCTGCACGCCCAGCTGGCCCAACTCGGCGGCGGCGAGGACGACTACGACGTGGCCGTGGACGACTTCGCCCGGCTGACCGCGCGTCCAGGCCTCGATGAGGGGTCCCGCACGATGATGCGGGCCCAACTCGCCCTGTTCCGGGTACACCAGGCGATACGCCGTGACGACGAGGCGATGCTCGCGGAACAGGTCCGTGTCCTGGACAGCACGCTCGCCCGCCTGCCCCCCGGCCACATGGACCGGCTCGCCTTCACGTCGAACATGGAGGCCGCCCGGGGCTACCTCGCGGTCATGAGGGCCCAGCGCACCGGACGCCTCGACCCCGTCCCGGAGGGCGCGCGGAACGCCGTACCCCTCGCCGAGGCACGCCGGCGGATCGCCGACCTGCCCCTCAACGCCCAGGCCGACAAACTCGCCGAGGCGGCCTTCAGCCGAGGCATGCGCGCGATGACCGCCCTGGACTACCACGGCACCCTCGAAGCCCGCCCGGGTCGCCTGGGCGTCGCACAGCGTCCGTGCCTCGGTCGGCGGACTCCGGGATTCGAGCCAACTCCGCGCCGCCCGAACGTCGTTGACACAGCCCCGCAGGGGTCTGCCGGGGTAGTCGTCGATGCCCACGAACAGGGCGTACACGGTAGGCATGGAGCGATCCTGCCCCATGGCACCGCAAGGAACAGCAAGGGCATGACGCTTGCGCCGCTGGTCGTCCACGGCAAGCCGGAGGACTTCGGCGAGGCCAGGAGCAGTGCATGACGCGGCTCGTGGTCACCCTGCCGTCGCGCTCATCAGCCTGGCCGCGGGGACTCCCGCCCGGTCCGCCCCTCGTGCGGTTCCTTGTGTTCCTCCACGGCCCGGCCCCGGCGTGCGCGGTGGCCCGGCGGGAGATCCACCGGCCGCGGTCCCGGCACGGAGTGCGGCTGCGTGGCCGACGACAGCCTGCGGGACCCCGAAACCGTGATTACGTAAGCCCCATGACCGCGATCAGACTGCTCCTCGTCGACGACGACCCGCTGGTCCGGGCCGGCCTGTCCCTGATGATCGGCGGTGCCGACGGCATCGAGATCGTCGGGGAGGCCGCCGACGGCAAGGACGTCGACGCGCTCGTCGACCGCACCCGCCCGGACGTCGTCCTCATGGACATCCGGATGCCGTCCATGGACGGCATCACCGCCACCGAACAGCTGCGCACCCGGCCCGACCCGCCCCAGGTCGTGGTCCTCACGACCTTCCACGCCGACGAACAGGTCCTGCGCGCCCTGCGCGCGGGCGCCGCCGGGTTCGTCCTCAAGGACACCCCGCCCGCGCAGATCGTCGACGCGGTGCGCCGGGTCGCGGCCGGCGACCCCGTCCTGTCGCCCACCGTCACCCGGCAGTTGATGCACCACGCGGCCGGCACCGCCGCCGACACCCGCCGGGCACGCGCGCGTGAGCGCGTCTGCGCCCTCAACGACCGCGAACGCGAGGTGGCCGTCACGGTCGGCCGGGGCCTGTCCAACGCCGAGATCGCCGCGGAGCTCTTCATGAGCGTGGCCACCGTCAAGACCCACGTCTCCCGGATCCTGGCCAAGCTCGACCTCAACAACCGGGTGCAGATCGCGCTGCTCGCGTACGACGCCGGGCTGCTGGAGGAAGGGGCCGAAGCCGCGGGAGCCGAGGATTCCGCGGAGGGCGGGCACTAGCGGGGCGTGCTGTCCGTTCCCTGTGTGAGGGGAAGGGATCTTCATGGCTGAAGTGGTCGACCTGGGAGAGTTCGGCGAGGCGTTCCGCACGGACCCGCATCCGGTGTACGCGCGACTGCGTGAGCGCGGCCCGGTGCACCGGGTCCGGCCGCCGGGATCCGACCCCGGCTACCAGGCCTGGCTCGTCGTCGGGCACGAGGAGGCGCGGGCGGCGCTCGCCGACCCCCGGCTGGCCAAGGACGGCCGCCGGATCGGCGTGACCTTCCACGAGGAGGAGCTGATCGGCCGCCATCTGCTGGGCGCCGACCAGCCCGAGCACACCCGGCTGCGCGCCCTCGTCACCCGCGCCTTCACGATGCGCCGCGTGGAGGAACTGCGGCCCAGGGTCCAGGAGATCACCGACGGCCTCCTCGACGCGATGCTGCCGTACGGCCGCGGCGACCTGGTGCAGTCCCTCGCCTACCCGCTGCCGATCACCGTGATCTGCGAGCTCCTCGGCGTGCCCGAGATGGACCGCACGGAGTTCCGGAAGCTGTCGACGGAGGTGGTCGCGCCCACCAGCCCGGAGAACTCCTACGACGCCGTCGTCCGGCTCGACGCGTACCTGCGCGAGCTGATCGAGGACAAGCGGTGCGCCGGACCGGGCGACGACCTGCTGAGCGACCTCATCCGCACCACCGCCGAGGACGGCGACCGGCTCTCCCCGCAGGAACTGCTGGGCATGGCCTTCCTCCTGCTGATCGCCGGCCATGAGACGACGGTCAACCTCATCACCAACGGCGTCCACGCCCTGCTCACCCACCCCGCCCAACTCGCCGCCCTGCGCGCCGACATGAGCCTGATCGACGGCGCGGTCGAGGAGATCCTGCGCTACGAGGGCCCGGTGGAGAACGCGACGTTCCGCTATGCCGCCGAACCCCTGGAGATCGCGGGCACCGCCATCGCTCGGGGGGACCACGTCATGGTCGGCCTCACCGCCGCCGACCGCGACGGCACCCGCTACCCGGCCCCGGACACCTTCGACATCCGCCGCGACCCCCGGGGCCACCTCGCCTTCGGCCACGGCATCCACTACTGCCTGGGCGCCCCCCTGGCCCGCCTGGAGGCGCGTACGGCGATCCGGAGCCTGCTGGACCGCGCCCCGGACCTCGCCCTGGACGGACCGCCGGGGGAGTGGCTGCCCGGGATGCTGATACGGGGGCTGCGGAGTCTGCCGGTGCGCTGGTGAAGCCGTACGGCAGCGGGCAGGCGCAAGGCCGTACGGGCGCCCGGCGGACCGCTCAGCCCGGCAGCTCCGTCATGCGCACCGGCCGCCGCTCCCGTCGCGACACCTCGCAGGCCTCCGCGATCCGCAGCGCCTGCAACGCCTCGCGCCCGTCGCAGGGGTTGGCCCGCTCACCTCGGACCACCTCGACGAACGTGTTCAGCTCGGCCTCGTAGGACGGCCCGAACCGTTCCAGGAACCCCGTCCACGGCTTGGTCGCGGCCGGCGGACCCGTCGGTTCCGTGGAGGCGATCGGTGTGCGGTCGTCCAGGCCTACGACGATCTGGTCCAGCTCTCCGGCCAGCTCCATCCGGACGTCGTAGCCGGCGCCGTTCAGCCGGGTCGCCGTCGCCGTGGCGAGGGTGCCGTCGTCGAGGGTGAGGACCGCCGCGGCCGTGTCGACGTCACCCGCGTCACGGAACATCGGGGGCCCGGCGTCGGACCCGGCCGCGTACACGTCCACGACCTCCCGCCCGGTCACCCAGCGCAGGACGTCGAAGTCATGGATCAGCGTGTCCCGGTACAGCCCGCCGGACAGCGGCAGCCAGGCGGCCGGCGGCGGCGCCTGGTCCGAGGTCAGCGCCCGCACCGTGTGCAGCCGCCCGAGCCGGCCCGACCGCACCGCCTCCCGGGCACCCACGTACCCGGCGTCGAAGCGGCGCTGGAAGCCCATCTGAAGAACGGTCCCGGCCGACTCGACCTCGCCGATCGCCTGAAGCGTGCCCGGCAGATCGAGGGCGATCGGTTTCTCGCAGAACACCGGCAGCGCCGAACGCGCCGCGCGGCCGATCAGTTCGGCGTGCGCCGACGTGGCCGTGGTGATCACCACCGCGTCCACGCCCCACCGGAAGATCTCGTCCACCCCCGGTGCCGCCGTCTCCCCCAGCCGGTTCGCGAGCTCCTGGGCCCGCGCACCGTCCGCGTCCGTGAGGATCAGAGAGCCGACATCGCGATGACGACTGAGCGTGTTCGCGTGAATGGTGCCGATCCGGCCCGTACCGATGACGCCGATGCGCATGTGAACAAAATGTGGCCGGGGACCCCACCCTGTCAATGCATATGTCCGGACAATCGAACTACACAACTTCCCGTCAACAGCGCGCGGAGCTACGCTCGGGCCCGTGCCGAAACCAGATGGGGACCCGACCGTGTCGCTCGAACTCAGTGTGGACCGGAGCAGCCCGGTGCCGTTGTACTTCCAGCTGTCCCAGCAGCTGGAGGCCGCGATCGAGCACGGAACGCTCACCCCCGGCAGCCTGCTGGGCAACGAGATCGAACTCGCCGCACGCCTCGGCCTGTCCCGGCCCACCGTCCGTCAGGCCATCCAGTCGCTCGTCGACAAGGGCCTGCTCGTACGCCGCCGTGGCGTCGGCACGCAGGTCGTGCACAGCCAGGTCAAGCGCCCACTGGAGCTCAGCAGCCTCTACGACGACCTGGAATCGGCAGGTCAGCGCCCCGCCACCAAGGTCATGGTCAACACCCTCGTCCCGGCCTCCGCCGAGGTCGCGGCCGCCCTCGGGGTGGCCGAGGACAGCGATGTGCACCGCATCGAGCGGCTGCGCCTCGCGCACGGCGAGCCGATGGCGTACCTCTGCAACTACCTCCCGCCCGGCCTGCTCGACCTGGACACCGGCCAGCTGGAGGCCACCGGCCTGTACCGGATGATGCGCTCCGCCGGAATCACCCTGCACAGCGCCCGCCAGTCCATCGGCGCGCGCGGCGCCACCGCCGCCGAGGCCGAGCGGCTCGCCGAGGCGGAGGGCGCCCCGCTGCTCACCATGCAGCGCGTCACCTTCGACGACACCGGGCGCGCGGTCGAGTTCGGCACCCACACCTACCGGCCGACCCGCTACTCCTTCGAGTTCCAGTTGCTCGTGAGGCCCTGAAAAGGTCCTAATGTCCGGACAATAACGGACGGAGTCGGCCTGGATGATCCGTGCGTCGAACGGCAACGCCCCCGCCCCTTTGCTCCCCCGCACAGCACCCTTACTCACGGTGAGGCAGAATCGGCCTCGATGAGCACCTACGGCAACTTCACCGCCCCCATCGGCTCCCGCCGCGCCCCCGTCCTGAGAACGGTCGGCACCCGGGAGCGCCGCTCACACCTGACCGCACCCCGCGTGCCGACGGTCGGTATCGACATCGGCGGCACCAAGGTGATGGCAGGTGTCGTCGACGCCGACGGCAACATCCTGGAGAAGCTCCGCACGGAGACCCCGGACAAGTCCAAGAGCCCCAAGGTCGTCGAGGACACCATCTGCGAGCTGGTCCTGGACCTCTCCGACCGCCACGACGTGCACGCCGTCGGCATCGGCGCGGCCGGCTGGGTCGACGCCGAACGCAACCGCATCCTGTTCGCCCCGCACCTGTCCTGGCGCAACGAACCGCTGCGCGACCGCCTCGCGGGCCGGCTCGCCGTGCCCGTCCTGGTCGACAACGACGCCAACTCCGCCGCCTGGGCCGAGTGGCGCTTCGGCGCGGGCCGCGGCGAGGACCACCTGGTCATGATCACGCTCGGCACCGGCATCGGCGGCGCGATCCTCGAGGACGGCCAGGTCAAGCGCGGAAAGTTCGGTGTCGCGGGCGAGTTCGGCCATATGCAGGTCGTGCCCGGCGGCCACCGCTGCCCGTGCGGCAACCGCGGCTGCTGGGAGCAGTACAGCTCCGGCAACGCGCTGGTCAGGGAGGCCAAGGAGCTGGCCGCGGCCGATTCCCCGGTGGCCTACGGGATCATCGAGCACGTCAAGGGGCAGATCGGCGACATCACCGGCCCGATGATCACCGAGCTGGCCCGTGACGGCGACGCGATGTGCATCGAACTGCTCCAGGACATCGGCCAGTGGCTCGGTGTCGGCATCGCCAACCTCGCGGCCGCCCTCGACCCGTCCTGCTTCGTGATCGGCGGCGGGGTGTCGGCCGCCGACGAACTGCTGATCGGCCCCGCGCGGGACGCCTTCAAACGTCAGCTCACCGGCCGCGGCTACCGCCCCGAGGCACGCATCGTCCGCGCCCAGCTCGGCCCCGAGGCCGGCATGGTCGGCGCCGCCGACCTCGCCCGCCTGGTCGCCCGCCGCTTCCGGCGCGCCAACCGGCGCCGGGTCGAGCGCTACGAGCGCTACGCCAAGTACACGGAGTCCCGCCGTACCACCCAGGGGCAGGCGTGAACCCGTCCGTGATCCCTTCGGTGCCCCGGCAGGGCGACTCCCCGGAGGGGCCGCGCCGGCCGACCGAGGACCGCCGCCACCGCAACCGCCGCCGGGCGCTCACCCTGCTCATCATCGTGCTGCTCATCGGCGTCCCGGCCGGTTATCTGGTGATCTCCGCGAACCAGAGCCGCAACAGCGGCAAGGACAAGGAGGCGAAGTACTCGGCGACCGGTCTCACCGCCGGCTGGCCGTCCAAGGTCCAGCGCCGCCTCTACCAGGTGCCGATCCCGCACCCCGCGGACCGGATCGCGTACTACGAGACCAACAACTGGAAGACCAGCCGCCTCTACGTCCAGTTCCGCACCTCCAGCGCGGGCCTCGACACCTTCCTCGCCGGCGTCGGCGTCAACCGCGACGACCTCAAGGAGGGCCAGATCACCATCGGCGCCCGCGACCAGAAGATCACCGGCTGGAAGTTCACCGGCCCCGGCCCCTGGTCGGGCCTCGTCCACAAGCAGAAGAACCCGGCGCCCACCCAGGACATCGTGGTGAACACCTCGGACCCGGCCAACCCGATGATCTACGTCGTCTCCCGCACGGTCCCGTAGCGGGCCGCGGCCCGTCGTCGGAGCCGATTGTCAGACCCCGCCCGTAGAGTCGAAGACGTCTGATCCGACACACGGGACGGGAGGTGGCAGGACGTATGGCTGACACGGTCGCGGTGGACGGGCGAGCGGCGGATGCGGTCCCCGTGCGACTCGCCGCCGTCTTCCTGCCCGCACCCCTCCCTCGCGAGGGCCGGATGGCCTTCTGGGACCCCGAGGACGGGCCGCTGCCCGACGGACACACGGATCTCACCGTCGTACGGCGACATGGCGCCGGAGTACGCCGCAGGACCGCCCCCGCGCTCGAACTGCCCCTGGCCGACCGATGGTGAATCACCGCGGACGGTCCGCGGTGGTCCGCTCCCGGTGTTCGACGACGGTCAGGGCTTGTCCCCCGCGAAGGAATAGGCGGCCCACGGTCCGGTGAGTTCGACCCGCGTTCCGGGGG
>NZ_JABERD010000114.1 GCF_013044505.1 Streptomyces sp. S3(2020) | reverse complement strand
CCCTGGGGGCGGGGGGTGAAGCCCACCGCGTGGTTGGAGGAGGCGAAGACGATCCTCGGTACGCCCTCCTCGCGGGCGGCCTCGTACAGGTTGTAGGTGCCCTCGATGTTCGCCCTGAGGATTTTGTCGAAGGAGGCTTCCAGGGAGATGCCCGCGAGGTGGACGATCGCGTCGACGCCCCGGACGGCCTCGCGCACGGCGTCCTTGTCGGCGAGGTCCGCGACGATCGCGTCCGGCTCGCCCTCGACGGGGAGCAGGTCGAGGAGGCGCAGCTCGTAGCCGTACCCGGGAAGCAGGTCCCGCATCAGGGTGCCGAGCCCGCCGGCGGCGCCGGTGAGCAGAACGGTGCGGGGCGCTGGCATCCTCGGTTCTCCTTGGGTCGACGGCCGGAAGACTGCCCGGTATTCACATTCGTGGACAAGTTAAGGATCATCGCCGTGCCTCGTCAAGGGTGGTGCTACGTGAGTTCAGAAATGTAAACTCTGATCAGAATCCCGCACGTCATCCCGTACACCCCCGCACGCCTCTGTTTCTCGACTTCTCGACCCAGGGAGAGCCCGTGACGTCTGCCGATCTCGCCACCCGACTCGGCATCCCCAGCGGGCCGCTGTTCTTCCCCGTCACCGCCTACGCTCCCGACGGCTCGGTCGACCTCGACGTCTACCGCGCGCATGTGCGCCGCGGGGTGGCCGCCGGGGCCGCCGCCGTCTTCGCGTGCTGCGGCACCGGGGAGTTCCACGCGCTGACACCCGAGGAGTTCGCGGCGTGCGTACGGGCGGCCGTGGAGGAGACGGCGGGACGTGTGCCGGTCGTCGCGGGCGTCGGATACGGCACCGCGCTCGCCGTGCGGTACGCGAAGCTGGCGGAGGCGGCCGGCGCGGACGGACTGCTCGCGCTGCCGCCGTACCTCGTGATCGCCGGGCAGGAGGGACTGCTGCGGCACTACAAGGAGATCGCGGCGGCCACCGCGCTGCCCGTGATCGTCTACCAGCGCGACAACGCCGTGTTCACACCGGACACCGTCGTCGAACTGGCCCGCACGCAAGGGATCGTCGGCCTCAAGGACGGCCTCGGCGACCTCGACCTCGTCCAGCGGATCGTCAGCGCCGTGCGCACCGAGGTCCCCGGCGACTTCCTCTACTTCAACGGCCTGCCGACCGCCGAGCAGACCCAGCTCGCCTACCGCGCGGTCGGCGTCCCGCTCTACTCCTCCGCCGTGTTCTGCTTCGCCCCCGAGATCGCCCTCGCCTTCCACGGAGCCCTGGAGTCGGGTGACCTGGGGACGGCCAACCGCCTCCTGGACGGCTTCTACCGCCCGTTCGTCGAACTGCGCGCCCAGGGCCGCGGTTACGCCGTCGCCCTGGTCAAGGCCGGTGTGCGACTGCGCGGGCTCGACGTGGGGGAGGTCCGCCCGCCGCTGCACGAGCCGACCGAGGACCATGTGAAGCAGCTCGCCCAGATCATCGAGCGTGGACACACGCTGCTGGAGGAGGACACCAAGTGAAAGCGTCGACATTCGTCTACCCCTGGGACGTCAACGGGGACCCGGAGGCCGCCGCGCGCATCGCCTCCCTCGGCGTGCGACAGGTGACGCTCGCCTCCGCCTATCACTCCACGCGCGCGTTGACACCCCGCCACCCGCGCCACCGCATCGTCACCGCCGAGCACGCGTCCGTGCTCTACCCCACCGACGACCGCTGGCAGGGACGGGAACTGCGCCCGTACGCGGCCGGCGACTGGGCGCCCGGCGACGCGTTCGGCGAGGCGGCCGCCGCGCTGACGGAGGCCGGCCTGGAGGTGCACACCTGGGTGGTCCTCGCCCACAACTCCCGCCTGGGCGCGGAGCACCCGGCCACCTCGGTCGTCAACGCCTACGGCGACCGCTACCCGTGGGCCCCCTGCATCGCCCAGCCCGCCACGCGCGCGTACCTCGTCGACCTGGCCGCCGAGGCCGCGGTACGCCCGGGCGCGCGCGGCACCGAACTGGAGTCCCTCGGCTGGTACGGCCTCCAGCATCTGCACGCCCACGACAAGACCGGCGGGGTCGGCCTCGGGGACGCCGGGATGTATCTGATGGCGCTCTGCTTCTGCGCGGTCTGCCGGGAGGGCTACGGCGCCCAGGGCCTGGACGCCGACGAACTGGCGGCCGCCGTGCGCGACGCGCTGGAGCCGCTGTGGCAGGGGGCGCCGGACGACGGGGACTGGGCGGGCGTCGAGAAGCTCCTCGGCGCGTCGGTGGCGGCGGCCACGCGCGCGTGGCGCGACGCAACCGCCCGCACGCTCCAGGAGGCGGCGGTCGGGGCGGTGCGCGCGGCGGCACCCGACGGTTTCCAGATCCTGCTGCACGCCGACCCGGTGACCTACCACGTCGGCGCGAACCCCGGCGTGGACCCCGCGCACATCCTCTCCGTCGCGGACGGCGTGGTCGTGCCGTGCGCGGGCGGACCGGGCCCGCTGACACCGTTCGCCGAACAGGGCCGCGAGGGTGCGGTGATCGCCGCCAACTTCGGGGTGGTGTCCGGGATGGGCGGCAGCCCCGGCACGCTCGCGGCGGACGCGGCACGCGCGCGGGAGCTGGGGGCCACGGAGATGCGGCTCTATCACGCGGGGTTGGCGTCGGACGGGGACCTGGAGCTGGTGCGCGCGGCGCTCGCCGGCCGCTGAGCCAGGGGCACCGCCGTCAGCAGCCACAGCCCGCCCAGGACGGCCAGCAGCGGCTTCTGGTCGACCGCTTCGACCAGGACCGCGCCCGCGGCCAGTCCGAGGACGTTCGGCGCGAACACCAGGGTGTTGGCTGTGGCGACCGTACGGCCCAGCAGCGCGTCCGGTGTCTCGCGCTGTACGGCGGTGAGCGCGGCGATCAGCACACAGGGCAGCCCCAGACCGCTCGCCGCACCGCACACGAGGGCCACCGGATCGGACGGTACGGCCCGCAGCCCCGTCGCGACGGCCGTCAGGGCGATGCCGTACGCCGCGAACCGGCGTGCGCCGAGGAGCCGCAGGGCGGGGCCCGAGAGCAGCCCGACCACCACGGAACCGGCGCCCTGGACGGCGTAGAGGACACCGGCGTACGCGGGGGAGTGCCCGAGGTCGTCGATGACGGCGTAGAGCGTCGCACCGGTCAGGCCGGCGAAGAACATGGTGGTGCCACCGGACAGGACGAGGGGGCGCAGGAGCGGGTGGGCCAGGAGACGGCGGACGGCCTCGGCGGGCGGGGTGCGCCGGGACGGCCCCGGCTCGCTCTCCCGGACGCGGAGGGTGGCGTACAGGACCGTGGCGAGCACGAAGGTGCCGGCGTCGAGGAGGGCGACGGCAGGGCCGCCGTACGCGCTGTAGAGCCCCGCGCCCGCCAGTGGGGCCACGAGTTTCATGCCCTCCGTGATCGCCATGCGCAGCCCGTTGAACTCGCCGAGCAGGGACGGGGCGACGGCGGCGGCGACCAGGGCGGACTCGGCCGCGTCATGGACGACGCCTGCCGCGCCGTAGACGAAGAGGACCGTGTAGAGAAGCCAGAGCCTGTCCGGGGAGTCCACGGTGAAGAGGGTGGGCAGCAGGGCGGCCAGGAGCAGGTTCGCGCCGATCAGCAGCGGTTTGCGCCGCACCCGGTCGGCTAGGGAGCCCAGGAGCGGGCCGAACAGCGTCGGCGCCCACATGGCGAGCAGGCACAGCGCGGCCAGACCGTCCGAGCCGGTGAGGTCCTTGACCCAGACGCCCGAGGCCAGCCAGAGCGCGGAGGTGCCGAAGCCGGAGACGACGACGGCGGTGAGGCAGAGGCCCGCGTCACGGTTGCGCAGGACGGTCCACAGAGATGCCATGCCTGCTGATCGTGGGACTAAGGAGGGGGCGCGCGGATCGGGCAGGTTCCCTACGGCGATGAGTTTCGGCGCCGGTGCCGGTCCACCCCTCATACGGACCTCTGAGGAGACACGCATGACCGACACACCCCTCGACCTCGGCCCCCAGACCCGCACCCTGGCGCGCCTCGCCCAGGCCGTCCGGGACGAGCAGCTGGCGGACCCGACCCCCTGTCCGGACATGGCGGTCCGCCATCTGCTGGGCCATCTGCTGGGCCTGACCGTCGCGTTCCGGGACGCCGCCCGCAAGGACCTCGGCCCCACGACGGACACCGACCCCGCCTCCGCCGTACCGGACATCGGTCCCGGCTGGCGCGAGGAGCTGCCGAAGGTCCTCGACGAACTCGCCGACGCCTGGCGCGACCCGTCCGCCTGGACCGGCATGACCCGCGCGGGCGGCATCGACCTGCCCGGCGAGGTCGCCGGAGCCGTCGCGGTCGACGAACTGGTCGTCCACGGCTGGGACCTGGCCCGCGCCACCGGTCTCCGCTACGACCCGGATCCCGCCGCGCTCCAGATGTCGTACGACTTCCTGCTCGCGGCCGCCAAGGAGGACGACCGGGGCGGTGGCATCTTCGGCCCCGTGGTCCCCGTGCCGGACGGCGACCCGCTGCTCGACCGGGCCGTCGGGCTCAGCGGGCGGGATCCGGGGTGGCGACCCTGACCGAGCGGTCTTAATCGGAGGCGTTCATCGGGACCGGCGACCTACCCTCCCCGCATGTCGCTCACCCTCACCGTCCTCGGCACCGCCTCCCCGCACCCCGGCCCGGACACCCCGTGCTCCGGCTATCTGCTGCGCGGCGGCGGCGCCGAGGTGTGGGTGGACGCCGGGACGGGACCTTCGCCGAGTTGCAGCGGCACACGGATCCGAGGCGGCTCGACGCGATCTGGATCTCCCATCTGCACGCCGACCACTACGCCGACCTCACAGCAGCCTTGTACGGCTTCGCGTACGGCGGACTCACTCTGCCCGCGCCGATCCCCGTTTACGCGCCGCGCGACTGCGCCCCACGCCTCGCCGGGTTCTTCGGGCGGCCGGACACCGACTTCCTGACCGGTGTCTTCGCCTTCCGTCCGCTGTCCGACGGGCATACCGTGCGGCACGGCGATCTGACGCTCACCGCCCGCGCGGTCGTGCATGACGTCGAGTCCTACGGGCTGTGGGCGGAGAGCGGCGGGCGGACTCTCGCGTACTCCGGGGACAGCGGGCCGTGCCCCGCCCTCACCGAACTCGCCCGCGACGCCGACCTGTTCCTCTGCGAGGCCGACATCGACGTGCATCGCGATGGCGAACAGGTCCACCTCACCCCCGAGGACACCGGTGACACGGCTCGCACCGCTCGGGCCGGCCGCCTCCTCGTCACCCACGTCGGCCCCACCCTCACCCCCGAGAACGCCACCGCGCGCGCCGCCTCCACCTTCGGTGGACCCACCGCCACCGCCCGCGTCGGCGAGACGCACACCGTCTGAACTCTCCGATCGGCAACCTCAACTTCCTTTGTCAGAAGCATTGACGAAACACGGGCCCCCTCCTACCTTCAACGCGTCGTACTTCGTACGTCATATATGAGACGCGATACGTGAGATCCGATACGCGAGATCCGAGAGGCGCGCATGACCTCTGTGCCCACGCCGATCCCCTCCCGCACGCAGTACGTGCAAGAGGAGATCAAACGCCGCATCCTCACCGGCCAGTTGACGCCGGGCCAGGCGCTGGTCGAGACCGAGCTCGCCGCACAGTTCGGGGTGTCCAAGACCCCGGTGCGCGAGGCGCTCAAGACCCTGGCCGGCACCGGGCTCGTCGTGATGAACCAGTACAAGGGCGTCACGGTGCGCATGGTGGACGCGGACATGGCGCGCGAGGTCTACGACGTCCGGCTGCTCCTCGAACCCGAGGCCCTGAAGCGGGCGGTGAAGCGCGGCGCCTCCCTCGACGAGGCCCGTGACGCCCTGACCCGTGCCGACCAGGCCACCGACACCGCCGAACGCTCCCTCGCCAACCGGGAGTTCCACCGCGCCCTCTACCTGCCGTGCGGCAACCCGCTGCTCGGCCGGATGCTCGACGAGGTCCGCGACCAGGCGGCCCTTGTCTCCGCCGTCGCCTGGGCGGCCTCGCCCTCCTGGGAGCGGGAGGCCGGTGAGCACCGGGAGATCCTGCGGCTCGCCCTCGGCGGGGACGCCGACGGCGCGGCCCGTGCCCTCCACGCGCACATCGCGTCGTTCGTGCAACGGGCCTTCCCGGACGCGGAGTCCGAGGCCCAGGGAGAGGACGGTCAGGCATGACAACGACGTTCGAGACCCAGCGGGCGGCCCTGGCCGACGTGGTCGCGATCCCGGTGACACCGTTCGCCGAGGACGGCACCGTCGACCAGGACACCCACCGGGCCCTGCTGCGTCGTCTCCTCGACGGTGGGGTCAGGACCCTCACCCCCAACGGGAACACCGGCGAGTTCTACGCCCTGACACCCCAAGAGCGCCAGCTCGTCACCGAGTTGACGATCGACGAGGCCGGCGACCGAGCCGTGATCCTCGTCGGCGTCGGCCACGACGTGCCCACCGCCGTCGCCTCCGCCCGGCACGCCCGTGAGCTCGGCGCGGCGATGGTGATGGTCCACCAGCCCGTCCACCCGTACGTCTCCCAGGGCGGCTGGGTCGACTACCACCGCGCCATCGCCGAGGCCGTGCCCGAGCTGGGCGTCGTGCCGTACATCCGTAACGCGCAGCTCGGCGGCGCCCGTCTCGCCGAACTCGCCGACGCCTGCCCGAACGTCATCGGCGTGAAGTACGCCGTCCCGGACGCGGCGAGATTCGCCGCCTTCGCCCGGGACGCGGGACTGGAACGCTTCGTGTGGGTCGCCGGCCTCGCCGAGCCCTACGCCCCCTCCTACTTCTCCGCGGGCGCCACCGGCTTCACCTCCGGGCTCGTGAACGTCGCCCCGGCCGTTTCGCTGAACATGATCGAAGCGCTTCGATCCGGCGACTACCCGGCCGCCATGAAGGTCTGGGAGCAGATCCGCCGCTTCGAGGAACTCCGCGCCGCCAACGGCTCCGCCAACAACGTCACCGTCGTCAAGGAGGCCCTCGCCTCCCTCGGCCTGTGCCGCCGCGAGGTCCGGCCGCCGAGCCGGCAGCTGCCCGAGGACGAGCGGGCCGAGGTCGCCGGGATAGCCGCCGGGTGGTCGATATGACCGACGGCAGAGCGCGAAAGCGCCCCGAGGAGCTCCGGAGCCACCAGTGGTACGGCACCGAGGGCCAGTTGCGCACCTGGTCGCACAACGCCCGGATGCGCCAGCTGGGTTACGAGGCGGAGGAGTACCGGGGCCGCCCGGTGATCGCCGTCCTCAACACCTGGTCCGACATCAACCCCTGCCACGTCCATCTGCGCGAGCGCGCCGAGGCGGTCAAGCGGGGCGTGTGGCAGGCCGGGGGCTTCCCGCTGGAGTTCCCGGTCGCCACGCTCTCGGAGACGTACCAGAAGCCGACCCCGATGCTCTACCGCAACCTCCTCGCGATGGAGACGGAGGAGCTGCTGCGCTCGTACCCGATCGACGCGGCGGTGCTGCTCGGCGGCTGCGACAAGTCGACGCCGGCCCTGCTCATGGGCGCGACCTCCGCCGACGTCCCGTCGATCTTCGTTCCGGCCGGGCCGATGCTGCCGGGGCACTGGCGGGGGGAGACCCTCGGGTCCGGTACCGACATGTGGAAGTACTGGGACGAGCACCGCGCGGGCAATCTGACGGACTGCGAACTCCGCGAACTCCAGGGCGGGTTGGCGCGTTCACCCGGTCACTGCATGACCATGGGGACCGCGTCCACGATGACCGCGGCGGCGGAGGTCCTCGGCATGACGCTGCCGGGCGCCTCCTCGATCCCGGCCGTCGAGTCCGGGCACGAGCGGATGGCCGCCGCCTCCGGGCGCCGGGCCGTGGAGCTCGCCTGGACCGCCCTCAGGCCGTCGGAGATCCTCACCCGGGAGGCCTTCGAGGACGCCGTCACCACGGTCCTCGGACTCGGCGGCTCCACCAACGCCGTGATCCACATCATCGCGATGGCGGGCCGCGCCGGGACCAAGCTCGCCCTCGACGACTTCGACCGCATCGCCCGTACCGTCCCGGTGCTGGCGAACGTGCGGCCCGGCGGACAGACGTACCTCATGGAGGACTTCCACTTCGCCGGCGGCCTGCCCGCCTTCCTCACCCGGATCACCGACCTGCTGCACCTGGACCGGCCGACCGTCAACGGCACGCTGGGGGAGCAGATCGAGGGCGCGGAAGTCCACAACGACGACGTCATCCGCACCCGGGAGAACCCGGTGGCGAGTGAGGGCGGGGTCGCCGTCCTGCGCGGCAACCTCTGTCCGGACGGCGCGGTCATCAAGCACATCTCCGCAGAGCCGCACCTGCTCAAGCACACCGGTGCCGCGGTCGTCTTCGACGACTACAAGACCATGCAGCGGACCATCAACGACCCGTCGCTGAACATCACCGCCGACAGCGTGGTGGTACTGCGCAACTCCGGCCCCAAGGGCGGGCCCGGCATGCCCGAGTACGGCATGCTGCCCATCCCCGACCACCTGCTCAAGCAAGGTGTGCGGGACATGGTCCGGATCTCCGACGCCCGGATGAGCGGCACGAGTTACGGCGCGTGCGTGCTGCACGTCGCGCCCGAGTCGTACATCGGCGGACCGCTCGCCCTCGTCCGCAGCGGTGACCGGATCACCCTGGACGTCGCGGCGCGCTCCCTCCATCTCCATGTGGACGACGAGGAGTTGGAGCGCCGCAGGGCGCGCTGGACACCGCCGCCCGTCCGCGACGAGCGAGGCTACGGCGCGCTCTACAACGAGCAGATCACGCAGGCGGACACAGGCTGCGACTTCGAGTTCCTCGCCCGCCCCGGCAAGGTGTCCGACCCCTACGCCGGCTGAGCCACAGCACCACAGCACCACAGCGCACCCGCATGTGCAGAGAGAAAGCGCTTCCCGCAAGACGTACCAAGACGCGCCAAGGCGTACCAAGACGTACCGAGATCGGAGAACAGTCATGGCCCAAGCCGCAGCCGTGGCGAAACCGCCAGCGCCACCCCGGCGGCGCCGTGCCTCCGCCACCCCGCGCAGGCTCCCGTACCTGCTGATCGCACCGGCCGCCCTGCTCATGCTGGGCTTCATCGCCTACCCGGTCATCAGCGTCTTCTACTACAGCCTGCAGAACTACAACCCCACCAAGCCCTGGCGGAACGGATACGCGGGCTTCGACAACTTCGTCCACGCCTTCACCGAGGACCCGGTCTTCTGGGACACGCTGACCTTCAGCGCCAAGTGGGTCTTCGTCGAGGTGGGCCTCCAGCTGTTCTTCGGTCTCGCGCTGGCGCTCATCGTCAACCAGAGCTTCGTGGGCCGGGCCATGGGACGCGCCATGGTCTTCTCCCCGTGGGCCGTCTCCGGCGTACTGACCTCCGCGATCTGGGTCCTCCTCTACAACTCCCAGACGGGCATCACCCGTTACCTCGCGGACATGGGCATCGGCTCCTACGGCACCAGCTGGCTGTCGGACACCTCGACCGTGTTCCCGGCGGCGATCGTCGCCGACCTGTGGCGAGGCGTCCCCTTCTTCGCGATCCTCATCCTCGCCGACCTCCAGTCCGTCTCGAAGGACCTCTACGAGGCCGCCGAGGTCGACGGGGCCAGCCGGATCAAGCAGTTCTGGCACATCACGCTGCCGCACCTGAAGGACGCGATCATCCTGTCCACGCTGCTGCGCGCGGTCTGGGAGTTCAACAACGTCGACCTGCTCTACACCCTCACCGGCGGCGGACCCGCCGGCGAGACGACGACACTCCCGCTCTACATCGCCAACACATCCGTCGACGCCCACAACTTCGGCTACGCATCGGCCCTGACCACGGTGGCGTTCGTGATCCTGCTCTTCTGCTCGATGGTCTATCTGCGCCTGAGCAAGTTCGGAGGCGACGACAAGTGATCACCAAGGAAGCCACCCCGGTCGCCCCGGCGCCGCAGGCCGCGGACCCCGCACCGCCGCGCCCGAAGAAGCGACAGCGTGCCTGGGACGAGGTCCCCCGCTGGCACATCTACCTGCCCCTGGGGATCTACCTCCTCTTCACCCTGATCCCGTTCTACTGGATCCTGCTCTTCGCGCTCCGGCCGTCCGGCTCGACCTCGCTCGTACCGTGGCCGATGACCTTCGACCACTTCGAGAAGGTCTGGACGGACCGGGAGTTCGGCACCTACTTCGAGAACAGCGTGCTCGTCGGCGTCGCCACCCTGGTGATGACGACCCTCGTGGCGCTGGCCGGCGGCTACGCCCTGGCCCGTTTCAACTTCAAGGTCAAGCGGGCCTTCATGCTGGGCCTGCTGTGCTCCCAGTTCGTGCCGGGCGCGCTGCTCCTGGTGCCGCTGTTCGAGATCTTCGCCGAGCTTCAGATGATCAACTCGCTGGGCAGTGTCATCCTCGCCGAGACCGTCTTCCAGCTCCCGCTGTCGATCATCCTGATCAGCAACTTCATCAAGAACGTGCCGTACTCCCTGGAGGAGGCGGCCTGGGTCGACGGCTGCAACCGCTTCACCGCGTTCCGGATCGTCGTGCTGCCGTTGCTGCGGCCCGGTCTGATCGCGGTGGGTTCCTTCGCCTTCGTGCACTCCTGGAACCACTTCCTGTTCGCCCTGATGTTCCTCAACAACCAGGACAAGCAGACGATCCCGGTCGGCCTCAACACCCTGATGGGCGCGGACAGCGTCGACCTCGGCGCGCTGGCCGCCGGCGGCATCATCGCGGCGGTGCCCGTGGTGATCGTGTTCGCCTTCATCCAGAAGTGGCTGATCACCGGCTTCAGCGCGGGGGCGGTGAAGGGATGAGCCACCGCCGGATCGTGGAGCGAAGCGCCGGGTCGGGTCTCTTCCGGGCCGTGGGGGCAGACACGGATTCGTGCCTCTTGTGGACCGTGGGGGCAGACGGGGGGTCGGGCTTCTTGCGGGCCGTGGGGGCAGACACGGGGTCGGGTCTCTTCCGCAGTGCGAGGGGAGGCGTGGGGCCGGATATTCTCCGCCGCGCCGACCGCGCCGACCGCGCCGACCGCGCCGACCGCGCCGACCGCGCCGACCGCGCCGACCGCGCCGACCGCGCCGACCGCGCCGACCGCGCCGACCGCGTAGACGGCCGGAGCGTCCGCCGCGGCATCCCGGCGGCAGCCAACGGCCGGGCGGCCGCGATGGAGGCGGTGGCCGACGGAGGCTCCGCGCGAGCAGCCGGCTGCCGCGGCAGCCACGCCCGGACGCGGCTGGCCTCCGGGTCCGGCGCCGAGCACTCCAGCGGAACCACCACGACGGGCCGTCAGCCGTCCGCGGCACGGTCATGGCTGGCCGAGCCCCGTGGCGGTGCCGCATATCGATCCAGCCCGGCTTCCCGTGGCGGTGCTGGATGTCGACTCAGCCCGGCTTCCCGCGGCGGTGCCGCATATCGATCCAGCCCCGCTCCTCACTGCGGCGCTGCATATCGACCCAGCCCCGTTCCCCGCGGCGGCGCTGCACATCGACCCAGCCCCGCTCCCCGCGGCGGTGCCACACACCAACCCAGCCCCGCTCCCCACGGCGGCCCCGCACATCCACACACCCCCGCCCCCCTTCAGTGCCCTACCGAACCGCAGCCGACCTCGCCGGACCAGCTCAGGGAGGTGTACGCATGAGACTCCGTCACATCACCGCAGCCGCAGGCATGGTGGGGCTCCTCTGCGTCCCCGCTCACGCCGAGGCCCGCGACATCAGCCGCGACACGCTCCCCGCGAACGACGGCTGGGCCGCCGAGGGTGCGGGCACCACCGGTGGCGCCGCCGCCGATGACGCCCATGTCTTCACGGTCACCGACCGCGCCGGGCTGGCCGCGGCTCTCGACGGCGGCAGTGCCACCCCGAAGATCATCAAGATCGCGGGAACGATCGACGCCAACACCGACGACGACGGCGACCACCTGCGCTGCGCCGACTACGCCACCGGCGGCTACAGCCTGACGAAGTACCTCGCCGCCTACGACCCCCGCACCTGGGGCCCGGCCAAGCCCAGCGGCCCGCAGGAGGAGGCTCGTCAGGCGTCGGCGGCCAGGCAGGCCGAGCGGGTCACGCTCACCGTCGGCTCCAACACCACGATCG
This sequence comes from Streptomyces sp. S3(2020), assembly GCF_013044505.1. Lineage (GTDB taxonomy): Bacteria > Actinomycetota > Actinomycetes > Streptomycetales > Streptomycetaceae > Streptomyces. The sequence goes on along the minus strand of NZ_JABERD010000114.1, from coordinate 19,739 downwards.
TCGGCCTGAAGGGAGCCGTCCTCAACGGGGCCAACCTCCAGGTCAAGAACGCCTCCAACGTCATCATCCGCGACCTCGACCTGCGCGACGCCTACGACTGCTTCCCCGTCTGGCAGCCCAACACCGGCGGCCTCGGCGACTGGAAGACGGCGTACGACAACATCTGGCTGACCGGCTCCCACCACGTCTGGGTCGACCACGTCACCCTCAGCGACAAGGGCCACCCGGACGAGAAGGAACCCACCCACTTCGGCCGCAACTACCTGCGCCACGACGGCCTGCTGGACATCACCAACGGCTCCGACCTGGTCACCGTCTCCTGGAGCCGGTTCGTGGGCCACGACAAGGCGATGCTGATCGGCAGCGGCGACGGCGCCACCGGCGATCGCGGCAAGCTCCGGGTCACCCTGCACCACAACCAGTTCGAGTCGATCGTCCAGCGCGCCCCGCGTGTCCGCTTCGGCCAGGTGCACGTCTACAACAACCGGTACGTCGTCCCCGACGACGCGGCGGACTACCGCTACTCGCTGGGCGTCTCCACCGAGTCCGGCGTGTACGCCCAGAACAACGCCTTCACCACGCCCGGCCACGTCGAGGTCGCCGACCTGGTCAAGAGCTGGAACGGCACCGCCCTGCACGACGAGGGCACCCTCTTCAACGGCTTCCCGGTCGACCTGCTGCCGATCTACAACGCCTACAACTCCGGCAGCGAGCGCGACCTCACGGCCGACGTCGGCTGGACGCCTACCCTGCACACAAAGATCGACAGCGCAGAGGCGGCCGACCGAACGGTGGCACGCGGCGCGGGCGCAGGGAGGATCCCATGAGCACCGTAGACATCGTCCTGGCGGGAGCGCGCGGCCACGGCCGCTGGCACCTGGAGAACATCCGCCGGCTCCAGGACAAGGGGATCGTGCGGCTGGCGGGCATCTGTGAGCTGACGCCCCTGGAGAAGGCCGAGCTCCCCGAGGGCCTCGGCGCGCCCGAGCAGTCCGCCGACTTCGGCGCGCTCCTGGACTCCACGGGCGCCCGGATCGCGGTGATCTGCACGCCGATCCCGACCCACACGGACCTGGCGCTCGAAGCGGCCCGCCGGGGTGTGCACATCCTGCTGGAGAAGCCCCCGGCGCCGTCGTACGCCGAGTTCCGGCGCATGGCCGACGGCGTCGCCGCGGCCGGGGTCGTCTGCCAGATCGGCTTCCAGTCGCTGGGCTCGCACGCCGTCCCCGCGATCCGGCAGCTCATCGACGAGGGCGCGATCGGCGAGCTGGTCGGCGTCGGAGGCGCCGGTGCCTGGGCGCGTCCCGAGGCGTACTACACGCGGGCTCCCTGGGCCGGCAAGCGGCGCCTGAACGGCGTCGACGTGATCGACGGCGCGCTGACCAACCCGCTCGCGCACGCGGTCGCCACCGGCCTCGCCCTGAACGGCTCCACGCGCGCCGAGGACGTCACCGGCATCGAGACCGAGCTGCTGCGCGCCAACGACATCGAGTCCGACGACACCTCCTGCGTCCGGATCTCCACGGCACAGGGCCGCCCGGTCACGGTCGCGGCGACCCTGTGCGCCGAGGACCCGGACGACCCGTACGTCCTGGTGCACGGCACGCGCGGCCGGATCACCTTCTGGTACAAGCAGGACCGCGTCCTGCTCCAGCGCGCGGGCCACGGCCCGGAGGAGTACGACCACGGCCGCACCGACCTGCTTGAGAACCTGGTCGACCATCTGACCGACGGCATCGAGCTGTTGGTCCCGCCGGACGTGACCGGCGCCTTCATGAAGGTCGTCGAGGCGATCCGTACCGCACCCGACCCGGCCCCGCTGCCCGAGAGCGCCTGGCATCTGATCCCCGGCGAGGACCGCAGGGTCGTCCCCGGCGTCGACGGACTCGTCGCGGCCTCCGCGGACAGCCTCGCCCTCTACTCCGAGCTCGGTGCGCCCTGGGCCGTGGACGACCTACCGAAAGAGGTGAGTACCTGATGACGACCCCCGACTCCCCGGTCCTGCGCGTCGCGGGCCGCCCGGTCGGCCGCTATGTCACCCGGCCCGAGCTGCCCGCGCGGCTCTCCCCGCGCCCCTATCTGCACCCCGTCACCACCCTGGCCGGCACCGCGGTGACCGAACTGAGCCCCGCCGACCACCTCCATCACCTCGGCGTCGGTGTAGCCGTTCCCGACGTCGAGGGGTTCAACTTCTGGGGCGGCCGCACCTACGTCCGCGACCAGGGCCCCACCGAGCTCGACAACCACGGCGCCCAGCGCCACAGCTCCTTCCAGCTCCGCGACCCGGACGGCTTCGTGGAGGAGCTGCGCTGGATCGCCGCGGGAGCGGAGCTGCTGCGCGAGCGCCGTACCGTCGCGGCCACCGAACTCACCGACTCCGCCTGGGCGTTGGACTTCACGTTCTCGCTCACCAACGTCACGTCCGCCCCGCTGTCCATCGGCAGCCCGGCCACCAACGGCCGCCCGGGCGCCGCGTACGGCGGCTTCTTCTGGCGGGCCCGCAAGGAGGACCGGGCGCCGGACGTGTTCACCCCGAACGCCGACGGCGAGTCCGAGGTGCACGCGCACCGCGCCGACTGGCTCGCCCTCGTCGGCTCCACCTGGACGCTGGTGTTCGCCGGGGCCACCGAGCAGACCCGCCGGGACCCGTGGTTCGTGCGCACCGGCGAATATCCGGGCGTGGGCTCGTCGTTGGCGCACGCCGAGCGGGTGCCGATCACCCCGGGCGACACCCTCGTCCGCCGCGTGGTCACGGTCGTCGCCGACGGCCGCCTGGACCGCGGCGGGGCCGCTGCCCTGGTCCGCAAGGCGGTGAGCCTGTGACCGCCGGGACGTACACCAACCCGATCCTGAACGCCGACTGGTCCGACCCGGACGTCCTGTGCGTCGGCGACGACTTCTACCTCACCGCCTCCAGCTTCGGCCGCGCCCCCGGCCTGCCGCTGCTGCACTCCCGCGACCTCGTCAACTGGACCCTGGTCGGCCACGCCCTGCAACGCCTGGAGCCCGCAGCCGAGTTCAAGGCACCCCGGCACGACTGCGGTGTCTGGGCACCGTCGCTGCGCCACCACGACGACCGGTTCTGGATCTTCTGGGGCGACCCCGACCATGGCATCTTCCAGATCAACGCCCCCGAGATCAGGGGCCCTTGGAGCCGCCCGCACCTCCTCAAGGCGGGCAAGGGCCTGATCGACGCCTGCCCCCTGTGGGACGAGGAGACCGGCGAGGCCTACCTGGTGCACGCCTGGGCCCGATCCCGCTCCGGCGTCAAGAACCGCCTCACCGGCCACCGGATGCACCCCGACGGCACCGAACTCCTCGACGACGGCAAGCTGATCGTCGACGGCGACCGGATACCGGGCTGGTTCACCCTGGAGGGCCCCAAGCTCTACCGGCACGACGGCTGGTTCTGGATCCTCGCCCCAGCCGGGGGAGTGGAGACCGGCTGGCAGGGCGCCTTCCGCTCGCGCGAGTTCTTCGGACCGTACGAGGAGAAGATCGTCCTGGAACAGCAGGACACCGACGTCAACGGCCCCCACCAGGGCGGCTGGGTGCGCACCCCGTCCGGTGAGGACTGGTTCCTGCACTTCCAGCAGAAGGGCGCCTACGGCAGGGTCGTCCACCTCCAGCCGATGCGCTGGGGCGACGACAACTGGCCGGTGCTCGGGGACGACGGCGCCCCCGTCGCCGTACACCCCAGGCCCGACCTGCCGCCGCAGCCGCCCGCCGCGCCCGCCACCGACGACGACTTCCCCGGCGGACGCTTCGGCCGGCAGTGGAGCTGGACCGCCAACCCTCCCCCAGTCTCGGCTTCGCTCGACCGGGGGGACCCCCATGCCGGCTGGGCCACCCACCACTCCGGCGACGGACTCCGCCTCACCTGCGTCCGCTCCACGGACCCGCACGACCTGCGCGGACTGCCGAACGTCCTCACCCAGCGACTGCCCGGCACGCCCTGTGCCGTCGAGGTGGAGCTGCGCCTCGACAGCGAGGATCCGGGGGCGCGGGCCGGGCTCGCGGTCCTCGGGGACGCCTTCAGCTGGATCGGGCTCCAGCGGCAGACGGACGGGACGGTCCAACTCGTGCACCGGTTCGCCGAGGCCGTCGCGGAGGCGGAACGAGACGCCGCCCACCCCGTGAGCGCCCCCGAGGGACGGGCACGGCTGCGGATCGAGATCGGCGCCGGGGCGCGCTGCCGCTTCCTCTACGACGTCGGCGACGGCCCGTGTCCGTCCGGTCCCGTGTTCGCGGCCACGCCGTGGCGCTGGGTCGGCGCCCTGCTCGGTCTCTTCGCCCTCGCACCCACCGGACAAGGTCATGCCGGCGCGGCAACCTTCACGCGGTTCAGGATCGACCAGCTCTAACACACCCTCCTTGTACGCCTGTTGGGAGCCGCAATGACGCACCTCCATAGCAAGCGCTTGTCGGGACCCGGTCCCGGCAGAGTCCTGGCCACCGTCGTGGGCCTGCTGGCCGCCCTCGTCCTGGGGGCGAGCGGGGAGGCCGACGCCTCCGCAGGACCGTCGCCGGTGGCCGCCCCCCGCTGGACCGACCAGCCGCACGGCTTCGCCTCCCTCGCCGGCGGCACCACCGGCGGGGCGGGCGGCAAGGTCGTCACCGTCACCGACCAGGCCTCACTCGCCCGGTACGCGGCGGCCGAAGAGCCGTATGTCATCCGGGTGTCGGGGGCGATAGCCGTCGAGCCGTTCGGCTCGGACATCGTCGTGGCCTCGGACAAGACGATCATCGGCGTCGGCGACACCGGCGAGATCGTCCACGGCGAACTCCACCTGAACCCCGGTACCAGCAACGTCATCATCCGCAACCTGACCATCCGGGACTCCTACGTCGAGGGCGACTGGGACGGCAAGACCACCGACTTCGACGCGATCCAGATGGACACCGTCGACCACGTCTGGATCGACCACAACCGCTTCACGCACATGGGCGACGGACTGCTCGACATCCGCAAGGACAGCCGGTACATCACCGTCTCCTACAACCGGTTCACCAACCACAACAAGGCGTTGGGGATCGGCTGGACGACGAACGTCCTGACCGAGATCACCCTCGACCACAACTGGTTCACCGGGACCAAGCAGCGCAACCCGTCCGCCGACAACTGCGCCTACGCGCACCTCTACAACAACTACCTGTCGGCCCAGGTCGCCGACGGGGACCCGACGTGGACGTACGGGAACTGGTCGCGCGGCAGAACCAGGATGGTCATCGAGAACAGCTACTACGACGGCGTCCAGCACCCCTATCAGGCCGATGCCACGGCCGAGTTGGTGCAGCGCGGGTCGATCCTGAAGAACACGACCGGGCGAACCGACGCATGGGGCACGGCCTTCGACCCCCGGGAGTTCTACACCTACCGGCTGGACCCGGCCGCCGCCGTCCCGGCGCTGGTGACGCGGTTCTCCGGGCCCCAGAAGCAGCTCGGCGGGGTGACCCTGCACGTCCCGGCCGACTACGCGACCGTGCAGGCCGCCGTGGACGCCGTACCGGCCGGGAACGCCTTCGGGGTCACCATCGCGATCGCGCCCGGGACCTACCGCGAGAAGGTCCTCATCCCCGCGACCAAGCCGAACATCGTGCTGCGGGGCACTGGACAGGACCGGTCCGACACCGTCATCGTCCACGACACGCCCGCCGCGTACGGCGGTTCGACCGGCAGCGCCACCGTGCGGATCGCCGCGAACGACGTCACGGCACGCCACCTCACCTTCAGCAACGACTTCGACGAGGCCGCGGTCGAGCTGAACGGCGAGCAGGCGCTCGCGATGAAGACGACCGGTGACCGGATCGTCTTCGAGGACACCGCCTTCCTGGGCAACCAGGACACCCTGATGACCGACAGCCCCAAGCTGACCACCGTCAGCCGGGTCTATGTCCGCGACTCCTACATCGAGGGCGACGTCGACTTCGTCTACGGACGGGCGACGACGGTGATCGAGCGGTCGGTGATCCGCCTGCTGAGCCGCGGTTCGGCCACCAACAACGGTTATCTCACGGCCGCTTCGACCTGGACCGGGAACCCGTACGGCTTTCTGATCACCCGGTCGAAGGTCGTCAGCGACGCCCCGGACCAGTCCTTCCACCTGGGACGGCCCTGGCATCCGGGCGGTGAACCGGAGGCCGTCGCCCAGGTGTTGATCCGGGACACCGAGCTGCCCGCCGCGATCAAGGCCTCCCCGTGGACCGACATGAGCGGCTTCTCGTGGCGGGACGCCCGGTTCACCGAGTACCGCAACCACGGGCCCGGTGCCGAAGTCACCGCGGACCGGCCGCAGATGAGCACCGCGGACGCCCGCTCCCACACCGTCGCCGACTACCTCCGAGGCAGCGACGACTGGGCGCCGTACGCCCGTCACTGACCCCCACAACTTCATATGTCAGTTGGATCCAGAAGAAAGAGCCGACCAATGAAGATCAGCATCCGCAGAAGCAGGCGCGCCGCCGTGTCGGTCGCCCTGGGCTCCGTCCTCGCGCTGACCGCCACCGCCTGCGGTGACGACGGCAGCAGCACGGGTGACAAGGGCAACGAGGGCAGCGGCACAGGGAAGATCGTCTTCTGGGACAACAACGGTGGTGTCCGCACCGACATCTGGAAGGAGATCATCGACGATTTCGAGAAGGCGAACCCGAAGATCGACGTCGAGTACGTCGGTATCGCCTCCACCGACTACCAGTCCAAGGTCGACACCGCCATCCAGGCCGACAGCCTGCCGGACGTCGGCGGCGTCGGCGCGGCGATGCTCGCGGGCTTCTCCGCGCAGGGCGCGCTGGAACCGCTGGACAGCCGGCTCGCCAAGTCCTCGCTCAACGGCAAGCTCAACGAGGACATGGTCGAGTCGCTGACGGCGGCCGGCGGCGGTGACGGCCGGCTCTACTCGGTCCCGACCTCCGCGAACAACGGTGTGCTCTACTACCGCACCGACCTGTTCAAGAAGGCGGGCCTGGACGAGCCGACCACCTGGGACAAGTTCTACGAGGCGGCGGACAAGCTCACCGACTCCAAGAAGAACGAGTTCGGCTACACGATCCGCGGCGGCGCCGGGTCCATCGCGCAGGCCCTGGACGCGATGTACGGGCAGTCCGGGCTCACGTCGTTCTGGAACGGCGACAAGACCACCGTCAACGACCCGAAGAACGTGGAGGCGCTGGAGAAGTACGCGGCGCTCTTCAAGAAGGACACCCCGTCCGCCGACCTCAACAACGACTTCACCAAGATGGTCGCCCAGTGGGATTCCGGCACCATCGGCATGCTGAACCACAACCTGGGGTCCTACCAGGACCATGTGAAGGCGCTCGGGGTCGAGAAGTTCCGGGGTATTCCGCAGCCGACCGGGGCGGACGGAAAGCGGGTCCAGGTCTCCAACCCCGTGGACGGCATCGGCCTGTTCAAGAGCTCCAAGAACAAGGACGCGGCCTGGAAGTTCATCGAGTTCGCGGTGTCGCACGCGGAGAACTCGAAGTTCAACGAGTCCGCGGGGCAGGTGCCCGCGAACAACGAGGCCGCGCAGGACGCGTGGATCTCGAAGGCCGAGCCGACCAAGCTGGCCGCGGCGGCGCTGACCGACGGTTCCACCAGCATCGTTCAGCTGCCGTACTACCTGCCTGACTGGGGCACCATCTCGAAGGCCGACAACGAGCCGAACTTCCAGAAGGTGCTGCTCGGGAAGATGAGCGCGAAGGACTTCCTGGACACGCTGGCCGAGCAGTTGGACGAGGCCCAGGCCGAGTGGAAGTCGCAGAACGGCTAATCCGTCGGGTGGGTTCGGTTGTGGGCGCGGCTGCATGCCGTTGTGGCTGGTCGCGCCCACGCGGCGGTAGCCGCAAATCGATACAGCCTCGCGCCCCTAGGGGGTTTCACGAAAGGCACGTCGTGTCCATTACCCGCAGACAGATCACCTCGGCGGCCCTTGCCGCCGTTCCGCTCGCCTTTGCGGCCCAAGGTGTCGCGCAGGCATCGCCGCGCCATCGCACGCTCTATATCGCCGGCGATTCCACCGCCGCCCAGAAGTATGCCGACGCCGCTCCCGAGACCGGGTGGGGCATGGCCCTTCCCTTCTTTCTGCACAAGGACCGGCCCGTTTCCAATCACGCGGTGAACGGGCGGAGTTCCAAGAGTTTCGTCGACGAGGGCCGGCTCGATGTGATCCTCGGGGCCATCCGGCCCGGCGACTTCCTCCTCATCCAGTTCGCGCACAACGACGAGAAGTCCGCCGACCCCACCCGCTACACCGAGCCCTGGACGACGTACCAGGACTATCTGCGGCTGTACATCGACGGCGCCCGGTCCCGTGGTGCGCGGCCCGTGCTCGCGACCGCCGTGGAGCGCCGGAAGTTCGACGCCGGCGGCAACGCCGTACCGACCCACGGCGAGTACCCGGCGTCGATGCGTGCGCTCGCCGAGGAGGAGCGGGTCGCGCTGCTCGACATCCAGGCGCTGTCCCTCGCGCTGTGGCAGAAGCTCGGGGTCGAGGAGACGAAGACGTACTTCAACTGGACCGCGACCGAGCAGGACAACACGCACTTCAACCCGCCCGGTGCCATCGCCGTGGCCCGGCTCGTGGCGCAGGAGCTGCTGCGCACCCGAGTGCTGCGCCCGCAGGACGTGCGGCGGATCGACCGGGAGATCCCCACGTCCTGGATCACCTGGCCCGAGGCCACCGCGTAACCACCCCCCCTGAACCGGAAGTGAGAGCCGCACAATGAACGCACAGGTATGGCATGCACATGGCATAACCAGAGTCGCCGCCCTCATCGGCTGCACCGCCCTCGTCCTCGGCGTCACCGGCACCAGCGCCCAGGCCGGCCCCCGTGACCTCGGCCGCCAGGTTCTCGGCGCGGGCGACGGCTGGGGCTCCGAGGGGGCGGGCACGACCGGCGGGTCCGGCGCCGACGCCGAGCACGTCTACACCGTCACCACCTGGGTGGAGTTCAAGGCCGCGCTGAAGGCCGGCGGCACCGCACCCAAGATCATCAAGGTCGACGGCATGATCGACGCCGTCTCCGAGGGCTGCGAGGCCTTCGTCGCCGGCGGCTACGACCTCCAGCAGTACCTCAAGGACTACGACCCGGCCGTCTGGGGCAACGACAAGGTCGCCAGCGGCCCGCAGGAGGACGCGCGGGTCGCGTCCGCCGCCAACCAGGACTCGGTCATCAAGGCCAACATCCCGAGCAACACCACGATCGTCGGCGTCGGCAAGGACTCCGGCATCCTCGGCGGCAGTCTCCAGATCAAGGGCGTCTCCAACGTCATCCTGCGCAACCTCACCATCGAGGCCCCGCTCGACTGCTTCCCCAAGTGGGATCCGACCGACGACAACAACACCGGCAACTGGAACTCCGAGTACGACGCCGTGGTCGTCTACGGCACCGATCACGTGTGGATCGACCACAACACGCTCACCGACGGCCGCTACCCCGACAGCGAGCGACCGGTCTACTTCGGCAAGGTGTTCCAGCAGCACGACGGTCTGACGGACATCGTGCGCGGCGCCAACTACGTGACCGTGTCCTGGAACTCCTTCGAGAACCACGACAAGAACATGCTGATCGGCAACAGCGACGGCACCGCCACCACGGACTCCGGCAAGCTCAAGGTCACCATGCACCACAACCGCTTCGACGGGATCCTCCAGCGCTCCCCGCGCGTGCGGTTCGGTCAGGTGGACGTCTACAACAACTACTACGTGGTGAACGAGGAACAGAAGGACGACTACTACCTCTTCGGCGTCGGCATCTCCTCGCAGCTCCACGCCAGCGACAACGCCATCAAGCTGCCGGCCGGGGCGAGCGTCGGCAAGGTGCTGAAGAAGTGGAACGAGTCGCCGCTGACCGCCGAGAACAACTACGTCAACGGCAGGAAGACCGACCTCATCGCGGTGCACAACGCGGAGATCCCCGCCGAGACCCTCCAGTCCGGCGCCGGCTGGACCCCGACCCTGCGCACCAAGGTCGACCGGCCGCAGGCGGTCCCCGGCATCGTCAACCACGGCGCCGGCGCCGGCCGCGTCTGCTGACACCCGCCCCCTGAACGGCCGGGGCGGCCCGCGCCACCTCGATGCACCGCCCCGGCCCACACCCCCCACGGCGAGGAAACACCCACGCACATCCCCGAAGAGCCGCACAGCCAAGGAGCATCCCCATGCCCTCGCCCCACCGCCGACTCCCCCTGTCCAGAAGGGGATTCCTGACGGCGAGCGCCGGTGCGGTCACCGCGCTCGGCCTCACCTGCGCCCCCGCTTCCGCCGCCGGCCGGCGCCCCTTCGGCCGGTTCGGTTCCCCGGCCGCCCGGCTGACCCCGACCACGCTCTACGTCGACGCCCAGGGCCGCGGCGACTTCACCACCGTCCAGGCCGCCGTCACCACGGCCACCAGCACCGGGTACACCCTGGTCCTCGCCCCCGGCGTCTACCGCGAGACGGTCGCCGTCGCGGCCACCGCCACCGAGCTGACCTGGATCGGCGCGAGCGAGGACCCGCGTGACGTCGTCATCGTCTACGACAACGCGGCCGGCACCCCCAAGCCCGACGGCTCCGGCACCTACGGCACCACCGGCTCGGCCACCACCCTGGTCCGCCCCGCCGGCTTCACCGCCCGCTGGATCACCTTCGCCAACGACTGGCTGCGCGCCGACCACCCCGGCATCACCGGCACCCAGGCAGTCGCCATCAAGGTCCTCGGCGACCGCTCGGCCTTCCACGACTGCCGCTTCCTGGGCCACCAGGACACCCTGTACGCGGACTCCGCCGCCCTGGCCGTCTTCGCCCGCCAGTACTTCTCGCACTGCTACGTCGAGGGCGACGTCGACTTTGTCTTCGGCCGCGGCACCGCCGTGTTCGAGCAGTGCCACTTCCACACCCTGACCCGCACCGACCTGGCCTCCGCCCCCTACGGCTTCGTCTTCGCACCGTCCACGGCGGGCGCCAACCCGCTCGGCTACCTCGTCACGAGGAGCCGCGTCAGCAGCGAGGCCCCCGACGCCTACTACAAGCTGGCCCGTCCCTGGGTACCCAGCTCCGACACCACCGCCCGGCCCGGCCTCACCGTCCGCGACACCCGGCTCGGCGCGGGCATCGACGCGGTGGCGCCCTACGCCAACATGTCGGACAGCTTCCCCTGGCAGGACCAGCGTTTCGCCGAGTACCGCAACACGGGACCGGGCGCTGTCATCACGGTCCCCGAGAACCGGCCCCAACTCACCGACGAGCAGGCCGAGTCGGCGACCCGCGCCGCCTACCTCGGCGACTGGCGGCCGTGGAAGCAGGGGTGCTGAGATGCGCAGACGCACCCTGCTCACCGCCGGCGCGGGCCTGTTCGCGGCAGGAGCCGCCACCCCCGCCTTCTCCACCCCGGCCATCGCCACCGGAACCCGCCGGGTCCTGCATGTCCGCCCCGGCGACTCCGTCCAGGCGGCCGTGGACGCGGTGGACGGTCCCGGCTGGACGATCGTCGTGCACCCGGGGACCTATCGCGAGGTCGTCAACGTGCCGGCCGACAAGGCCGAGTTGACCCTGCGCGGCGCCACCTGCGACCCCCGCGACGCCGTGATCGTCCACGACAACGCCAACGGCACGCCCAGGCCCGACGGTTCGGGCACCTACGGCACCGCCGGGTCCGCCACCTTCACCTCGGCGGCCCCCGGTCTGACCGTCCGCGACCTGACCCTCGCCAACGACTGGCTGCGCGCCGACCACCCCGACTACACCGGCACCCAGGCGGTCGCCTCGTACACCTACGGCGACCGCACCCACTTCGACAACGTCCGGCTCCTCGCCCACCAGGACACCCTCTTCGTCGAGACGACCGCGCTGACCTCCTTCGACCGGCAGTACTTCCACCGCTGCCACATCGAGGGCGACGTCGACTTCGTCTTCGGGCGGGCCACCGCCGTCTTCGAGGAGTGCCACTTCCACACCCTCCAGCGGGACGTCACCTTCACCCCGAAAGGCATGGTCTTCGCCCCGTCCACCGCCCGCGCCAACCCCCACGGCATCCTCGCCCTGCGCTCCCGCATCACCTCGGGCGCCGAGGACGCGGCGTACAAGCTGGCCCGGCCGTGGGTCCCGTCGTACGAGACGACCGCCTGGCCCTCCCTCGTCCTGCGGGACACCCGGATGGGGCCCGGTATCGACCCCGTCGCGCCCTACACCAACATGCGGGAGGCGTACCCCTGGCAGACCATGCGGTTCCGGGAGTACCGCAACTCCGGCCCCGGCGCGGTGATCTCGGTGCCGGAGAACCGGCCGCAACTGACGCCCGAGGAAGCTCAGTCACACACCAAGGCCGCGTATCTCGGTGATTGGCGGCCCCGTGGGTAGGGCCGCCGCCGCCCTCCTTGCCTGCGTGTGCCTGTCCTGGGGCTGGGCACCGCAGGCCGCCGCCACCGAGCGTGCCCCCGTCGGCTGGGCCGCCATCGGCGCCGGCACCACCGGCGGGGCGGGCGGCACCACCACGACCGTGCGCACCCGCGCCGAGCTCAAGGAGGCCCTCACCAACGGGGGCGATCCCGCCGCGCCCAAGGTGATCCGGGTCGTCGGCGCCGTCAACGGCCATGAGGCGGACGACGGTTCACTCCTCGGCGAGCAGGACTACGCGCCCGGCTACGACCTCGCCCAGTACATGTCCTGCTTCGGCGAGGACGGCACCACCTGGTCCGACACCCGGTACGACTACTGCAAGCGGCAGCGGCAGTCGCGGCAGACCGGGTCGAACAAGGAGAAGGCGCAGATCCAGCTGACCGTGCCGAGCAACACGACACTCGTCGGCGTCGGCCGCGACGCCCGGCTGCTCGGCGTCTTCCTGACGGTCAACACCGGCACCAACATCATCGTGCGGAACCTCCGACTGGAGGCCCCCGTCGACCACTTCACCAGCTGGTCGCCCGACGACGGCACCCAGGGCAACTGGAACGCCCGCTTCGACGCGATGACCGTCATCACCGGCAAGAACATCTGGGTCGACCACTGCACCTTCACCGACGGCCGCTTCCCGGACCGCGAGGCGCCGCTCGGCTTCCACGGCGAGCATGTCCAACGGCACGACGGGCTGCTGGACATCGAGGACGGCTCCGACTTCATCACTGTCTCCGACAGCCGGTTCACCGACCACGACAAGGCGCTCCTCATCGGATCGGGCGACGGACGCGGCGACCGCGACCGGGGGCACCTGCGGATCACCTTCGCCCGGAACCTGTTTACCGACATCGTGCAGCGCGGCCCCCGCGTCCGCTTCGGACAGGTGCACGTCGTCAACAACGTCTACCGGGGCCGGGCCCCTCTCTACGCCCTCGGTGTGGGTGTGGAGTCGGCGATCTACTCCGAGCGCAATGTCTTCCGGTACGACCCGGGCCTCGCCCTGGCCGTCTACGGCGGCACGCGCTTCCACGACACCGGCTCCTGGGCCGGCGGCCGCCCGGCCCGGCTGAACACGGTGGCGAGCGGACTCGGACTGAGCGACGACGTCGGCTGGGACCCTGCCGACGTCTACGACTACCGGCCGCTCAGATCCCCGGCGGCGGTCGAGCACCACGTCCTGACCCACGCCGGCGCGGGGCGGGAACATGGCTGAGGCGATGGGCCGCCGGACCTTCATGGCAGGGACAGGAGCGGCCGCCGTGACCCTCGCGGGTGACACCGGGAGCGCGGCGGCGGCGGACCTGGTCGGCGGCAACCTCCCCGACTTCCACCAGGCGCTCAAGAACGAGCTCGGCTTTCCGCTCGCCTGGGGGACCTCCCCCCTCCGCGACTTCCGGAGCTGGCGGCGAGCGGCCCGGGCCAAGGTCGAGGAGCACCTCCTCGTCGACCGCCAGAACGGGACGCCCTACGCGCCGGAGTTCACCGCCGGCCCGCAAGGCGACGGATACACAAGGGAGTCGGTCACCCTCTCCCTCACCCGCTACGAGCGCGTCCGCGGCGCGCTCCTCACCCCGGACGGCCCGGGTCCCTTCCCGGCGGTCCTGCTCCTGCACGACCACGGGGCCAGGTTCGACATCGGCAAGGAGAAGCTGATCCGGCCCTGGTACGACGACACCCGGCTCGCCTCCGCGCAGGCCTGGGCTGACAAGTACTTCAGCGGCCGGTTCGTCGGCGACGAACTCGCCCGGCGGGGTTATGCCGTGCTGTGTCTGGACGCCCTGGGCTGGGGCGATCGCGGTCCGCTCGCCTACGCCGAACAGCAGGCGCTGGCCAGCAACCTCTACCACCTCGGCTCCTCGCTCGCCGGGCTGATGGCACGCGAGGACGCCCGCGCCGCCGGCTTCCTGGCCGGACTCGACCGGGTGGACGAGACCAGGGTCGCGGCCCTCGGCTTCTCCATGGGCGCCTACCGCGCCTGGCAGACCGCCGCGCTGACCGACTCCGTGAGCGCGACCGTCGCCGCCTGCTGGATGACCGGCCTGAAGGAAATGATGGTGCCCGGCAACAACACCCTGCGCGGGCAGTCGTCGTACTACATGCTCCACCCCGGGCTCTCCCGGTTCCTCGACTTCCCCGACGTGGCGAGCATCGCCGCCCCCAGGCCGATGTTCTTCCTCGACGGCGAGCAGGACCCGCTGTTCACCGCCGAAGGAGTCCAGACCGCGTACGCCAAGCTGCGCGCCGTCTGGACCGCACGCCATGCCGGGGAGCGGCTTCGTACGGAGATCTGGCCGGGGCTCGGCCATGTCTTCACGGAGCCGATGCAGGACGAGGTCGTCTCATGGCTCGACTCCGTCCTGTGAACCATCCCCAGCGAAGGACACCCCCATCAGCACGGCGAAAGGACCCGCACCCATGTCCCGTCGTACCGCTCTCCCCACCCTGACCGCGCTGGCGCTCGGCGCCGGCCTGGCCGTCATCCCCACCCAGGCCCAGGCCGCCACGGTCGTCGTCGACACCACGGCCGAGCTGACCAGCGCCATATCCGGTGCCACCGCCGGCACCGTCATCCAGGTCCGCGCCGGTACCTACTACCCGACGGCCACCCTCCAGTCCACCACCAACGGCACCTCGTCCTCGCCGGTCCAGCTCACCGCGTACGGCTCGGAGACCGTCAAGATCGACGGCTCGAACCTCCCCGACGGCGACTGGATCTTCAAGCTGACCGCGGACTACTGGAATGTCTCCAACTTCACCTTCCAGAACTCCCCGGACAGCGCGGTCGTCTGCCAGTCCTGCACCGGCACGGTCTGGAACAACATCAAGACCATCAACGGCGGCGACTCCGGCTTCACGCTCACCGGCGACGGGACCGTCAACAACACGGTGAAGAACATCGACTCCTACGGCCACTACGACGCCGCCAACCACGGCGAGAACGCCGACGGCATCGCCGTGAAGTACGGCTCCGGCTCCGGCAACCTCATCACCGGCGCCCGCCTCTACAACAACTCGGACGACGGTCTGGACTTCTGGTCCTTCTCCTCACCCGTCACCGTCGAGCACACCTGGGCCATGGGCAACGGCGTCAACCGCTGGTCCGACTCGGCCTTCGCGGGTGACGGCAACGGCTACAAGCTGGGCGGCGACGGCGAGGTCGTCGCGCACGTCGTCAACAACTCGGCGGCCTGGGGCAACGCCGGCAACGGGTTCACCGAGAACTCCAACACCGGGGCGATCGTGATCAACCGGACCACCTCCTACGCCAACAGCAAGTGGGGCTACTACTTCGCCACCGGCGCCGCCAAGCTCGGCAAGAACCTCGCCGTCAGCAACGGCAGCGGCTCGGTCAGCAAGGGCTCCTCGGTCACCTCGGCCGGCAACAACTGGGACTCGGGCATCGCCACCCCGTCCTTCGTCTCCACCAACGCGTCCACGACGTACAACGCCCGCTCCTCCAGCGGCACCCTGCCCGCCACCACCTTCCTGACGACGGGGAGCACCACCATCGGCGCCACCATGAACTGACCCCTCGGGGCGCTTGACCCGTTTTTTGCCCGGCGGGTCTCGCGCCCACCAGGGTGACGCGCGTAGAACGTCTGTCATGCATAAGCCACTGCGTATCGCGGCGATCGCCGCAGCGTGTGCCGTCACCGGCGCCGCCCTCTACGGCGCCGGCGCGGCCACGGCCGGCCAGTCCACCGCGAACAGCACCCACGAGCCCTACAACATCGGGCTCCTGGTCAAGGACATCGACACCTACTACGGCACCACCCTCGACGCCGACGGCGTCTACCAGGCGTCCACGAGCAGCCAGTACGCCAAGGACCTCGCGAAGCTCGACAAGGCCGCCAGACAGCAGATCGACAAGGCGGCCCGCAAGTCGCTGAAGAAGGGCGACAAGCCCGCGGTCGTCTTCGACATCGACGACACGCTGCTGCTCAGCCTCGACTACGAGAAGAAGACCAACTACACGTACAACGCCACCACATGGGCCGACTACGTGAACAAGGCCGACCGCCCGGGCGTCTTCGGCAGCGCCGAGCTGGTCCGGTACGCCGAGTCCAAGGGCGTCGAGGTCTTCTACAACTCGGGTCTGTCCGAGGCGCAGCGCGCCGCGGCCGTCGCGAACCTGAAGAAGATCGGCGCCGATGTGAACCTCGACGCCGACCACGTGTTCCTCAAGGACAAGGCCAACCCGCCGTCCTACCTCAGCGCCTGCGCCACCCCGGGCACCTGGACCTGCACGACCGTGCAGTACAAGTCCGGCACCCGCAAGCACATCGAGCAGGACCTCGGGTACGACATCGTCGCCAACTTCGGCGACCAGTACTCCGACCTCGACGGCGGCTACGCCGACAAGACGTACAAGCTCCCGAACCCGACGTACTTCGTCAGCTAGTCCTCACGACTGGACAGGCCCGTTCCCTTCCCGGTCCACGGGCCGAGCGGGGACGGGCCCGCCCGGGACCGAAACTTTCGAGCGATCTTCACGGAACGCGGCAACCTTTTCCGATCGCGGCGGCGACCTGGATGCAGAAACGGGCCGGGGCGGCCCCTCCGGCCCGTTTCGCCCTCGTCGCCTAGGAAAGGAACGCCCCGTGCGTCAGAGCACCGGACGCCACCGCAGGACCCGTACGCTCTCCGTCGCCGCGGCGGTGGCCGTCGCCGCCGGGGCGGGTGGCGTCTATCTCGGCCTGTCGAACGGCGGCGCCGAGGCCGCCTCGTCGACGGTCACCGTGTCCACCACCGCGCAGCTCGAAGCAGCCGTGAAGAGCGCCGTCGCGGGCACCACCATCCAGCTCCGTGCCGGCACCTACTATCCGACGGCGACCCTCAAGTCGACCGCGAACGGCACGAGTTCGGCAAGGATCACGCTCCAGGCGTACGGCAGCGAGAAGGTGAAGATCGACGGCTCCGAGCTGGCCGACGGGTCCTGGCTGGCCGGGATCTACGGCGACTACTGGACCGTGCAGAACCTGACCTTCCAGAACTCCCCGGCCCAGGGCTTCGTCGTGACCTCGTCGGTGGGCGGTGTCTTCAAGAACCTCGTCACCGCGAACAACGGTGACTCCGGGTTCACGCTGCGCGGCGACGGCACGACGAACAACCTCGTGCAGAACCTGGACAGCCACGGCAACTACGATCCGGCCGGGCACGGACAGAACGCCGACGGCATCGCGGTGAAGTTCGGCTCCGGCACCGGCAACAAGATCACGGGTGCCCGCCTCTACAACAACTCGGACGACGGTCTCGACCTGTGGCAGTTCTCCTCGCCGGTCACCATCGAGCACTCCTGGGCCTTCGGCAACGGCAAGAACCGGTGGAACGACTCGGCCTTCGAGGGCAACGGCAACGGGTACAAGCTGGGCGGCGGGGGAGTCACGGTCGCACACGTCGTCAACAACAACGCGGCCTGGGACAACACGCTGAACGGGTTCACCGAGAACTCCAACCCGGGTGCGATCGTCCTGAACCGCAACACGGCCTACGGCAACACCGAGGCGGGCTTCTACTTCGCGACCGGCAAGGCGCGACTGGCCAGGAACCTCGCGGTGGGCAACAAGGGCGGGCTGTCCAAGCTCGGCGGCTCCACCGTCTCCGCCGCCAACAACTGGGACAGCGGTGTGTCCACGCCGTCCTTCAGGTCCACGGACGCGACCACGGCCTACAGCGCGCGGAAGTCCGACGGCTCGCTTCCCGCCACCACCTTCCTCACCACCGGCTCGACCACCATCGGTTCGACGATGAACTGAACGGACGACGAACTGGACGAAGGAAACCGAAACGCCCCGCCTGTCGTCACCGGCGGGGCGTTCCTGCGCCGGCCCGAGGGGGGCTCTGCCGGCTCTGCTGACCGAGGGGGGCTCAGGTCAGCAGGTCTGTGCGGTCGAACGAGGTGCCGGCACTGGGACAGGACGTGCCTCCCGAACCACTTCCGTCTTCCACGCACTACTAGGGACGTCGAAGATGAACGAATGGTTGTTCCCCCGCGCTCACTGGTACGACAGGTCTGACGTGGTGAACCGGCAGAACGTGCCGTCCGGACCGACGCCCAACTGCTTGGGCTCCGCGCCGGTGTTGTTCCCCTGGAAGCGGACACACGTCTTGATCTTCTTGCCGCTGTCGCCGTGGATACGGACGTTGCGCAGCGCGGCGGTGTCGCCGTAGTTCTGGTTGATGCCCACGATCGAGTTCATCGGCGCGGTGACGTCCACGTCGTTGATGATGACCGTGCGCTTGTACTGGGTGGAGCAGTTGCCGCAACTGCGCACCAGCTTGCCGGAGTTCTCGACCTGGAACTTGGAGACGACCAGCTTGCCGGCGCCGTTGAACTGAAGGACCTTGTCCGAGCCGTTCTTCGCGCCGCCGCCGTAGACGGTGTACACCGACGAGGAGGACTTGCCCTTGAAGGTGGCCGCGTCCTCGCCGACATCCGTCCACCACACGTTCTGGAGCGTGCAACTGCCCAGGCAGTGGACGCCGTCCGCGGCCGGGGTGCCGATGATCACGTTCTTGAGGACGGCGCCGTCCGCCAGCTGGAAGACCGGGTCCTGGCCCTCGTCCTGGCTGTCGCCGCCGAGGGCGCCGCTGCCGTAGAACTGCTTGTAGCCGCCGTTGTAGGTGCCCGTGACCTTGATGGTGCTGGTCACGGCCTGCTTGCCGGTGGCGGTCGGCCACGAGGACGCGGCGCCCGCGGAGGACAGCAGCGTCGTCGTGACGATCGCCGCCCCCGTGAGACCGAGGGCCGCGGTACCGGCGATCGCCGCCCGGCGCTTGGAGACCCGGCGGCGGTGGCGGACGCGCTGTTCAGCTCGTGCAGTCATGCCCATTCCTTGCGTGGGAGAGGATCCTTGCGTCTCCTGGTCGCCACGGGTGGGGAAAGGGTTGCCGCCCCTGCGGGAATTCTTTACGAATCCCCGTCCGATGACGCGTCGTCGCCCGCGTGGGAGGCGAAGTCGCCCTTCACCGCGAGCTGTTCGCCGCCCGCGGTGCCGGTCACCGTGTAGCTGTCGTCCGCCGCGTCGCGGCCGCCGCGCTCATGGTCGTACTGCCCCGCGAACACCCACTCGCCCTTGGCCACCTCGCGGTCCGCCTTGAGCGTCCAGGTGTAGACGACGAAGCCGTCCTTCTCCTCGGTCGTCAGCGTGAAGTCGTCCTCGGGGAGCGAGCGCCAGGCGCCGGCCGAGGTGACGCCGCCGGTCTGGGCGATCTTCAACCGCACGGTGAGCGCGGTCAGTTGCTCGGAGGTCTTGAGGGTGATGTTGCTCTGCGCCCAGAAGTCGTTGCTGTGCGGGTCGACCGAGCCGTCCGACCACAGCGGGCCGTCCTCCTCGCCGGAGGCGGTGGCAGGGGGCTGGGCGGTGG
>NZ_JABERD010000113.1 GCF_013044505.1 Streptomyces sp. S3(2020) | reverse complement strand
GGCTGAGGGAGGCGAGGGAGGCGAGGCCCTACGGGTCGTAGCGCCCGTCGGATGGAGCGGCCGCTGTGCGCTCAGGCGGCGGCTGCCGTGTGCTCCCGCAGAACCTCCCGCACCGCCCGCAGTCCCACCGTTGCCAGTACCGGGTTCCTGCCGTGCCGGTAGTAGTGGTGGGCCGTCAGGCCGAATCTCAGGGCCCAGCCCCGGGCCCGGCCCCACGTCGCGTCGTCGACCTCCGCCGCGGCCCGGAAGGTGTCCCGGGTGCCGGCGTCGAAGACGGTCCACGCGGCCATGGCGTCGACCGCGGGGTCTCCGGTGCCGAGCGCTCCGAAGTCGATGACGGCGCTGAGACGGCCGGCGGAGGTCAGGAGGTTGCCCGGGAGGAGGTCGCTGTGCAGCCAGACGGGGGCGCCGTCCCACGGGGGGAGGCGGAGGGCCGATTCCCAGGCGTCGGTGGCCGTTTCCGCGTCCAGCGTGCCGTCGGCGCCCAGGTCGCGGATCGCGTCGCGGACGTCCGTGTCGTCGTCGGCGGCGAGCGGTCCGCCACGGTAGGAGGGCGGGCCGGTGCTCGCGTCGATCCGCCGCAGGGCGGTGATGAAACGCCCCAACTCCCGCGCCGCGTCCGCGAGTTCCCGCAGCGGCCTGTTGTGGGCGTCGTCGCCCTCCAGCCAGCGGTACACACCCCACACCAGGCCGTAACCGGCCCCCGGCGAGCCCTTCGCCACCGGTTCCGGTACCGCCAGCGGCAGATGCGGTGCCAGCCGGGGCATCCAGCGGTGCTCCTTCTCGATCTGCCGGGCGCCGTCAGGCCGTCGCGGCAGGCGTACGACCATGCCGTCGCCCAGGCGGAACATGGCGTTCTCGGTGCCGGCCGAGGGCACCCGGCGGACCGGGAGCCCGGCCCACCGCGGGAACTGGTCCGCCACCAGCCGTTCGACCAACTCCGCGTCGATGTCCAACTCGTCGTCGTGCATCTTCGTCGTGCTGGTCGTCATGGGCTGCGGCTCCGGAAGGAAGGCGGTGGCGGTAAGGAACACGGTGACAGCGAGGGAGACGGTGGCCGTGCGGCAGGGAGCCTAGTCACGCCCGCCGCCGCACGGCCATCGCATTACCGGCTGCCGCGCCTCAGCCCACGTTCACCGCACTCCAAGCCGCCCCCACCGCGGCGTACTCCGTGCTCCCGGCCCCGTACAGATCCCTCGCCGCGTTCAGCGTCGCCGTACGCGCACCCGCGTAGTTCGTCGAGGACGTCATGTAGACCGTCAGCGCCCGGTACCAGATCGCGCCCACCTTGTCCCGGCCGATGCCCGTCACCGAAGAGCCGTTGCAGGTGGGGGAGTTGTAGCTGACGCCGTTCACCGTCCGCGCGCCGCTGCCCTCCGCGAGGAGGAACGCGAAGTGGTTCGCGACGCCGGACGAGTAGTGCACGTCCAGGTCCTTGACCGTCGAACTCCAGCAGTCCGCCGAGTTCCCGTCCTTCGACGGCTTGTCCATGTAGCGCAGCGCGTCCCGGCCGAAGCCGGAGCGGACTATCTTCTCGCCGATCAGATAGTCACCGGCGTCCGTGGAGTTCGCCGCGTAGAACTCCACCAGCGTTCCGAAGATGTCCGACGTCGCCTCGTTCAGGCCGCCCGACTCACCCGAGTACGTCAGCGCCGCCGTCTTCGACGTCACGCCGTGCGACATCTCGTGGCCCGCCACGTCCAGCGACACGAGGGGGCCGAGCTGCGTCCCGTCGCCGTCGCCGTAGGTCATGCAGAAGCAACTGTCGTCCCAGAAGGCGTTGTTGTAGTTGTTGCCGTAGTGGACGCGGTTGAACGAGCCCTTGCCGTCGCCCGCGATACCGGACCGCCCGTGGATGTTCTTGTAGTAGTCCCAGGTGACGTCGGTGCCGTACTGGGCGTCCACCGCAGCCGTCGCGCGGTCCGAAGTGGCCCCGGTTCCCCAGTGGTTGTCCGCGTCCGTGAAGACCGTCGCCGGGGCGCGGCTGATGCAGATGCCCAGGATGCACAGGTCCGTCTTGTTCGCCGCGTCGCCCGTGTACGTGTTTCCGCGCGTCGCGTCCTTGAGCTGGTACGTCGATCCCGACAGCGTCGTCTCCAGCGGCACCGTCCCGCCGTACAGCGACTTCCCGTCACCCGTCGCCGTCTCGATCGAGTCCCACGCGTCGATCTGCGCACCCGTTCTCGCGTCGGTCAGCACCGTGCGCCCGACCGGGTTGCCGAGCGAGTCCTGTGCGACGACGTTCGTCTGCCAGGCCAGCTTCGGCGCGCCGTGCAGGGCGTCGACGACCAGCTGGGGGTGGGCCGTCAGCTTCTTCAGTGTCTCGCCGAGGTTGGCGGCGCGGAGCGCGTTCGCCGCGAGGTCGGCGGCCTTGGGTGCGGCCACCCCGGGGGTCACCGAGGACAGCGCGATGGACCGGCGGGTGGCCCTGTCCGCGCCGCGGTACGTGCCGTTCGCGTCCAGGTGGACCACGAAGTCGCCGCCCAGTACCGGGATTCCGCGGTACGTACGGTCGTAGCGGACGTGCTGACCGCCGTCCTTGTCGACCACCACGTCCCGGACCTTCGTGTCCTGTGCGGTGGTGAGACCCAGCTTCGTGGCCTGCGCCACGAGCGCGTCCGCGGCGTTGTCGATCGCGGTGGCCCGGGTCGGCCTGTCGGCCGCACCCGCGGTCGGGGAGAGCGCGGCGGCCAGGAGGACCGCGGTGGTGGCGGCCGTGCCGACGGTGGCGAGACGGGACCCCAGGAGGGTGTGGACAGGGCGAACGGGACGTATCCGGCTCATCTGTCTCCTTGGAAAGGCGCGTTGGGGCGCGTGGGGGGAAAGGAGGAGGCGCGAGTGCTGCCTGAGATTTAAGGGGGCATGACATGTCGTGTCCAGAGGGCGTCTGTGCATGTCCGGCACCCGTGTGTGAGGAGAGAGAATCGTTTCTGTGAGACTCCCGTTCTTCGTCTACGGCACCCTCCGCCCCGGAGAGGTCAACCACGCCCACTTCCTCCGCGGCCGCACCCTCTCCGAGGAGCCGGGCCGGCTCGACGGCGTGGTGCTCTACGACGGTCCCGGCTATCCGTACGCCGTCGAGGAGCCCGGGGGCACCGTCCTCGGCGAACTCGTCACCGCCCTCCCCGAGATGTACGACGACCTCCTCGTCGCCCTCGACCTGCTGGAGGACCACGCCCCCGGCGATCCCCGCAACCTCTACGAGCGGATCGAGTGCGACGTCGTACGCGACGCCGACGGCGTCTCCGTGCGGGCGTGGGTGTACGTCGCCGCCCCCGCCGTGGCCGCCGGGCTGCGGGCGCGCGGCAAGCTGATCGGCAGCGGTGACTGGCTGGTCCGCGGCTGAGGGACCTCCGGCGCCCGACCCGGCCGGGGGCTTCGGCGCCTTGCCACCGCCCAACCGCTGACCACGGGTGCCCTGACGCCCGCCGCCTGCGGAGAGGAGAGGAACGGGGGAAGCCGACAGCCCTGTCGACCCCGCCGGTCACGAGGGTGCGAGCGAGGTCAGGAACTCGGGCGCCAGCGGCGCGAGTACGGCGAGAGGCGCCGCCACCACCGCCACCCGCCGCTGCCACCACCCTCCGCAGCTGTCACCGCCACCGAACCCCTCGCACAGCCGCTCCCATCAACTGAGCCGTGTGGGCGACCGGCCCGTGCGGCACCCCCGTTCGGCGCAGGGGCCGTGCCTAGCCTCCCGCCATGAACGGCAAGAAAGACACAGACAGCGACATCACCAGACGGCGCGCCCTCGCGCTGAGCGGCGTCGCGGCCGGGGCCGCCGTCGGGTTCGGCGTCACGTCGTGCTCCTCCGACGACGACACCGACACGCAGGCCGCCGCCTCCGGCACGGCCTCCGCGTCCGCCTCCGCCTCCTCCGACATCTGCGTCCTCAACGGCAGTGTCACGGAAGGGCCGTACTACCTCGACGGCGCCCTCTTCCGGAAGAACATCACCGAGGGCAAGGAGGGCGTCCCCCTCACGGTGAAGCTGACCGTGCTGGACCAGACGGACGGTTGCGCGCCCGTGAAGGACGCCGCCGTCGAGATCTGGCACTGCGACGCCTGGGGCTACTACTCCGGCTACACCACCACCGGCCCCGGCGACACCTCGGTCCCCGAGGAGAGCGAGGACACCAGCGGGGCGAACGACAAGACCTTCCTGCGCGGCTACCAGACCACCGACGGCAGCGGAGTCGTCGAGTTCACGACGATCTACCCCGGCTGGTACACCCCGCGCACCACCCACATCCACGTCAAGGTGCACACGGGCGGCAAGAAGGCCGACGACACCTACGAGGGCGGGAAGACCAACTGGACCGGCCAGTTGTTCTTCGAGGACAAGTACGGCGACGAGGTCTACAAGACCGAGCCGTACAGCCGGCATGTCGGCACGTGGACCAAGCTCGACGACGACATGGTGTACGCGGGCGGCGGCGCCAAGGACGGTCTCATGACCGTCACCGGGTCCGTCGACAAGGGCTTCACCGGCACCCTCACCGTCGGCATCGACCCCGACAAGGAGAACACCGGCGCGGGCAGCGGCAACGGCGGCAGCCCGCCTCCCGGCAACGGCAGCGCCCCGCCCGAGCCGCCGAGCGGTCAGCCCACCGACTCCCCGGTGCCGATGCCGTCGAGCACATGAGCCGCACCGGCACCGACCGCACCACCCCTACGACTCCACCGTCTCCAGCCGTACCGCGCACGCCTTGAACTCCGGCATCCGCGAGGTCGGGTCGAGCGCCGGGTTGGTGAGGGTGTTCGCGCGGCCCTCGCCCGGCCAGTGGAAGGGCATGAAGACGGTGTCGGGGCGGATACCGGTGGTGATGCGGGCCGGTGCCACGGCCCGGCCCCGCCGGGACACGACCGCCACCGGGTCGCCCTCGGCCGCGCCCAGCCGGGCCGCGAGCCGCGGGTGCAGCTCCACGAACGGGCCCGGTGCGGCGGCGTTCAGCTCGTCCACGCGGCGGGTCTGGGCGCCGGACTGGTACTGGGCGACGACCCGGCCGGTCGTCAGCAGCACCGGGTACTCGTCGTCCGGCTCCTCGGCGGCGGCCCGGTGCGAGACCGGGGCGAACCGGGCGCGGCCGTCGGGGGTGGCGAAACGGTCCAGGAAGAGGCGGGGCGTGCCCGGGTGCACCTCGGCCTCCGGGCGCACCTCGGCCTCCTGGCGTTCGCCGGATGAGGCCTCCGGCGTCGGACACGGCCAGAACACCCCGTTCTCCTCGGCCAGTCGCCGGTACGTGATCCCCGAGTAGTCCGCGGGGCCGCCCGCGCTCGCCCGCCGCAGCTCCTCGAAGACCTCCTCGGGATCGGTCGGGAAGCCCTTCTCCACGCCGAGCCGGTCGGCGAGTTCGCGCATGACCTCCAGGTCGCTGCGGACCCCCTCGGGCGGGGTGATCGCCTGGCGGCGCAGCAGCACACGCCCTTCCAGGTTGGTCGTGGTGCCCGTCTCCTCCGCCCACTGCGTGACCGGCAGGATGACGTCGGCGAGCTCCGCCGTCTCCGAGAGCACGACGTCGCAGACGGCAAGGAAGTCAAGGGACTTGATGCGTTCCTCGATGTGCGCGGCACGCGGCGCCGACACCACCGGGTTGGATGCCATGAGCAGCAGCGACCTGATGTCGACACCCAGGGCGTCCAGCAACTCGTAGGCGCTCCGCCCGGGGCCGGGCAGCGAGTCGGGGTCGACTCCCCACACCTCGGCCACATGCCGCCGCGCCGCCGGGTCGTCCAGCTTGCGGTAGCCGGGCAACTGGTCGGCCTTCTGGCCGTGTTCGCGCCCGCCCTGTCCGTTGCCCTGCCCGGTGAGGCAGCCGTATCCGGAGAACGGCCTCCCCGCGCGGCCCGTCGCCAGGCACAGGTTGATCCAGGCGCCCACGGTGTCCGTGCCCTTGGACTGCTGCTCGGGTCCGCGCGCGGTCAGCACCATCGCGGCCTCGGGCTCGCAGAACATCCGTACGGTCTCGCGGAGTTGGGGCACCGGCACCCCGGTGATCCGCTCCACGTACTCCGGCCAGTGGGCCATCGCCGCGGCGCGGGCCTCCTCCCAGCCGGCCGTGCGCTCCTCGACGTACGCCTCGTCGACCCGGCCCTCGGCGACGACCAGGTGCAGCAGACCCAGAGCCAGCGCGAGGTCGGTGCCCGGGCGGGGCATCAGATGCAGGTCCGCCTGCTCGGCGGTCCTGGTGCGGCGCGGGTCGATGACGACGAGCGTGCCGCCGTTCTCGCGCAGCTCGTTGAAGAAGCGCATCGAGGGCGGCATGGTCTCGGCGGGGTTGGAGCCGACGAGGATCACACAGCCCGTCTTCGGGATGTCCTCCAGCGGGAACGGCAGCCCGCGGTCCAGACCGAACGCCTTGATCCCGCCGGCCGCCGCGGAGGACATGCAGAAGCGGCCGTTGTAGTCGATCTGCGAGGTGCCGAGGACGACCCGGGCGAACTTGCCCAGCGTGTACGCCTTCTCGTTCGTCAGGCCGCCCCCGCCGAACACCCCGCACGCGTCCGGACCATGTTCCGCACGCGTACGCCGCAGTTCCCCGGCGATCCGGTCCAGCGCCTCGTCCCAGGTGGCGGGCACCAGCTTGCCCTCGGAGCGCACCAACGGGGAGGTCAGGCGCACCCGGGACGAGAGCACCTGGGGAGCCGTCCGGCCCTTGCCGCACAGCGCCCCCCGGTTCACCGGGAAGTCCGCGCGCTCGGTGACCTCCACGCCCCCGTCCGGGACGGGCGTGAGATTCATCCCGCACTGCAGGGCGCAGTAGGGGCAGTGGGTGGGCGTCGCGGAGTTCTGCATGCTTTTCAGCGTGCTTCCGCCGTGTTACGTGCACGGCGGCTCCCTGTTACGCGAGCGGGACGGCGACCTCCCGGCCGGCCGCCGGGCACGGTGAGGCCGCTGAGCGCTCCGCCGGCTGCCGTCGTTCGACACGACCGAAAGGAGGGCACGACCGCCTTCCTGAGAGACGCGCCCCGCGTGTCACCGGGCGCTGGCCAGCGCCTGGCCGACCCCCGGTTCCTTCGTCCCCAGAAAGCGGGGGTCCGGCTCGAAGACCGCGTCCAGGGCCGCCTTGCCGGCCGCGAACACCTCCCGCGCCCCGCCGTAGTACCAGGTGGCGTCGTGCTTGGCGTCGACCCCGATGCCGTACGACGTCACCCCGGCCTCCTGGCACAGCGCGACGGCCCGCCGGATGTGGAACCCCTGGCTGATCAGGACGGCCCGGTCGACGCCGAAGATCTTCTTGGCGCGGACGCAGGAGTCCCAGGTGTCGAAGCCGGCGTAGTCGCTGACGATGCGCCGGTCGGGAACGCCGTGCGCGGTCAGATAGGTGCGCATGGCGTCGGGCTCGTCGTAGTCCTTCCGGCTGTTGTCGCCGGTGACGAGGACGACCTCGATGCGGCCCTCGCGGTACAGCTTCGCCGCCGCGTCCAGCCGGTGGGCGAGGTACGGCGACGGCTCGTCGTTCCACAGTCCCGCGCCGAAGACGACGGCGACCTCGGTGTGCGGAACGTCCGCGGTCGTGCGCAGCCGGTCGCCCGTCACGGCGTACATCCAGGTGGCCGGAAGCAGGCCGAGCACGCAGGCCGCCATCACGGCCTGCACGAGCCGCCGCTGCCCGGTACGGGTGCGGGGAAGCCGGGGTCTGCGCAGTCTCACGACGGTCCCTTCCTGGTCGTCCTTCGACAGTCAGGGACGTGACACAAGCCCCTCCGGTTCGCCCCCGGCGATGTGACCACCTTCACTGCGCCGACCGAAACCGCAGGTCACACTGGCTCACACACCCCTGGGGCCCCACTGTGAACCTGCGGAAAAAACCCGTCATTCTCATGCAACGGGGCGGCAACCTCGCCCCGCCACCATCGGTCCATGACGGCGTCGAACCCTTCTCGTGAAGAGTCCAAGACGGTCCACCTCGACAGTACGGCGCACCTCATGAACCGGATCAGCAGCCAGCTCGCCAGCCAGCTCAGCCTCGTCTCGCTCGACGGCAGACGGCGTCCCCGAAAGCCCGCGCTCGTCGTGGTCGCCCACGGCAGCCGCGACCCGCGCGCCCTGAGCACCGTCAGCGCCCTGCTCGACCAGGTCCGCGCCCTGCGCCCCGGCCTGCCGGTCCACCTGGGCCACATCGAGCTGAACGAGCCCCTGCTGACCGACACCCTCACCGCCCTCGGCGACCGCGAGGCGATCCTCGTCCCGCTCCTGCTCAGCCGCGGCTACCACGTCAAGCGCGACATCCCCGAGATGGCCGCCGAGACGGACGTACGCGCACGCGTGGCCCCCGCGCTCGGCCCGCACCCCTTGCTGGTGGAGGCCCTGCACGCCCGCCTGGCCGAGGCCGGCTGGGAGGACACCCCGCGCGCGGGCAGCGCGGTCGTCCTGGCGGCGGCCGGCTCCCGGGACCCGGAGTCGAAGGTCGACACGGCGCGCACCGCCTCCCTGCTGTCGACCCGCCTGGGCGTCCCGGTCGTCCCGGCCTTCGCCACGACGGCGGCGCCCAGGGTCCCGGACGCCCTGGCCGCCCTGAAGGCCCGAGGCTTCGACCGCGTGGCGATCGCCTCCTACTTCGCGGCCCCCGGCCGCTTCGCGACGGAATGCGCGGAGGCGGCGCCATGGATCGCGTCGGCCCCCCTGGGCACACATCCCGCGATGGCGCGGCTCCTCTTGCACAGGTACGACCAGATGATCGGCCTCAAGGGCGCGGGGAACGGCGCGACGAGCCACGCACAGCCCGCGATCGCCGTATAAGAACACCCGGCAGACGAGAAGGCGCACTCCGTTTGTCAGCCCCTGCCCGTACTGTCGAGACATGCCGTACGACCTGGAATCAACCGAACGCTGGGCGCCGGAACCGGACAAACGCCCCGGCCGCACCGCCTTCCAACGCGACCGCGCCCGCATCCTCCACTCAGCCGCCCTACGAAGGCTCGCCGGAAAAACCCAGGTCGTCACCCCCGGCACCCGTAGCCAGGCATGGGACGCGAGCCCCCGCACCCGCCTCACCCACTCGCTGGAGTGCGCCCAGGTGGGCCGTGAACTCGGCGCTGCCCTCGGCTGCGACCCGGACCTGGTCGAAGCCGCCTGTCTCGCCCACGACCTCGGCCACCCGCCCTTCGGCCACAACGGAGAACAGGCGCTGAACGAGTTCGCCGACGACTGCGGCGGCTTCGAGGGCAACGCCCAGTCCCTGCGGCTCCTCACCCGCATCGAGCCCAAGCGGTTCACCGAGGAGGGGTCCGTGGGCCTCAACCTCACCCGGGCCACCCTCGACGCCGCCACCAAGTACCCCTGGCCCCGCGAAGCGCACACGTCCCCGAAATTCGGTGTCTACGAGGACGACCGCCCCGTCTTCGACTGGGTCCGCAAGGTCGCCCCGGGCACCCGCACCACCTTCGAGGCCCAGGTCATGGACTGGTCCGACGACGTGGCCTACTCGGTCCACGACGTCGAGGACGGACTGCACGCCGGCCACATCGACCCCAACTGCCTGCACGCGGAACCCGAACGCCAGGCGGTCTTCGCGGTGGCCCTCGGCCGGTACGTCCCGGCGGACACCGACCCGGCGGAACTCGCGGCGGCCCTCGACCGGCTCCAGGACCAGCCCTGGTGGCCGCACGGCTACGACGGCTCGGCCGTGGCCCAGGCCCGGCTGAAGGACGCCACCAGCCAGCTCATCGGCCACTTCTGCCTCGCCGCGGAGGCCGCCACGCGCGCGCGGTACGGCACCGGGCGCCTGACCCGCTACACCGCCGAACTCGTCGTACCGCACGAGACCCGGCTGGAGTGCGCGGTCCTCAAGGCGGTCGCCGACCGGTACGTCATGCAGCGCGCCGAGCAGGAGCGGCTCCGCGCGGACCAGCGGATCGTGGTCGCGGAGCTCGCCGACGCCCTCACCGCCCGGGCCCCCGACGGTCTGGAGCCACAGTTCCGCTCACTCTTCGACGAGGCGAGCGACGACCGCGCCCGCAAGCGGGTGATCGTCGACCAGATCGCGTCCCTCACGGACGCCACCGCCCGCTCGCTGCACGCCCGCCTGACAGGACGCTGAGGAGACGGGCGTGCCGGTGGCTGCCGGCACGCCCGCCGGGGTGGCTACTCCGCGAGCTTGTCGTGCTCGGGGTGCAGGCCGCCGCCGCTGCCGTCGCCGCCCGTGGTGGGCGTGGCCACGACCGGTGCGGTGAGGGAGCTCAGGTCGTGGGCGTAGGTGCCCACCGCGTTGGCGATGACATCGATGTTGATGCCGAACGCCTTCATGTTGATGTTCTTCAGGTCGTCGCACTTCTCGTGGTAGCACGAGTCGTACGCGACCCCGGCGGTGCCGCCGTACAGCGCGGCCTGAGCCTCGGTCTTGATGCCTTCGGCGCCGGTGAAGGTGCCGCCGGAGGGAATGCCGACCGCGATGAACGGCCCGTAGTCGGAGCGGCCGCTGAAGTCGGTGCCCTCGTGCGGCTCGCCCTCGGAGTCGAGGAACGCGTTGATGTCGCGCTCCAGCTGCGCCGACCCCTCGGGGCCGGGGCCCGCACCGGTGGCGTCCGAGTCGTCGCCGTCGTACACGAACTGGGCGTAGTTCGGGGAGGCGATCATGTCGAAGTTCAGATAGAGCTTGATCTGCGCCCGCTGCTCCGCGGTGAGCCGCTCGACGTAGGACTCGGAGCCGACCAGACCGAGTTCCTCGGCCGACCAGAAGGCGAACTTCACCTTGTTGCGGGGCTGTTTGCCGTGCCGGGTGTGGTCGGCGAGCTCCTCGGCGACCTCCAGGATGCCGGCAGAGCCGGAGCCGTTGTCGTTGATGCCGGGGCCCTCGGTGACGGAGTCGAGGTGGGCGCCGAGGAACACGGTGTTGTCCGCGTCGCCGCCGCGGGTCTCCGCGACGACGTTGCTCGTCGTCCGGGTCTCGATCAGCTGGCGGACCTCGAAACTGATGGTGACCTCGCCCGCGGCGACCTCGGCGGCGAGGGCCTCGCCCTCGGCCTGGCCGAGTCCGGCGGTCGGGATCCTGCCGCTGGCGGCGTCGCCGAGGGTGCCGGCGAGGACGCCCGAGGTGTTGTTGTAGATGATCGCGCCGACGGCGCCCGCCTCGGAGGCGACGATCTGCTTCTGCGCGAAGGTGCAGCCGCCGCGCTTGATCAGGGCGACCTTGCCGGTGAAGGCACCGGCCGCGTAGTCACCGGCCTCACAGCCCGGAGTGGCGTCCACGGTGGCGGCCGCGAGCGTGGCCGTGATGCCGCCGACCGGCGTCGACTTGGTGTACGACATCGCCGAGATGCCGAGGTCGCGCGGTGTGGGCGAGATGACGGAGGCCTTCTCGGCGAGGGTCTCGATGTACTCGAAGTCGAAGGTGTCGTACGAGACCTTGTAGCCCGCCTTCTTCAGCACCTTGTAGACGTACTGGGCCGACTTGTCGTGGCCCGGTGTGCCCGCCGCGCGGTTGCCGCCGTTGGCGTCGGCTATGGCTTGCAGCGCCTTCAGGTGTTTGTACGCGTCCTTCGCGGACGACTCCCTGACCAGCGTCTTCGAGAGCTTCCTGGCGTCCTTGGCCGGGTCGCCGTGGCCGCCGTGGGCGCCGGCTGTTCCGGCGGAGGCGATCAGCAGCGGTGTCGCGAGTGCCGTGGCGGCGATGACCGCCACGGCTCTGCGCGAGCGGGTCGATCTCTTGGATGCCGACCTCTTGGATGATGCGTTCACAGACGTCCTTCCCCAGGGATGTGCGAACGAGGTGGGAGGGACGGTAGCGAGCTACGGGAGCCGCGAGAAGAGGTCCTCATTACCTGGAGTTGGCCCTTCCGGTTGTGTGCGCCCAGCTGACCGGGTACTCGTGGGACATGTGTGCCACGAGTGACGTGAAACGAGCCCGAATGTGACCCTCCGTGGCCTGATCGGGCCACTCCCTCTTCCCCCATCACGCTCCGTGCGGGACGCTCCCGTATGGCGGCACCTTTAAGAGGAGGCATCAAGTGGTCGACGCGGATCAGACTTTCGTCATCGTCGGAGGCGGTCTCGCCGGCGCCAAGGCGGCCGAGACGCTCCGCGCGGAGGGCTTCACCGGCCGCGTGATACTGATCTGCGACGAACGCGATCACCCCTACGAGCGCCCGCCCCTGTCCAAGGGCTATCTGCTCGGCAAGGAGGAGCGCGACAGCGTCTTCGTGCACGAGCCCGCCTGGTACGCGCGCAACGACGTCGAGCTGCACCTCGGCCAGACCGTCGACGCGATCGACCGCACGGCGAAGACGGTCCGCTTCGGCGACGACGGCACGCTCGTGCACTACGACAAACTCCTCCTCGCCACCGGCGCGGAGCCCCGCCGCCTCGACATCCCCGGCACGGACCTCGCGGGCGTCCACCACCTGCGCCGCCTCGCCCACGCCGAACGGCTCAAGGGGGTGCTGGCCGCGCTCGGCCGGGACAACGGCCACCTCGTGATCGCCGGCGCCGGCTGGATCGGCCTGGAGGTCGCGGCGGCGGCCCGGGAGTACGGCGCCGAGGTCACCGTCGTGGAGCCCGAGCCGACCCCGCTGCACTCCGTCCTCGGCCCCGAGCTCGGCGGGCTCTTCGCCGACCTCCACCGGGAGCGCGGCGTCCGCTTCCACTTCGGCGCGAGGCTGACCGAGATCGTCGGCCAGGACGGCATGGTGCTGGCCGCCCGCACCGACGACGGCGAGGAGCACCCGGCGCACGACGTCCTCGCCGCGATCGGCGCCGCCCCGCGCATCGCCCTCGCCGAGGCCGCGGGCCTGGAGATCGCCGAGCGGGCGTACGGCGGCGGGGTCGTGGTCGACGAGCGGCTGCGCACCTCCGACCCCGACATCTACGCCGCCGGCGACGTGGCCTCCTTCCACCACGCCCTCTTCGACACCAGGCTGCGCGTCGAGCACTGGGCCAACGCCCTCAACGGCGGCCCCTCGGCGGCCCGCGCGATGCTCGGCCGCGACCTCGCCTACGACCGCGTGCCCTATTTCTTCTCCGACCAGTACGACTTGGGGATGGAGTACAGCGGCTGGGCGCCCCCGGGGTCGTACGACGAAGTGGTGATCCGGGGGGACGCGGGAAAGCGTGAGTTCATCGCGTTCTGGGTGAAGGAGCGCCGGGTGCTCGCCGGGATGAACGTGAACGTGTGGGACGTCACAGAGCCGATCCAGCAGCTGATTCGCTCGAAGACACAGGTGGACACGGAGGTGCTGGCGGACCCGCGCGTTCCGCTCGAAAACCTCGTCTCATGAGTGTCGGTTCTGCCCCGTAGACTCACCTCGTGGCAGGACGGATCAACGACGAGGACGTGAAGGCGGTACGGGACGCGGTCCCGATCGACGCCGTGGTGTCCGAGTACCTCCAGCTGCGGAACGCGGGTGGCGGCAACCTCAAGGGCCTGTGCCCCTTCCATGACGAGAAGTCGCCGTCCTTCCAGGTCAGCCCCAGCAAGGGTCTCTTCCACTGCTTCGGCTGCCAGGAGGGCGGCGACACCATCACGTTCGTGATGAAGGTCGACCACCTCACCTTCTCGGAGTCGGTCGAGCGCCTCGCCGGACAGGCCGGCATCACGCTGCGTTACGAGGAGGGCGGCTACAACCCGTCCCACCAGCGCGGTGAACGGATCCGACTGGTCGAGGCCCACAAGGTCGCCGCCGACTGGTACGTGGAACAGCTCGCCACCAGCCCCGAGGCCGACACCGGCCGCAAGTTCCTCGCCGAGCGCGGCTTCGACCAGTCCGCCGCCGAGCACTTCTCCGTCGGCTACAGCCCCCAGGGCTGGGACCACCTCACCCGCTTCCTGCGCGGCAAGGGCTTCACCGACAAGGAACTCCTGCTCTCCGGCCTCTCCCAGGAGGGCCGCCGCGGCCCCATCGACCGCTTCCGCGGCCGCCTGATGTGGCCGATCCGCGACATCGGCGGCGAGGTCGTCGGCTTCGGCGCCCGCAAGCTCTACGAGTCGGACACCGGCCCCAAGTACCTCAACACGCCCGACACGGCGATCTACAGGAAGTCCCAGGTCCTCTACGGCATCGACCTGGCGAAGAAGGACATCGCCAAGGCGTCCCGCGCGGTCGTCGTCGAGGGCTACACCGACGTCATGGCCTGCCATCTGGCCGGCGTGACGACGGCGATCGCGACCTGCGGCACCGCCTTCGGCGGCGACCACATCAAGATCCTCCGCCGGCTCCTCATGGACAACGGCTCGGCCCGCGTGATCTTCACCTTCGACGGCGACGCGGCCGGCCAGAAGGCGGCCCTGCGCGCCTTCGAGGACGACCAGAAGTTCGCCGCCGAGACGTACATCGCGATCGCCCCCGACGGCATGGACCCCTGCGAGCTGCGCCTCGCGAAGGGCGACGAGGCGGTGGCCGAGCTGGCCGAACCCCGCACCCCGCTCTTCGAGTTCGCGCTCCGCCAGATCGTCGTCCGCTACGACCTGGACACCCCGGCGGGCCGAGCCGCCGCCCTGGACGAGGCCGCCCCGATCGTCGCCCGCATCAAGAACAGCGGCGCCCAGCACGAGGTCGCCGTCCAGCTCGCCGGCATGCTCGGCATCCTCGACACCCAGTTCGTCGTCAAGCGGGTGGCCCAGCTGGCCCGTTGGGCCCGCGACCGCGGCGGCAAGGGCCCGGCGCCGGCCGCCCGCGGCCCGCAGCAGTACGACTCCGCGCCCCGGACCCAGGCCTCAGGACCCGCCCTCAACCTCCGCAACCCCGTCTACGCCACCGAGCGCGAGCTCCTCAAACTCGCCCTCCAGCGCCCCGAGCTGGTCTCCCCGGCCTTCGACGCGTACGGCATCGACGAGTTCACCGCCGCGCCCTACGCCGCCGTACGCCAGGCGATCATGGAGGCCGGCGGCGCCGAGTACGGCGTACAGGACTCCCAGGACTACCTCGTGAGAGTCCGCGAGGCCGCGCCCGACGACACGGTCCGCGCGATGGTCACGGAGCTGGCCGTCGAGGCGATCATGCGCAAGACGGTCGACGAGATCTACGCGGGCGTACAGCTGGTGGCGGTCCGCCGCCGCGCCGTGGAGCGCCGCATCATCGACATCCAGTCCACCCTCACCCGGCTCGGAACCCACGGAGATCCGGCACAACTGGCCGGGGTACAGAACGAATTGTGGGTACTCCAGCAGTACGACCAGGCGCTGCGCGGACAAGGAGCCGCAGCTCTCTGAGGGGTTCGCGTCCGTCAGGGTAACCACCCGGTCACGGACCGGACTCAAAAAGTCACCGCACGCCCCTCGTGGCGGCGATGTGTCGTACTCCACACTGGGTTCCGGTGCCTGAGTCCTCGGAGCGCGGCCGATCCGTCCCCAACGGGTCCCAGACCCCCGCGGTTCCGCTCATCGCGTACGGGACGGACAGCGGCGAGGCCGCCGACTCCGCCCCCGAAACAGCGCTGCCGCGTAATTCTGCAGCGATCATCCTGGAGGTCGCCCCCGTGCAGACCCAGACCCTCAACAAGACCGACGCCAGTACGGACGGCGCGGAGCCGGATCCGGAGACCGACGTTCTCACCGCGGTCCCCCCGCAGAACCGTGTCGTGCACCACCCCGAGGCGGAGCCGGAAGAGCCGCCGGCCGACGCCCTGGAGACCGCGGAACCCGCCGAGCCGGTCGAGGTTCCCGAGCCGAAAAGCCGCAGCCGCGCCGCCGACAACAGCGGACCCTCCTCCGACCTGTTCCGTCAGTACCTCCGCGAGATCGGCCGTATCCCCCTGCTCACCGCGGCCGAGGAGGTCGAGCTGGCCCGCCGCGTCGAGGCGGGTCTCTTCGCCGAGGAGAAACTCCTCAACACCCCCGACCTCGACAGCCAGTTGGCGCTCGACCTGGACCGCATCGTCGTCATGGGCCGGATGGCCAAACGCCGGCTCATCGAGGCGAATCTGCGGCTCGTGGTGTCGGTGGCCAAGAGGTACGTCGGCCGCGGCCTGACCATGCTCGACCTGGTCCAGGAAGGAAACCTGGGCCTGATCAGGGCCGTCGAGAAGTTCGACTACGCCCGCGGCTACAAGTTCTCGACCTACGCGACCTGGTGGATCCGCCAGGCCATGTCCCGGGCTCTCGCCGACCAGGCCCGGACCATCCGCGTCCCGGTCCACGTCGTCGAGCTGATCAACCGGGTCGTCCGGGTGCAGCGCCGCATGCTGCAGGAACGCGGCTACGAACCGACCCCGGAAGAGGTGGCCACCCACCTCGACCTCGCCCCGGAACGGGTCAGCGAGGTCCTGCGCCTGGCCCAGGAGCCGGTCTCCCTGCACGCCCCGGTGGGCGAGGAGGACGACGTGGCCCTCGGCGACCTCATCGAGGACGGCGACGCGACCTCGCCGGTCGAGTCGGCGGCGTTCCTGCTGCTCAGGGAGCACCTGGAAGCGGTGCTGTCTACTTTGGGCGAGCGGGAGCGGAAGGTCGTACAGCTCAGGTACGGCCTGGCTGACGGCCGCCCGCGCACCCTGGAGGAGATCGGCCGGATCTTCGGCGTGACGCGGGAACGGATCAGGCAGATCGAGTCCAAGACGCTGAACAAGCTGAGGGACCACGCATTTGCGGATCAGCTGAGGGGTTATCTGGACTGACGCAGGGTGCGGGTGCGTGGGGGCTGGTCGCGCAGTTCCCCGCGCCCCTGGGTGGGTCCAGCCCCCTGCACGAATCAGTCCACCTCGGCCACCGCCTGCGCGAACTGCGCCTTGTACAGCCGCGCATACGCCCCGTCCGCCGCCAACAGGTCCCCGTGCGCGCCCTGTTCCACGATCGAGCCGTTCTCCATCACCAGGATCGTGTCCGCGTCCCGGATCGTGGAGAGCCGGTGCGCGATCACGAACGACGTCCGCCCGTGCGCCAGTTTCGCCATCGCCTTCTGGATCAGCACCTCGGTCCGGGTGTCGACGGACGACGTCGCCTCGTCGAGGACCAGGATCACCGGGTCGGACAGGAACGCCCGCGCGATGGTGATGAGCTGCTTCTCACCGGCGCTGACCCCCGAGCCCTCGTCGTCGATCACGGTGTCGTACCCGTCGGGCAGCGTCCGGATGAACCGGTCCGCGTGCGCGGCCCGCGAGGCCTCCTCGATCTCGCCCCGGGTGACCTCCCGCGAGGCCCCGTACGCGATGTTCTCCGCGATCGTGCCGCCGAACAGCCAGGTGTCCTGCAACACCATGCCGATACCGGCCCGCAGCTCGTCCCGGGACATCCGCGCGATGTCGACCCCGTCGAGGGTGATGCGTCCGCCGGAGACGTCGTAGAAGCGCATCAGCAGATTGACCAGCGTGGTCTTGCCCGCGCCCGTCGGACCCACGATCGCGACCGTGTGCCCCGGCTCCACCTTGAGCGACAGATCCTCGATGAGCGGCTTGTCGGGGTCGTACCGGAAGGACACGCCCTCCAGCGCCACCCGCCCCCGCAGCTCGGCCGGCCGCTCGCCCGGCATCGGGTCGGCCTCCTGCTCCTCCGCGTCGAGCAGCTCGAAGATCCGCTCGGCCGAGGCGACCCCGGACTGCACCAGGTTCGCCATGGACGCGACCTGTGTCAGCGGCATCGAGAACTGCCGCGAGTACTGGATGAAGGCCTGCACATCACCGATGGACAGCGAGCCGGAGGCGACCCGCAGGCCACCCACCACGGCGACCAGCACATAGTTCAGGTTCGACACGAACATCATCAGCGGCTGCATGACCCCGCTGTTGAACTGCGCCTTGAACCCGGCCTCGTACAGCGCGTCGTTCTGCTCGGCGAACTGCTTCGCCGACTCCTCCTGCCGCCCGAACACCTTCACCAGGGTGTGCCCGGTGTACATCTCCTCGACATGCGCGTTGAGCTTGCCGGTGGACCGCCACTGCTGCACGAAGTGCGGCTGCGACCGCTTGCCGATACGGGTGGCGACGACGAACGACAGCGGCACGGTGACCAGCGCGACCAGCGCCAGCAGCCAGGACACCCAGAACATCATCGCGAGCACCCCGATGATGGTGAGCAGCGAGTTGATGAGCTGGCCCATCGACTGGTTGAGGGTCTGCCCGATGTTGTCGATGTCGTTGGTCGCCCGGGACAGCACCTCACCGCGCTGCCGCTTGTCGAAGTACGACAGCGGCAGCCGCGACAGCTTCGTCTGCACGTCCTCGCGCATCCGGAACATCGTCCGGTTGACGACCCGGTTCACCAGCCGCGTCGCCACCAGCATCAGCAGCCCGGCGACCACGAACACGAAGAGCGCCATCAGCAGGACGTTGCCGACGGCGCCGAAGTCGATGCCCTCGCCGGGGGTGAAGTCCGTGCTGCGGAGCATGTCGGCGACCTGGCCGTCCCCGCGCTCCCGCATCGCCTGGAGCACCTGCTCCTTGGAGGCGCCGGGCTCCATCTGCCGTCCGACGATGCCCGCGAAGACCAGGTCGGTGGCCTCGCCGAGGATCTTCGGCCCGACGACCGACAGACCCACGCTCACGACCACGCAGAGCACCAGCGCGTAGACCGTGAACCGCTCCGGACGGAACTGGGCCATCAGCCGCCGCCCCGACACCTTGAAGTCCATCGACCGGTGATCGGGGCCGGTCCCGGCCATCATGCGCCCCATGGGCCCGGCCATCAGGCAGCCTCCGCTTCCGTGAGCTGGGAGAGCACGATCTCCCGGTAGGTCTCGTTGTCCGCCATCAGCTCGTGGTGCCGGCCGGTGCCGACGACCCGTCCCTCGTCGAGTACGACGATCCGGTCGGCGTCCCGGATGGTCGCCACCCGCTGGGCGACGATCACCACGGTCGCCTCGGCGGTCTCCCGGGACAGGGCCGCGCGCAGGGCCGCGTCGGTGGCGTAGTCGAGAGCGGAGAAGGAGTCGTCGAAGAGGTAGATCTCGGGCCGCTGCACGAGCGTACGGGCGATGGCGAGCCGCTGGCGCTGACCGCCCGAGACATTGGTGCCGCCCTGGGCGATGGGGGAGTCGAGCCCGTTCTCCAGCCGCTCCACGAACTCCTTGGCCTGCGCCACCTCCAGCGCGTGCCACAGCTCCTCGTCCGTGGCGTCCGGATTGCCGTAGCGCAGATTGCTCGCCACGGTCCCCGCGAAGAGGTACGGCTTCTGCGGCACCATCCCGACGGTCCGGGCCAGCAGTTCGGGCTCGATGCCCGCCACGCTCTCCCCGTCGACCAGCACCTCGCCCTCGGTGGCGTCGAACAGCCGGGGCACGAGCCCCAGCAGGGTGGACTTGCCGCTGCCGGTCGACCCGATGACGGCGGTCACCTCACCCGGGCGGGCGACGAGGTCGACGGCCTTGAGCACCGGCTCCTCGGCACCCGGGTAGCGGAAGCCCGCCCCGCGGATCTCCAGATGGCCGTGGCGCCGCAGCTCCAGCACCGGTGCCTCGGGCGGCACCACGCTCGACGAGGTGTCCAGCACCTCCTGGATCCGCTCGGCGCACACCTCCGCGCGCGGCACCATCATGAACATGAAGGTGGCCATCATCACGGACATGACGATCTGCATCAGATAGGCGAGGAACGCCGTCAGATCACCGATCTGCATCTGTCCGCCGTCGATCCGGTGGGCGCCGAACCACACCACCGCGATCGACGACACGTTCACCACCGTCATGACCATCGGGAACATCAGCGCGAGGTACTTGCCGGTGCCCAGCGACATCTCGGTGAGCTCGGCGTTCGCCTGCCGGAAGCGGTCCTTCTCGTACTCGTCGCGCACGAAGGCGCGGATCACCCGGTTGCCGGTGATCTGCTCGCGCAGCACCTGGTTCACGGTGTCCAGGCGTACCTGCATGGCCCGGAACAGCGGGCGCAGCCGCCGCACGATCAAGGTCACGCAGATGCCGAGCACCGGCACGACCGCGACGAGGACCGCGGACAGCGGCACGTCCAGGCCGAGCGCCAGCACGATGCCGCCCACGCACATGATCGGCGCGGACACCATCAGCGTGAAGGTCATCAGGGCCAGCATCTGGACCTGCTGCACGTCGTTCGTCGTCCGGGTGATCAGCGAGGGCGCGCCGAAGTGGCCCACCTCGCGGGAGGAGAAGGACTGCACCCGGTCGAACACGGCGGCCCGCACGTCCCGGCCCAGCGCCGCGGCCGTCCGCGCGCCGTAGTACACGGCACCGATGTTGCACACGACCTGGATCAGCGAGATACCGATCATCAGGGCGCCGAAGGACAGGATGTACCCGGTGTCGCCCTTCACGACGCCGCTGTCGATGATGTGCGCGTTCAGCGTGGGCAGGTAGAGGGTGGCGCAGGTCTGGAGGAACTGGAGCACCACCAGGAGTGCGATGGGTTTCCGGTAGGGCCTGAGATAGGTCCGCAGAAGTCGTATGAGCACGCTACGTCTCTCGGAGTCGGCAGGAGGGGGCGTTGGTTGCCCCTGGCCCCTATCGTCGGACACTCCCCCCGCGTTACCTCAACCGATTAAGCCGACAGCGGTGCTTCGTACGGCCTTCCGGGTACAGAAGCGCTGGTTTCCTACCGGTCTCTTACCTTCCGCTACGACCGGAACGCTCCCGGATGCGTCTGCTCCCGCACCGACACGAACTGCTGGCGCACCGCCTGCCCCACCGCCAGCTCCTCGCCGGGCTCCAGGACCTGCGCGGTCGCTCCCTGCCAGGCCGGCGGGTTCCGCGGGTCGAGCGTGCCCTGCGACACACCGAGCGCCCAGGCGGCCTGCCGGGCGGCGCCGAGCGCCGCGTAGTCGGCGGGCTGCGGTACGACGACCTGCGTCCCGAAGATCGACGGGGCCGCCGACTGCACGGCCGTCAGCTCGGCCGCCGCCCCCAGCAGAAAGACCCGCCGCACCTCCACACCGCGTCCGCGCAGCACATCGAGCGCGTCGGCGAGCCCGCACAGCATGCCCTCGAAAGAGGCCCGCGCCAGATGCTCCGCCTTCATCGACTCGCGCCGCAGCCCGGCCAGCGTCCCGGCGGTGTGCGGAAGACTCGGCGTCCGCTCGCCCTCCAGATAGGGCAGCAGTACGAGGCCGTGGGAGCCCGGCGTCGACTTCATCGCCAGGTCGGACAGGCTCTCCAGGTCGGACAGCCCGAGCAGCTCGGCGGTGCCGCGCAGGGTCCGTACGGCGTTCAGGGTGGTGACGACCGGCAGGTGCATGCCGGTGGCGTCGGCGAGGGAGGTGATCATCCCGGTGCTGTCGACGAGCGCCTCGGGGTGCACGGCCATGACGGAGCCGGAGGCCCCGAGCGAGACGACGGCGTCGCCGAGTCCGATCCCCAGCCCGAAGGCGGCGGCCATCGTCTCGCCGGTCCCGGCGGAGATCAGCAGCCCCTCCGGTGTCGTACCGGCCGCGTCGGACGGGCCGATCACCTCGGGCAGCATGGCCTGGTGACCGAGCGCCAGCTCGACGAGGTCGGTGCGGTAGCCGCCGGTGGCGGCGGACCAGTAGCCGGTGCCGGAGGCGCCACCGCGGTCGGTGGTCCGGCGGACCGGCCGGCCCAGGAGCTGCCACACCAGCCAGTCGTGGGCCTGGAGGAGGACGGCGGTACGGGCGGCCGCGTCGGGCTCGTTCTTGACCAGCCAGCGGAGCTTGGTGACGGGCTGGGCGGCCTGGGGCACGCATCCCACCGCCTGCGCCCACGCCTCGCGCCCGCCGAGCGCGTCGACCAGATCGGCCGCCGCGACCTGGGCGCGCTTGTCGCCGCCGACGAGTGCGGGGCGCACGGTGTTGCCCTGGGCGTCCAGCGGCACGACGGCGTTCTGCTGGGACGACACGCCGATGGCCTGAACGCCTTCGAGGAGACCGCCGCCGGCCGCCTCGCCGAGGGAGAGGAGCCAGGCCTGGGGGTCGACGTCGGAGGGGCGGCCTTCCACCGGATGCTGGGCATACCCCTGTTTGAGCACGGCACCGGTGTCCGCGTCACAGACGACGATGCGAGTGAAATCGGGCGAACTGTCCAGCCCGGCGACTATCCCCATGGCGGAAATTCTATGGGCCACGCGCCGTGGGGTGCGCGGGCGCTTCCGGGCGCGGGCGCGTCGTGGCCGGTCGCGCCGTTGCCGGCACCCCCAGGTCGGTCGCCCTCGCCGCCGTTCTAGGTGTTGCTGGTGCCCCAGTCGTCCTCTGCCGCCCCGTTCGTGTTCCTGTCCCGCAGGGAGCGCACCCGCTGGGTCACCGACGCGGGGACCCGCTCGCCGACCTTCTCGCTCACCGCGTGGTACGCCTTGCCCGCGAACTGGCGGCCCTGCTGGGCGGCCGACTCGGCGGTGTTGCGGACCGCGGGGTTCTGGGACACCTGGCGTGCCGACTTCTTCAGCTGTTCGTAGCGTTCCCGTCCGGCGCGGGTGCCCAGCACGTAACCCAGTGCCAGCCCGGCGACGAACGTGAGCTTGTAGCGCATGGAGGCCACCCTTCCCTCGTGTAGGTCGCTGCCAGGGGGGAACCGATTGGCGGAGCACCCCCCTGCTTGCGCTAATGTATGTGTCGCAGCGAACGCCCGCCCCCTGGCGAATACCCAGGGAGTCACGTTCGATGCAACGAGGCATTCCTCCGTAGCTCAATTGGCAGAGCAGCCGGCTGTTAACCGGCAGGTTACTGGTTCGAGTCCAGTCGGGGGAGCTTCGATCTTCCGTAGCTCAATTGGCAGAGCAGCCGGCTGTTAACCGGCAGGTTACTGGTTCGAGTCCAGTCGGGAGAGCATGTTGAACAAGGACCCCCGAAGGGGTCCTTTTTCATGTGATCACCCTCGCCCCGGGAACCGCGCAGGTCACAGCGGAGTCCTTCAGGGCATGCGAAGTCGACCATACGAAGCAGGAGATCGTATGAGCGGCTATGCTGCGGCAGACGGCGCGCACACATGTACGCGACACGCCGCGATGGGGCGGTAGCTCAGCCGGTTAGAGCAGCGGACTCATAATCCGTCGGCCGTGGGTTCGAGTCCCACCCGCCCCACCAGTAACGTGTCTTGACTCGCGGAAACGTATCGCCGCCAGGCTCGGCTCACTCCGCCTCCTCCGTCCGTCCGCGTGTGGCGATGACCTGGGTGACGGCCGTGGAGAGTTGAGTGCGGGTCGCCTCGGGCAGGGCTTGGGCGTGGATGGAGTTCACCAGCTGCTGGGCCGTGCGGTGGAGTTTGGTGTTGGTGTTCTGGGAGGTCGTCACCAGGACGTGCCAGGCCTCCTCCGCGGTGAGGGTGAAGGTGGCCATCAGGATGCCGCGGGCCAGATCGATGAGCCCCCG
Source organism: Streptomyces sp. S3(2020) (assembly GCF_013044505.1). Taxonomy (GTDB): domain Bacteria; phylum Actinomycetota; class Actinomycetes; order Streptomycetales; family Streptomycetaceae; genus Streptomyces. Next base: position 8,630 of record NZ_JABERD010000113.1, on the reverse strand, counting down.
GGTCTGCATCGCCCGCCGCAGCTGTACGACCTCGACCCGCGCGGCGTCCTCTTCCTGGTCCGCGTCGGCCTCCGGGTCGAACAGGGGCAGTGTGCCGGTGAGTGTGAACACCCGTGCGGCGGCCGGGCTGATGGTGTGGATCGTGACCGTCTTGGACTGGTCCAGGGCCTGTTGCCGGATCCCCAGCAGGGCGTTGAGCCCGGAGCAGTCGCAGAACTCGACGCCGCCGAGGTCCAGGTCGATGCCCTTGCCGGAGTCCGTGAGCGCCGAGCGCAGGGCCCGCTGGAACCCCTGGTCCGCGGAGAGGTCGAGATCGCCGCGCACCGTGACCACCGTCCGGTCCCCGTCCGCGCGGGCGCAGACCGTCAGGCGTGCCGTGCCGCCGTGACCGGCGAGGCTCGTGCATCCGTTGGCTGGCCCGCCGCAGCAACGCGCCGACTTCGGCATGGTCCTCTCCCCAGGGCTGGGAACACCCGCGTTTCCGACGCCACCAGATTCGCCCGCACACAGAGTCACGTCAAGAGATACGTGAAATTGGCTTCGTGTATTTTCATGCGTGAATCTCTAGGCGTACGATGCGCTCATGAGTGGAATGACGGAGCCGCACGCGGGGTGGACGTTCATCACCAACCATGCGCGGGTACTGGCGGCCATCGCCGAGAACCAGAGCGCGCGGGTGCGGGACATCGCCGCCCATTGCAGACTCACGGAGCGCGCCGTCCAGAAGATCATTTCCGATCTGGAGCAGAGCGGATACCTGTCCCACACGCGTGAGGGACGCGGCAACACATACCGCATCGCGCAGGGGAAGATTCTGCGCCACCCCGCCGAGGCCGGGCTCACCGTCGCCTCGCTGCTCGCCCTGCTCGCCCAGGTGGACGGCCACCACGAGGCCGCGCCCCCTGTCGGCGGGGTCGCGGCCGAAGAGGTGTGAGCACACGCGCGGCGACGCGGGCCCGGACGGGGCCCGCGTCGCTGTGTGCGGGGAGTGTCAGCCGGTCGTCACGGCCGTGTCGTCCACGACGAAGCTGGTCTGGAGCGAGGAGTCCTCGACACCGGTGAACTTCAGCGCGACGGTGGTGCCCGCGAAGGCCGACAGGCTGAAGGACTTCTGGACGTAGCCGCTGGCCGCGTTCAGGTTGGAGTAGGTGGCCAGGGTGGTCGATCCGGCGGTGACCGTCAGCTTGTCGTACTGGGTGCTGGTGGTGGTCTCGGCCGTGTCGATGTGCAGGTAGAAGGTGAACGTGGTGGCCGTGCAGCCGCTCGGGATGGTCACCGACTGGGAGAGCGTGTCGGTGTGGGTGGAGCCGTAGCCGTCCAGCCAGGCCTTGTACGAGCCGGTCCGGGCCGCCTGGCTGCTGGAGCTGGTGATGACACCGCTGGTGGCGGTCCAGGTGGTGCTGCCCGACTCGAAGCCCTGGTTGCCCAGGAGCTGGGTCGAGGTGCAGCTGCCGCTGCCGCTGGAGCTGACCGTCCAGGTGAAGGAGGCGGTCCCGGTCGCGCCCGTGCTGTCGGTCACCGTGACCGTCGTGCTGTACGTGCCCGCGGTCGTCGGGGTGCCGGAGACGGCGCCCGTGGAACTGCTGATCGACAGGCCGGTCGGCAGGCCGCTCGCCGCGTAGGTCAGCGAGCCGCTGTTGGTGCTGCTGGCGCTGATCTGGAGGCTCACCGCGGTGCCGACGGTCGAGGACTGGCTGCCCGGGTTGGTGACCGTGACGCCGGTCGTCGGGACCGTGATGTGGCTGCCGACGTTGATACCGGCGAAGGCGTTGCCGACCCCGGCGTACTGCGTGGAGCTGGTGCCGTACAGGTCGGCGGCCGCGCTCAGCGCGGCGGTGCGGGCGCCCGAGTACGAGGTGCTGGACGTCATGTACGTCGTCAGCGCCCGGTACCAGATCTGCAGGGCCGCGGCCCGGCCGATGCCGGCCACCGCGACGCCGTCGGAGGTCGGGCTGTTGTAGGTGACGCCGTTGATGGTCTTGGAGCCGCTGCCCTCGGAGAGCAGGTAGAACATGTGGTTGGCGGGGCCGGAGGAGTAGTGGACGTCGAGGTTGCCGATGCCCGAGTACCAACTGTCCGCCGACGAACCGTCCTTGTCGGGCTCGTCCATGTAACGCAGCGGCGTGCCGTCGCCGTTGATGTCGATCTTCTCGCCGATGAGGTAGTCGCCCACGTCGGTCGAGTTGGCCGCGTAGAACTCCACGCCGGTGCCGAAGATATCCGAGGTCGCCTCGTTCAACCCGCCGGACTCACCCGAGTAGTTGAGGTTCGCGGTGTTGGAGGTGACGCCGTGGGTCATCTCGTGGCCGGCCACGTCGAGCGAGGTCAGCGCGTGGGTGCTGCTGGTGCCGTCGCCGTAGGTCATGCAGAAGCAGTCGTCGTCCCAGAAGGCGTTGACGTACGCCGTGCTGTAGTGGACGCGCGAGTAGGCGGCCACGCCGTCGTTCTTGATGCCGCTGCGGCCGAAGGTGTTCTTGTAGAAGTCCCACGTCGTCTGGGCCCCGAAGTGGGCGTCCACGCCCGCTGTCTGGGTGTTGGAGCCCGAACCGGTGCCCCAGGTGTCGTCCGTGTCGGTCATCAGGGTGCCGGTGCCGGACGTGCCGTTGTTGAGGGTGTACGTCTTGTGGCCGCCGCGCGTGGTGTCGTACAGCTGGTACGTCGAACCGGACAGCGTGGTGCCGATGGTGACGGTGCCGCTGTACTGGCTGTTGCCCGTGCCGGTCTTGATGGCCTGGTACCGGTAGAGCTCCGCGCCCGTGGCCGCGTCGGTGATGACGTGCAGCTGGCTGGGCGTGCCGTCGTCCTGGAGGCCGCCGACCACCGTCTCCCAGGCGAGCTTGGGGGTGCCGTTGCCCGCCCAGATCACCTTGCGGGCGCTGTCGGTGGTGGGCTTCACGGCGTCGAGGGCCTTGGCGGCCTTGAGCGCCTTGGTCGCGGCGGCGGACTTGGCGAAGGCCGCGGTGGTGGAGGCGACCTTGATGGTCCGCTTGGTGTTGAAGGTGGTGCTCACCGTGCCGGTGGCCTCGGCGGCCGGCGGGGTGTGCACGACCAGGTCGCCGCCGAGGACCGGCAGGCCGGCGTAGGTGCGCTCGTAACGGGTGTGCAGGGTGCCGTCGTTGTCCTTGACGACGTCCTTGACGACCAGCTTCTCCTTCGCGCCCAGGCCGAGCGTGTCGGCCGTGGCCGCGGTCTGCTTGGATGCCTTCTTCAGCAGCGCCGCGTGCTGGGCCGGGGTGAGTTCGGCCTGGAGGCCGCCGGTGCGCAGCGGGCTCGGGTGGGGGGAGGTCTGGGCGGCCGCGGGGACCGTCTGTATGCCGAGGGCCAGCAGCGCGGCGGTGGCCGCGAGGGCTCCGGCTGCGGTCGCCGGGCGGGGGGTACGTCTCACTCTTGCTCCTACTGCGACGGCCGCGTGTCCACGGCCGGTGACAGACCGGGCAGACGGGATGTGCTGTCCGGGTCGAGCTGAGCAGGGCCGTGCGGGAACCTCCGCGCAGGGCATGTGCGGCCGGTGCGCAGAGTGGAGGAAGAGTGACAGATTTGACGGTGGCATGTCATTCGGTCGGGGGTCATTCGAGGGTTATCCCTCTACGACCCCGCTGACCTGTGTGTTTGCTGTGGAGCGGCTTAGCGCTCGGCGGCCTCCAGGACGGCTTCCAGCTGCCGGAGCGGCTCGGGACCGACGAAGCGGAGGACGACGGTGTCGGCGCCGGACGCCCGCAGCGCACCGATCCTCTCGGCGGCCCGCGCCGCGCTGCCGGAGACGGTGAAGACGTCCTCCTGCGGGCGGCCCAGCCACGCGCCGTGCCCCTCGGTGTGCGGGTGCAGGGTCCGGGCCACCTCCTCGGGGTCGTCGCCCACGGCACAGAAGGCGAAGACACTGAGCGTGTGGCCCTCGCCCGCGCCGCCCTTCGCGAGCAGCGCCCGGATGTCCTCCAGATCCCGCGGTCCGTGGCCCTCGGCGATCAGGGTGCCGTCCGCGACCCGCCCCGACAGCTCCAGGGAACGGGGCCGCACCACACCCGCGACCAGCGGCGGCGGCTCGGCGGGCGGGTGGACGAGCCGGATGCCGTCGATCCGCACCTCCCGGCCCTCCGAAGTGACCAACTCCCCATGGAGCAGCGCCCGTACGGCGGTGATCGTCTCCTCCAGCAGGGCCAGCGGAGAGCGCGGCGCGACACCGGCCTGCTCCATCCACTCCCGTACGCCATGCCCGATCCCGGCCACCAGCCGGCCCGGGAACACCCTTGCCAGCGTGGCCAGTTCCATCGCCAGCAGCGCCGGGCTGCGCAACGGCGCCGGTGCGATCCCGATGCCCACCCGCAACCGCCGCGTCGCGCCCAGCGCCACGGCCGCCGCCGACACCCCGCCGTTCCAGCCGAGGTCCTCCACCACCCACAGGTCGTCCGCGCCGAGCGCCTCGGCCTGCCGCGCGAAGTCGGGCAGCCCCTCGGGGGCCCAGTCACGGTCGTATATCACACCGATCCGAAGATTCGTCATACGACGGAACCTACGGTCCGGCCGGGGAACCGATCAACGGGGTGCAGAGCCGGGATCCGGCTTGGTGCCGGAGAGCTGGGAGCGTAGGCGTCGAGGAGTTCCAGGAACCGGAGCCCGGTGGTGCCGAACCCGTGAGGCGGGGATTGACAGGCTCCCGCCCGGGGTACGCGCGTTGTCGTCCACCAACAGGGGGAGACGGCGTGCATCTTCACCACCGACCACCCTCGCGGTCCACCGGTGCGGCACCGCGGCTCGCGGTGTCCGTACTGCGCGGGCGCAGTGGTCTGCGCGCCGCCGGCGAGGTGGGTCATGCCACGCAGGAGATCTGGGAGCGAGCGTTGGAGCAGGCCGTGGGCGCGCGTGCGGACGTGTACCGGCTGGAGCTGTCCGCCGTGACCTTCGTCGACATCGCGGGCGCCGACGCCCTCGCGGCCGCCGCGCGGCGGCTGGAGATGGGCCGACTCCTGGAGCTGCACCGCCCGCCGCCCACGCTGAGCCGGACACTGGACATGTTCTGGCCCGGCCTGTCGGGGATCGAGATGACGCTGTCATGACCACCGCGTTCCTGCACCCCGCCCTCTTCTACCGGGACACCCAGGACTACCTCGCCGGTACGGTCCCCTTCGTCCGCGAGGGCCTCGCGGCGGGTGAACCGGTCGCCGTGGCCGTACCGGGCGACAACCTCCGGCTGATCCGCGACGCGCTCGGCGCCGACGCCGACGCGGTACGGCTCCTGGACATGCGGGAGGCGGGCCGCAACCCCGGCCGGATCATCCCCGGCGTGCTGCGCGCCTTCGCCGACGCCCAGCCGGCCGGCCGCCGGGTGCGGATGATCGGCGAACCGATCTGGGCCGGCCGCACGGCCGACGAGTACCCCGCGTGCGTCCAGCACGAGGCACTGATCAACACGGCCTTCGCGGGCCGGTCCGCGACCGTCCTGTGCCCGTACGACGTCCGCCGCCTCGACGAGCGGGTGCTCGCCGACGCCCGCGCCACCCACCCCACCGTCATCCCGCCCGGCGGCGGACCGGCAGGGGAGAGCGGCGGATACGACCCCGACGCCGTCGTGGCCCGCTACAACGAGCCGCTGCCCGCCGTGGCGGACGTGCTGTCCCTCTGCTTCGACGCCGGATCGCTGTCCGAGGTCCGCCATCTCGCGACCGCCGAGGGCGCCCGGCTCGGGCTGACCGGGATCGCCCTGGAGAACCTCACCCTGGCGGCGGCCGAGCTCACCACCAACAGCGTGGTGCACGGCGGCGGTTCGGGGACGCTGCGGGTGTGGGCCGAGGACGGGTACACGGTGTGCGAGGTACGGGACAAGGGGCGGCTCGCCGATCCCCTGGCGGGACGGCGGCCCGCCGCCCGCGACCAGCGCGGCGGGCGCGGACTGCTCCTGGTCAACCTGATCGCCGACCTCGTCCGGACCCACACCGGTGCGGACGGGACGACGGTGCGCTGCTGGTTCGCGCGCTGACGCCGTCCTTCCGGCCCCCTGGTCTCAGAGCGGCGCCTGCCAGGTCACCGTCGTCCCCGTGCCCGGGTCATCGGCCTCCCCGTCGTCGTACACCGTCAGCCGTACGCCCTCCCGGCCGTCCGGCAGGGTCGCCGTCGCGTCGACCGTGACCTCGATGCGCGAGACACCGGACCGGCGGGACGCGGAGGCGAGGGCGCGGCGCAGGGCGGTGAGCAGATGGCCGGCCGTCCGCTCGGGGACCCGGCTCTCGACCGCGCCGGCGAACTGTGTGGACGGCGCGAAACCCAGCAGGGCCGCCGCCCCCGCCGTCTCCCGGAGCACCTTGCCCCGGAACGTCGTCGGCGCGTCCGCGGGCGGCTGCTGCAAGGCGAAGATCGTCGTACGGACCTCCTGGATGGTCGACTGGAGCTCGTCGACCGCCTTCCCCAGCGTCCCGTGCACGTCGTCCGCCCCGCTGCGGCGCTGGGCGGACTCCAGCATCATGCCGGTGGCGAACAGCCGCTGGACGACGAGGTCGTGCAGATCGCGGGCGATACGGTCCCGGTCCTCGAAGACGGCGAGGAGCTCACGGCTGTGCTGGGCGTCGGCGAGGACCAGGGCGAGCGCGGCCTGCGAGGCGAACTGCGTGGCCAGCAGCCGTTCCACGGAGGTGTACGGGCGGTCGCCGCGCCGGCGGGGCAGGGCGAGGGTACCGATGAGCTGGCCGTCGGCCTGGAGCGGCAGCATCATGCTGGGCCCGAACCGGTGCCGTACCGGAGTCGTCATCCTCGGGTCGGTCGCCGAGTCGTCGATGAACACCGGTTCACCGCCGAGGAGTTGATCGAGGACCGGGCTGCCGGGGGCGATCGTCGTGCCGACGATGTCGCCGGGATCGTCGTACGTCGAGGCGGTCACGATCTCCATGCCGCCCTCCTCGGTGGGCTGGAGGATGACCCCCGCGGAGGCGTCGGCGAGGAGCCGGGCGCGTTCGGCGACCGTGGTGAGCGCGTCGGCCGCGGACCCCTCGCCGAGCAGCGCGGTGGTGACGGCCGCCGCGCCCTCGATCCAGCGCTCGCGCTGCCGGGCCGCCTCGTACAGCCGGGCGTTGCCGATGGCGATGCCGGCCTGGGCGGCGAGGACGTGCAGGAGCTGCTCGTCCTCGGCGGTGAAGGGGTCCTTGCCCTTGTCCGCGAGGTGCAGCGTGCCGAACTCCTCGTCCTGCACCCGGATCGGCACGGTCAGCGAGACGGCCGTGCGCGGGACGGTGCCCGGGGTGCGGAGCTCGATGAGTCCGTCCTGGCCCGGGTCGGCCGTCCCCAGCGCGGCGTACCGGGCGCCGGTGAGGTCGGCGGCGGCGTCCACGATGTGCTGGAGGGTGGTGCGCAGTTCGAGGTCGGTGCCGACGCTGAGGACGGCGTCGAGGAGCGGGGGGAGGGGGTCGTCGGCCATGCGGTCGCTCGCTGTCGGCGTCGGGTGTCGACGTCGGATGTCGGTCTCGGGTGCCGGGTGCCGGGTGCCGGGTTTCGGGTGCCGGCGTCAGTCGCTCAGCGGGTCCAGTGCCAGCGGCTCGATACGGCCCTCCAGCATCGCGCCGAGACCCTCCACCGCGCACACCTCGGGCCGTTCGGCGATGTGCACCGGCATGCCGGTCGCGTGCCGCAGCATCTGGTCGAAGCCGGGGAGCAGCGCGCTGCCGCCGACCATCATGATCCCGCGGTCGGCGAGGTCGGCGACCAGGTCCGGCGGGCAGTCCCGCAGCACCTTGCCGATGCCGTCGAGCACGGCGGTGAGCGGGGTCTGGATCGCGTCGCGGACGGCGGCGGTGTCGACCTGGACGGAGCGGGCGAGGCCGGTGGCGACGTCCCGTCCGTGGATCTCGGTGGAGGCGGGACCCGAGGCGGTGAGGCCGTTGCCGGACAGGGCGAGCTGGAGCGGTCGTACGGACTGGCTCGGCAGCATCAGCTCGTGCTGGTGGCGCAGGTGCTGCACGATCGCGTGGTCCACGGCCTCGCCGCCGACGGGGATGCGGACGGCGTTGACGATCGAGCCGAGGGAGAGGACGGCGACCTGGGTGGCCGCGGCGCCGCAGACGAGGACCATGGTGGCCTCGGGGCGTTCCACGGGCAGTCCGCAGCCGACGGCGGCGGCGATGAGCGTGTCCACGAGTTCGACGCGCCGGGCACCGAGCCCGACCAGGGTCTCGATACAGGCGCGCTGGGCGAGCGGGTCCGCGTCGTGCGGGGTGCAGGCGGCGGCGCGCAGGATCGGCTTGCGGCGCAGCGAGCGGCGGATCTTGTCGCCGAGCAGGTGCCGCAGCATGCGCTGGGCCATCTCGATGTCGACGACCGTGCCGCCGGAGACGGGACGGACGACCCGGATGTAGTCGGGGGTGCGGCCCGTCATCTTCTCCGCGAACTCACCCACCGCGATCAGCGCACCGGTCCGGGTGTTCACGGCGGCCACGGACGGCTGGTCGACGACGACCCCGGCGCCCTTCACGTACACCCGCGTCCTCGCCGCCCCCAGGTCGACGGCGAAGTGGCAGCGACGCAGCTGCTCCAGACTGGCGGTGGCGGTCATGGGCGGGTCCTCCCGAGAGCACAGACCGTGGCCGCGCCGGGTGGCGGGGCCCAGTGGCACCGGCGGGGGCGGTCTGTTAAACCACGCTGAGCCTGCCGAA
>NZ_JABERD010000112.1 GCF_013044505.1 Streptomyces sp. S3(2020) | reverse complement strand
CGACCCTGGCCTGCGCCTACGTGGGCCCGCGCCGTGCGACCGGGTCGTCGAAGACGCCTCGGAGCGCGCGCACAGCGCCGCCCAGCGGGCGGCGCTTGCGGGCCCGGGCCGCGCCACGCCTGCCGTCGGCCCGTCCGCGACCACGGCCCCGGCATCCCCGAGGACGACCTCCCCCACGTCTTCGACCGCTTCTGGCGCTCGGGGAGCGCCAGAAGCGGTCGAAGACGTGGGGGAGTTCGTCCTCGGGGATGCCGGGGCCGTGGTCGCGGACGGTCAGGACGCCGTCGGGAGTCAGCCGGACCTCGATGGAGCCGCCCTCGGGGCTGAACTTCACGGCGTTGTCGAGGATGTTGACGACAGCGCGTTCCAGAGCGGCGGGCTCGGCACGGACGTACCAGGGGTGGAGGTCGGCGTCGATGGTCAACTCCGGCCCACGCAGCCGTGCCCGGCGCAGGGCGGCCTCCAGGGTGTCCTCCAGGGAGACGACCTGGACGCGTTCGCCGCGCTGGCCCTCGGACCGCGACAGCTCCTGCAAGTCACCGATCAGCGACGCCAGTTCCGTCATCTGCGCCTTCACCGAGGCGAGCAGAGCCTTGCGGTCCGCCTCGGGGATCGGGCGGCCGGTCTCCTCGCTGCGGGCCAGGAGCTCGATGTTGGTACGGAGGGAGGTGAGCGGGGTGCGGAGTTCGTGTCCGGCGTCCGCGATGAGTTGCTGTTGCAGCTCGCGGGAGTTGGCCAGGGAGGAGTTCATCGAGTTGAAGGAACGGGAGAGACGGGCCACCTCGTCCTCGGCGTCCTCCTCGACGGGGATACGAACGCTCAGATCCTCGGTACGGGCCACGTGTTCGACGGCTTCGGTGAGCTTGTCGATGGGCCGCAGCCCCGCACGGGCCACGGCGAGCCCGGCGGCACCGGCCCCGATGACTCCGACACCGGAGACGAGGAGGAGGATGAGGGCGAGTTCGTTGAGGGTGGACTGGGTGTTCTTCAGAGGCAGGGCGATGAGCAGGGCCGCGTCGGGCGTGCTGGAGCCTTCGGCGAACAAGGGGACGGTCGCGACACGCAAGGCGTTGCCGTCCTCGTCCGAGCCGTTGTGGAAGTAGATCTCGCCGGCGGACCCGCTCTTGATCACGTCCTTGTCGGATCCGGCGACATTGATCTTGCCTACGGAATCGCTGTGGACACAGACCTTTCCGTTCGCCTGGAGAACTTCCAGGTACGAGTCGTTCCGGAGCAGGCCCGTGCTGCTCTGCGGATTCTCGTTGCAGTTCCTGACGGCCTGCTGAATGGCCATGTCCTGCCCAGGACGCTGGACGATCTTCTGCAGGTCACCATCGACCTGGTCGTACAACTTCCCCTGCACGATGAACCAACAGGTAACCGAAACCGCCGCCACCGCGAACGCCACCGCCGCAGCGACCAGCAACGACAACCGCGTCCGGATGGGAAGCGTCCGGAACCGGTGCAGGACCCTGTTCACTCGGCCCCGCCCTGTCGCAACACGTACCCCACGCCACGCACCGTGTGCACGAGCCGAGGCTCGCCGCCCGCCTCCGTCTTGCGGCGCAGGTACATCACGTACACGTCGAGGGAGTTGGAGGACGGCTCGAAGTCGAAGCCCCAGACCGCCTTGAGGATCTGCTCACGGGTCAGCACCTGACGCGGATGCGCCATGAACATCTCCAGCAGCGTGAACTCGGTACGGGTCAGCTCGACGGGCCGCCCGGCACGGGTGACCTCGCGCGTCGCGAGGTCCATCCTCAGGTCCGCGAAGGTCAGCGCCTCGTCCTCCTGGACACCGGCCCCGGCGGCGGCAGCGTAGGAGCTGCGCCGCAGCAGCGCACGGACGCGGGCGAACAACTCGTCCAGCTCGAAGGGCTTGACGAGGTAGTCGTCGGCGCCGGCGTCGAGTCCCGTCACGCGGTCGCCGACCGTGTCCCGGGCCGTGAGCATGAGGATCGGCGTCGTCGTGCCCGCCCCCCGCATACGGCGCGCGGCGGTCAGGCCGTCCATGCGCGGCATCTGGATGTCGAGGACGACGAGGTCCGGCTGGTACGCCGTGGCCTTCTCCAACGCGTCCGCGCCGTCGACCGCGACCTCGGTGTCGTACCCCTCGAAGGCGAGGCTGCGCTGGAGTGCTTCGCGCACGGCCGGCTCGTCGTCGACGATCAGGATGCGCTGGGGGTCACGGTCGCCATCGGCGGGGCTCATCGCTCGCGGTTCCTCAGGGTGCGGTGGGGCGTGGGCTGGGTCGCTCTCAGCCTCGCATGTTTCCGGGCTGTCGGGCCAAGCTCGGAGTGGATCAGGTACGGACCCTGCGGCCGCGGGCGGCGCGGCGGGCGGCCGGGGCCGCGACCTCGGGTGCCCGCACCGGCGCCGTCGGCGCGTTCAGTTCGTACGCCACTTCCAGCGCGAGGGCGAAGCCGGCCGGGTCGTCGCCGGCCACCGTGTGGGAAACCTGCTTGATCATGACGTACTCCCTACTGGTCAGAGGTGATTCAGCTGTCGCTGCCGCCGGCCCGCAGCTTCGCCAGGTCGGACTTGACGGTGTTGATCGGGATGGCGAAGCCGAGGCCCACGCTGCCGGCGCTGGACGAGGAGGTGGAGTCCGCGGCCGAGTACATCGCCGAGTTGATCCCGATGATGTTGCCGTTCATGTCGATGAGCGCGCCGCCGGAGTTGCCGGGGTTCAGGGACGCGTCGGTCTGGAGCGCCTTGTACGTCGTGGTCGAGGACCCGGTGTCGCCGTTGAACTGCTGGCCGCCGAACTCGAAGGGCCACTGGCCGCTGCCGCTGCCGTTGCCGCTGCCGCCCTGGCTGTCCTGGCTCTGGCTCTCGTCCGTCGAGACGGTCACGTCACGGTCCAGGGCGGACACGATGCCGCTGGTCACCGTGCCGGTGAGGCCCTCGGGGGAGCCGATCGCCACGACCTCGTCGCCGACCTGGACACCGTCGGAGTCGCCGAGGGTCGCGGGGGTGAGGCCGGAGGCGTTCTCCAGCTTGATCAGGGCGAGGTCCTTGGCGCTGTCGGTGCCGACGACCTTCGCCGTGTACTCCTTGCCGTCGCTCGTCGAGACCTTGATCGAGGTGGCGCCGGAGATGACGTGGTTGTTGGTGATGATCTCGCCGTCGTTGGTGATGATCACGCCGGAGCCGGTGGAGGAGCCGTTGCTCAGCGTCGCGTTGATCTCGACGATGCTCGGGCTGACCGCCTTGGCGACCCCGGAGACCGTGCCCTTGTCGGCGGACGGGATGACGTTGGTGCTGGTGCTGCTGGAGGTGACCGTGTCGTTGCCGGTGAGCTCCTGGATGCCGTACGCCGTACCGCCACCGATCGCCGCGGCGACGATCGCGACGGCGGCGAGGAGGGCGAGGGGACCCCGGGTCCGCTTCTTCTTCGGTGCGGGGGCCGAGGGATCCACCGGGGCCGCGGTGAGGAGAGCCGTACCGCCGCCATGACCGCCGTGCCCGCCGTCAGCGGAAGCGGCAGTCGCGTAGGCCGCCTGCTGCTGAGCCGGCCACACGGTCGTACCCGGCTCGACGGTCACCGGCTGCGGCGCGGGCGGCTGCGCCGGCGGGGGCGGCCACTCCGGGTTCACGGGGGAGGAGGAGGCGTGCTGCTGGGCGCCCTGGTAGGGGTTCGCGTACTGCTCGTACTCGCCGTCGCGGCGGAAGCTCTCGGTCATGGCAATGAGCTTGTCGCCCCACCATGAGAGCTCCCTGAGTGCTCCCTGAGAACGCCGCCAGAACCTCGTTTGCCCGATATAAAGCCGGAACAGGGCGGGGGCGGAGTCTTCTCAGACAGGCCTCATGAAGGCTCGTGGAGCCTCAGGCGCAGCCGCAGGAGCGTCGTGCGACCAACCGCGACGGGAACACCTTCAGCCGCTCGCGGCGCGAACCGGCGACCCGCAGCCCGTCGTCGAGCACGAGGTCCACCGCCGCGCGTGCCATCGCCGGCCGGTCCGACGCGATCGTTGTCATCGGCGGGTCCGCCAGCGCCGCTTCCTTGATGTCGTCGAACCCGATGAGCGCCAGCTCGCCGGGAACGTCGATGCGCAGTTCGCGGGCCGCGCGCAGCACGCCGATCGCCTGGTCGTCGGTGGAGCAGAAGATCGCGGGCGGGCGCTGCGGCCCGGAGAGGACGCCGAGGGCGATCTGGTAGGCGTCGTAGCGGTTGTACGGCGCCTCGAAGAGCCGTCCCTCGGTGGAGAGGCCCGCCTCGTCCATGGCCTGCCGCCAGCCCTCGACGTGGTCGGAGACGGGGTCGCCGACGGCGGGGGTGTCGGCCGTACCGCCCATACAGGCGACGTACGGGTAGCCGTGCCCCAGCAGATGCTCCACGGCGGTCTTCGCGCCGGTGAGGTCGTCGAGGACGACGGCGACGTCGTCGATCGCCTCGGGCCGCTCGTGCAGCAGCACCACGCGCGCGTCCCAGGCCTCGATCTCGGCGGCGGCGAGGTCGCTGAGCGCGTGGGAGACGAGGATCAGGCCGGAGACCCGCATCCCGAGGAAGGCACGCAGATAGTGGGTCTCGCGCTCGGCGACGTAGTCGGTGTTGCCGACGAGGACCATTTTTCCGCGCTCGGCCGCGGCCTGTTCGACCGCGTGCGCCATCTCGCCGAAGAACGGCTGACGGGCGTCCGGGATGATCAGGCCTATGAGATCCGTGCGCCGGGACGCCATCGCCTGGGCGACCCGGTCGGGCCGGTAGCCCAGCTCCTTGATCGCGGCGAGGACACGCTCGCGCGTGGCCGGGGCAACCGGCCGGGGTCCGTTGTTGATGACATAGCTGACGACGGCGGTGGACGTCCCCGCCAGCCGCGCCACATCATCCCTGGTTACCTTGGCCACGCGCGGAGTCTACGCGGATGGACCCGCTCTGGGCAGGGCGTGAAGGAGCTTCCCTGTGCCCCGCCTGAGCGTTTCCGATGTCCGCTATACGTCGGCACTGACCTCGGCCGTGTCCAGGGCGGCCGTCTCGTCCGCATCCTCCGGCTTTGGCTGGGCGCTCTTGGACTTTGCCTCGTCCGAGACAGCCCCACCCTTCTCCGGCGTAACGAATCGATAACCGACGTTCCGGACGGTTCCGATGAGCGACTCGTGCTCGGGGCCGAGCTTGGCCCGCAGACGCCGTACGTGCACGTCCACGGTCCGGGTGCCACCGAAGTAGTCGTAGCCCCAGACCTCCTGGAGCAGCTGTGCGCGCGTGAAGACGCGGCCCGGGTGCTGGGCCAGGTATTTGAGGAGTTCGAACTCCTTGAAGGTCAGGTCCAGGACCCGGCCCTTCAGCTTCGCGCTGTAGGTCGCCTCGTCGACCGAGAGGTCGCCGTTGCGGATCTCCATGGGGGAGTCGTCGTTGACGATCTGCTGACGGCCCATGGCCAGCCGCAGTCGCGCCTCGACCTCGGCCGGTCCGGCGGTGTCGAGCAGTACGTCGTCGATGCCCCAGTCGGCGGTGACGGCGGCCAGGCCGCCCTCGGTGACGACGAGGATGAGCGGACAGCCCGGCCCCGTGGAGCGCAGGAGCTGGCACAGGCTGCGGACCTGCGGCAGATCACGGCGGCCGTCGATGAGGATGACATCGGCACCAGGGGTGTCGACGAGGGCGGGTCCTTCTGCCGGGGCCACTCGCACGTTGTGCAGGAGCAGGCCGAGAGCGGGAAGCACCTCCGTCGAAGGCTGGAGGGCATTGGTCAGGAGCAGCAGAGAACTCATACGGCTGGTTCCTCCTCGGTCCCGGCGAGGTCGTAGCTTTCGTATACAGGTGATCCGAAAGCACAAAAGGACCCGGGGGCTGCATTGCCCGAGTCCTCTGTTCAGGAGAATAGCCCACATGCGCATTGATCCGGCAGGTCGTGTGGTGCGATCCACCCCGATTCCGCACTCTGAGACGAACAGAGGCACACCTATACGGACGTTTCTGCACACCGCCGACGGTGTGACGATCGATTCCGTATACGATCCGCCGGCCGTCGTATACGACGCTTCCCCGTCACCCGCGCGTGGTCTCGCGTTCGTCGTCGCGCACGGTTTCACCGGCGACGCGGATCGTCCTCATGTTCGCCGGGTGGCGGAGGCGTTCACGCAGTACGGGGCCGTGGTCACGTTCTCCTTCCGCGGCCACGGAGCCTCCGGCGGACGTTCCACGGTGGGCGACCGCGAGGTGCTCGATCTGGCGGCCGCGGTGGAGTGGGCCCGGTCGCTCGGGCACACCCGTGTGGTGACCGTCGGCTTCTCCATGGGCGGTTCTGTCGTGCTGCGGCACGCGGCCCTGTACCGGCGGGACGGGGCGGGAGACGACTCGGGGCGCGAGGGGCGCACGGAAGCGCACTCGGACGGGGTGGTTTCGGTGAGTGCACCGGCTCGCTGGTACTACCGCGGCACGGCCCCTATGCGAAGGGTCCACTGGCTGATAACCCGCCCCGAGGGCCGTCTGGTGGGCCGCTACGGCCTGCGGACGAGGATCCACCACCAGGACTGGGACCCGGTCCCGCTGTCCCCCGTGGAGGCGGTCCCGAGGATCGCCCCCACCCCTGTCCTCATCGTCCACGGAGACCGCGACGGATACTTCCCCCTCGACCACCCCCGCATGCTCGCCGCGGCCGCCGGTGACCACGGCGAACTCTGGCTGGAGCCCGGCATGGGCCACGCCGAGAACGCGGCGCCGGACGAACTGCTGCGGCGCATCGGGGACTGGGCCGTCGCACAGGGCGGCTAGCCTGACCGTGTACACAGCCGATCGATTGAGGAACCGGATGCCCAAGGTCACGGTCCGCTACTGGGCCGCCGCCAAGTCCGCGGCCGGAGTCGCCGAGGAGGCGTACGACGCGGACACGCTCGCCGAGGCGCTCGACGCGGTACGCGGGCGACACCCCGGCGAACTCACGAGCGTCCTGCGGCGATGCTCGTTCCTCATCGACGGTGACCCCGTGGGCACCCGCGGACATGAGACGGTACGGCTGGCCGACGGCGGCACGGTCGAGGTGCTCCCGCCGTTCGCAGGAGGGTGACGATGACCGACCAGCCGTATGAGGGCCAGCAGTACCAGCAGGGGTACGACCCGTACTGGCAGCAGCCCCAGCCCCAGCAGCAGGCGTGGCCCGGGCAGCAGCAGGGGTACGAGGACCCGCAGGCCGCCCAGCAGTACACCCAGCAGTGGCAGGGACAGACCTGGGAGACGCAGGTCCAGGCGCCGGTCGCGCCGGCCGCGGACCCGTCGTACCTGCCGCAGCAGGGGTACGCGCAGCCGGTGGCCCCCGTGGCGCCCGCTCCGGAGACCCCCGCCTCCTCCGGCTACGGCCCCGCCAGCCTCGGCGGCAACACCCGGGTCACCGACGCCCAGCGCGCCCGCCTGGAGGGCCGCTCCCCGATCATCGAACCCGGCATGCAGCCCGCCGCGCTCACCGCGCTCCTCGGTCTGCTCCTCGCCGGCACGGCGGCCGTCGGGTCGTACGCCCTGCTCGTCCCGCTGGTCCTCCTCCAGGCCGTGACGGCGGCCGGCTGGTTCCGGCTGAACGGCATGTGGCCCGCCCGGCAGGGCATCGCGCTGGCGTTCCTGGGCGCTCTGGTCGCGGACGCGGCGCTGCTGGCGTCCGACCACGCGCCGTCCGCGATCCTCGGCACGCTGGGCGTCTGGGTGCTGCTCTCCCTGGTCCTCCAGCTGCGCTCGCACGCCGACGCCGACACCCGCATGTACGGCCTGATGGCCACCGTCGCCTCGGCGGCCCTGGCGATCATCGCGTCCGGCTATCTCGCGGCCGCCGCGGACGCGGTGACGGTCGGCGCGGCCTCGGTCGCGGTCGCGGTGCTGGCCCGTGCGCTGCCGCTGCCGACGCCGGCCTCCGTGGTGGTCTCGCTGCTCGCCGCGGCGGGTGCGGGCATCGCGGTCGGCGGAATGACCGACCTGGGCTCGGAAGGCGCGCTGCTGGGGGCGGGCGCGGGGGTGTGCGCGCTGATCGGTCACCGGGTCGCGAGCTACGACTACCCGTCCCGTTTCGTGCACTTCACGGCGGGCGTGGCCCTGCCGCTGGCCGCCGCGGCACCGGCGGTGTACCTGCTGGGGCGGGCGCTCGGGTAAAGCCCTGGCCTGCCTTGTCACAGGTGATCGACAAACTCCCGGTCGGCGCCGCGGCCGGAGTTACGGTGACTGCCGGACGTAGACCGCCTAGGTGGGGGAACACCAAAGAATGCGCGCACTGCGAATACTTCTGATCGTCGTCGTCATTCTGGGCGGCCTCTTCGTGATCGCCGACCGTGTCGCGGTCCACCTCGCGGAGGGCGAGGTGGCGGACAAGCTCAGGACCACCGAGAACCTCTCCGCCACCCCCGACGTGTCCATCAAGGGCTTCCCGTTCCTCACCCAGGTCGTCTCCGGCGAGTTCGACGACACCGAGATCGGCATCAAGGACTACGAGGCCGCGGCCGGCACCACGGGCGACAAGATCCGTATCGACGACATCAAGGCGAACTTCAAGGACGTCGCCTTCTCCGGCGACTACAGCTCCGCGACCGCCGCCACCGCCAGCGGCACCGCGAGCATCTCCTACGACGAGCTGCTCAAGGCCGCCCGGTCCGAACCGACGGAGATCTTCACCGGGGTGACGGCCGAGGTCGTCGGCCTCTCCGACGGAGGCAACGGCAAGGTCAAGGTGAACGTCAAGGTCACGGCCCTGGGCAAGTCGACGACGTACCCGGTGCTCAGCACGGTCACCGTCGACGGCGACACCGTGAAGGTGCACGCGGACAACCTGCCGAACCTGGTCGTCGAGGTCGCGGAGGGCAAGGTCCGTTCGATCACCGACTTCGAGCAGAAGATCGACGACCTGCCCGGCGGTGTGCAGCTCGACAAGGTCGAGGCGGCGCCGGACGGTGTCGAGGTGACGGTGAAGGGTTCGAACGTCAAGCTGGCCGGGTAGGACGTAGGACGTCCGACAGGCGAGACGGTCATGTCCGTACCGCAGATGTGACGACGGCTACAGCCGTCGGGAATCCGCGCGGGGACAGCCCTCTCGGTTGATCGATCCCACATTCCGGACGATCGCATCTCACCATGCGACACGCCGGTGACATGCCCCGCTGTCCGTCCCTACGATCGACAGCATGAAGCGACAGGCGGATCTCACGAAGCGGCGGGCAGTAGACCTGTGCCGCGTCGCCGCCATGCTCTGTCGCCCCTTCTGAGCGGACGGCATCGACCTCCGCATCCCCTCGCCCTGGTGTCCCCAGGGCATCCGTGCGCCCCGCGCACCCTTCCGCACGCCCCGCCGTAACTGCCCCGGAGGAGAAAGAGCATGAGCCGCAGCGACGTCCTGGTCGACGCCGACTGGGTCGAGGCCAACCTCGACAACGCGAACATCGCGATCGTGGAGGTGGACGAAGACACGTCCGCCTACGAGAAGAACCACATCAAGAACGCGATCCGGATCGACTGGACGAAGGACCTGCAGGACCCGGTCCGCCGTGACTTCATCGACCAGGAGGGCTTCGAGAAGCTCCTGTCGGCGAAGGGCATCGCCAACGACACCCTGGTGATCCTCTACGGCGGCAACAACAACTGGTTCGCGTCCTACGCCTACTGGTACTTCAAGCTCTACGGCCACGACAGCGTCAAGCTGCTCGACGGCGGCCGCAAGAAGTGGGAGCTGGACGCCCGCGAGCTGGTCGAGGAGGTCCCGACGCGGGCCACCACCGACTACAAGGCCAAGGCCCAGAACACCGCGATCCGCGCCTTCCGCGACGACGTCGTGGCGGCCATCGGCTCGCAGAACCTCGTCGACGTCCGCTCGCCCGACGAGTTCAGCGGCAAGCTGCTCGCCCCGGCCCACCTCCCGCAGGAGCAGTCGCAGCGTCCGGGCCACGTCCCGTCCGCCCGCAACATCCCGTGGTCGAAGAACGCCAACGACGACGGCACCTTCAAGTCGGACGACGAGCTCAAGGAGCTCTACGCCGACGAGCAGGTGGACCTGGCGAAGGACACCATCGCCTACTGCCGCATCGGTGAGCGCTCGGCGCTCACCTGGTTCGTGCTGCACGAGCTGCTGGGCGTGGAGAACGTCAAGAACTACGACGGCTCCTGGACCGAGTACGGCAGCCTGGTCGGCGTCCCGATCGAGCTCGGCGCCAACAAGTAAGCAACCCCGCCCGACCCGACCGGCCTTCCTTCCGGTCAGACCCTCTGAATCTGGAGAAAGACATGTGTGGAGCGAAGGCCGGCGGCCCGGACGCCTCGACGATCAAGCCCGGTGAGACCACGATCCAGGGCCAGGTGACGAAGGACGGCGAGCCCGTCGTCGGCTACGTCCGCCTGCTCGACTCGACCGGCGAGTTCACCGCGGAGGTCCCCACCTCCGCCACGGGCCAGTTCCGCTTCTACGCGGCCGAGGGCACCTGGACCGTCCGCGCCCTGATCCCGGGCGGCACCGCCGACCGCACGGTCGTGGCCCAGCAGGGTGGCCTCGCCGAGGTCGCGATCGCGGTCTGAGGCGACGCTGAACGACTGGAGGGCCGCACCCCCGCTCGGGGTGCGGCCCTTCGGCCTGGGCGGACCTACCCTGGACGTATGTACGCACGGCGACGCCACGCCTACTTCGCCATGATGGGGATCTGCATCGCCCTCTTCGTCCTGGCCTGGAGCGTCGTACGCCTCTGGTCGGTCCCCGTGGCGGTCGGCATGTGCGTGGTCGCGATGCTGATCCCGCCGGTCGCCGCGATGGTCGCCAACCGGCGTGGCCCTGAGGACCGTTGGTGGGACGACCCGTCCGGTGACCCCAAGTCGGACGAGTGGTGGGACGAACTGGACGGCAAGAAACGCCGCCCGTGAACGCCTGCCCCACCTTTCCTAGTAGACGAGCGCCTGGACGCCGTCGGTCAGCGCCTCCTGCACGAACACCTGCGCCCCCGCGATCCGTACGCCCTCGATGACGTCCTTCTCCGTGATGTCCCGACGGGCCGCGCACTGCGTGCACAACGTCAGCGTGCCGCCGGCCAGGATCGAGTCGATCAGGTCGGGGAGCGGGGCCGCGTGCGGCAGTTCGAACTCGGCTGCGCGGCCCGGGAGCGCGAACCACGCGGACTCCCCGGTCAGCCACAGGGAGACCTCCACCCCGCTGGCCACGGCCACCGCCGCCACCGTGAACGCCTGCGAGCAGCGCTCGGGGGCATCGGCCCCCGCCGTCACCTTGATCACGAGCTTCTTCGCCATGGCTGAATCGTAATCATCCCGCCTACAACCCAGGTCATCGGCGGTGAGTCTCCTGTGCGCGCATACGGAATGCGCACTTCACGTTCTGTGGGGGGACGTCTTGGAAGTACCTGATGTTCAAGAAGTACCGATAGCGGAGGAGGCGCCCGAAGCACCCCGTCCGCGCCGCCGTGGCCGTACGACACTCCTCATCGCCACCGCCGCCGTCCTCGGCACGGTCGCCGGCACCTGCACCGGCTTCCTCGTCCAGGCCGACCGCGAGCCCACCAGGCTGCCGTCGCTGTCCCAGCCCGCCGTCAAGCAGGCCAAGGGCGAGGTCGAGCCGCTGTCCGCGGCGCAGGACCGCCGGGTGAAGACCGACGGCGATCTGCGCAAGCTGCTGCTGAAGAAGCCGAGTGGCTCGAAGAAGGCCGACTGGCTGGACGACAGCGACGGCTGGATGAGTCTTGCCGCCTACGCGGACGCCTTCGAGAAGCCGGACGGCGCCTTCTCCGACCTCGTTCGCGACGAGTTCCGGCGCGCGGCCGTCACCGGCTGGGAGAGCGGCAACCAGTCGGTGACGATCCGGCTGATCCAGTACCGGCAGGAGGAGTACACCGCGGCCTCCGACGCCGCGAACGACGGTCAGTACTGGGCGGACAAGGAGGACTCCACCGACAGCTGGGTCGTGCCGGGGACCGAGGACGGGATGGCGTACGTCCACCACGAGCCCGAGACGGAGCCCGGCTACCTGCCGCTCTACAGCGCGCAGGCGCATGCCTGGCGCGGTGACGTGGCGGTCGAGGTCTGGGTCTACGACACCAAGCCGATCACCAAGAAGAAGATCATGGACCTGGCCGAGCGGCAGATGGAGCGGCTGTGAGCGAGATGCCCGAGACCGCTGAGGCCGCCGAGCCCCTTGAGGTCGCTGAGAGCCCGGAACCCGCGGTACCCGCCAAGAAGCCCGTCCGCCGTGGCCGTATCGCCGCCATCGCCGGATCCGTGCTGCTGACCGGTGCCGTCGTGGCCGGCGTCGGCGCCACCGTGGTGACCGTGGACGGCGCCGACCGCGACGCCGGTGCCCCGCGCTGGAAGTTGCCGCAGCTCAAGGCGGACACGGACGAGACGAAGGCGGCAGATCCCAAGGGGCTCGCCGGCGTGCTCGTGCCCTACGGGACCAACGGCTGGAACCGGGGTCCGGACCTCGCCGAGTTCGGCTCCGACGTCGAGCTCAGCGGCGCCCAGGCGACCGCACTGCGCAAGGAGTCGCTCAGCGGTCTGCCCCGCACCCAGCGCCGGCAGCTGGAGAAGCAGATCGACAGACAGCGCATCACGGGCATGGCGATGCGCAGCTATGTCAGCACGATAGGCAGCAACGCCAGCGGGATCGGTGCCTCCACGGTCAGCATCACGCTGTCCCGGATGGAGAAGCGGGCCGCCGCCAAGGACATCTCGACGTCCCAGAACGCCTTCCTCGACGCCCTGGACATCTTCCGCCAGGGCCCGAAGATCAAGGGCTTCAAGAACGCCGAGTGCTTCCTGCCGCCCAAGGACGCGGACGAGGACCTCGACATGATGTTCTGCTCCGCCTACCAGGGCGACATCCTGATCAGCGCCACCGCCGACGGGGTCAAGCCGTTCGACACCAAGACGATCGCGGGGCTGCTCGCCGAGCAGCTCGACCGCATCGCAGAGCCGGGGGAGGCGGTATGACCGAGCAGACGGAAACGACCGAGCAGCAGGACCTCGTGGTGCCGCCGATGCCCGAGGCGTCGCCGCAGTCCGTGGCCCCGCCGGCCCCGTCGGCGCCGAAGGACCGTCGCGTCCTGCGTGCCGTACTGCGCTGGACCGCCGCCGTCGTGGTCTTCGCGGTGGCCGGCACAGGGACGGCGTACGGCATCACCCGGATGGAGCGGACGGACGTACCCGGACTCGCGACCGAGTCGGACGGGCGCTGGGAGTACCCGGACATCGTCAAGCCGCCGCTGCCCTCCGGCAGCCCGGGGCCCTTCGCCGAGGAGAACACGGCCGGCTCGCACCACGCCGATCTGCGCGAGCTCGTGCTGCCCGCGCCCGAGGGCGCGAAGGCCGACAAGGCGCTCGACGGGAAGGACGGCTGGCTGGCGACGAAGGACTTCCTGGCGGCGTACGAGTCGAAGGACGAGCGGGAGACCATCGGAACGCTGCTGACCGACCACGGGCTGCGGCACGTCGCCGCCCGCGGCTGGACCACGACGGATGGCACGCGCACCCGGATCTACCTGCTCCAGTTCGACACGGCCGCGGTGACCGAGAGCCTGGAGCAGAACTACTTCTCCAGCGTCATGGCGCCTCCGTACGCCCTGAAGGGCGCCACGCAGAGCCTCATGGACGAGGACTTCCCGACGAAGGTGGTCGTGGAGGACGTACGGCGCTACCCGTACACCGAGACCAAGCCCTACGGCGCCGAGCACCTCCGCCAGGCCTACCTCGTCTCCGGTGACGTCCTCGCCCTGGTCGTGCAGTCCAGGAAGGGCGGCGCCGCGGCCGTGCCGTTCCAGCAGACGGTCGTTCTCCAGAGCCAGCTGCTCGGCTGAGGCGTACCTCGCAGAGAAGGCAGGGCCCCGGCCGACTAAGCTGGGGCCCGGCCCATGTACTGCCCACCCTCGCTCACCGTAGGAGCACCACGTGCTTGAGGTTGTATTCGAAGTCCTGCTCGCCCTGGTCTGCGTCGGCGTCCTCGCCTTCGCCGGGCTGACGGTGAAGAAGCTGTACCAGGGCCAGCGCTGACCCATACCTAGGAACCGCCTCTCATGATCGAGATCCCGTCCGACCTCCACAAGGACCTCGTCCCGCTCGTCTTCCTGCTCGGCAACTGGGCAGGCGCGGGCGTGCACGACTTCCCCGGCTCCGAGAAGTGCAACTTCGGGCAGGAGGTCACCTTCTCGCACGACGGCCGGGACTTCCTGGAGTACCAGTCCCACACCTGGGTCCTGGACAACGACGGGAACAAGGTCCGTCCCCTGGAGTCCGAGCACGGCTTCTGGCGCGTCGACGCCGACCGCAAGGTCGAGGTCACGATGGTCCGTGACGACGGCGTCGTGGAGATCTGGTACGGCGAGCTGGCGAAGCAGAAGCCGCAGATCGACCTGGTCACGGACGCGGTCGCGCGTACGGCGGCCTCCGGCCCGTACACCGGCGGCAAGCGTCTGTACGGCTACGTCAAGAGCGACCTCATGTGGGTCGGCGAGAAGCAGACCCCCGAGGTCGAGCTGCGCCCCTACATGTCCGCGCACCTGAAGAAGGTCGTCACGCCGGAGGACGTCGAGCGCTGGGCCAAGGCCCTCCCGGACGATATGCCGGACGACGGTATCGCCTTCTTCAAGTAAGCCTCCGGGCGAGTGGGCCTAGACTCGTCGGTGTGGTGAGCACCGACTGGAAGAGTGATCTGCGGCAGCGCGGTTACCGGCTGACCCCGCAACGGCAGCTTGTGCTGGAGGCCGTGGACACCCTTGAGCACGCGACCCCCGACGACATCCTCACGGAAGTGAAGAAGACGGCGTCGGGGGTCAACATCTCCACGGTCTACCGGACCCTGGAGCTCCTGGAGGAGCTCGGTCTGGTCAGCCATGCCCATCTGGGGCACGGGGCGCCGACGTACCACCTCGCGGACCGTCACCACCACATCCACCTGGTCTGCCGTGAATGCCAGAACGTCATCGAGGCGGACATCAAGGTGGCCGCGGAGTTCACGGCCAAGCTGCGGGACACCTTCGGGTTCGAGACCGACATGAAGCACTTCGCGATCTTCGGCCGCTGCAAGGACTGCGCGGAGAAGAGCTCCCTCAAGACTTCAACTACCGAGTCGTAGGCTTAGGCATATGAAGAGCCCTCTGCTGTCCCTGCCCGGCGCCGTCCCCGCCGAGGGCGTGGACGAAGGCGTCGCGGCCCACTACGGCGACCTGTTCCGCGAACAGCGCGCCCTCGCCGACGGCACCGGATTCGTCGACCTCTCCCACCGCGGTGTCCTCACCGTCACCGGCGAGGACCGGCTGAGCTGGCTGCATCTGCTGCTCACGCAACACGTCTCCGAGCTGCCCGTGGGCGAGGCCACCGAGGCGCTGGTCCTGTCCGCCAACGGCCACATCGAGCACGCGCTGTACCTGGTCGACGACGGCGTGACGGTCTGGATCCACGTGGAACCCGACACCCAGGAGGCGCTGCTCGCCTACCTGGAGTCGATGAAGTTCTTCTACCGGGTCGAGGCCGCCGACCGCACGGCGGACATCGCGGTCGTCCACCTCCCGGCCGGTTCGATCGCCCCGGTGCCGGTGGGTGTCGTCGTCCGCGAGACGGCGTACGGCCGTGATCTCTTCCTTCCGCGCGCGGACCTGGAGTCGTACGCCGAGAAGGCGGGCCCGGCGGCCGGCCTGCTGGCCTACGAGGCGCTGCGCGTCGAGCACCACCGCCCCCGCCTCGGCTTCGAGACCGACCACCGCACCATCCCGCACGAGCTGGGCTGGATCGGCACCGCGGTCCACCTCCAGAAGGGCTGCTACCGCGGCCAGGAGACGGTCGCCCGCGTCCAGAACCTGGGCAAGCCGCCCCGCCGGCTCGTCTTCCTGCACCTCGACGGCAGCGAGGTCCACCTCCCGCCGGCCGGCACCCAGATCCACCTCGCCGACGACGGCCCCGACGGCCGCAAGATCGGCTTCATCACAACATCCGTACGCCACCACGAACTCGGCCCGGTCGCCCTCGCACTGGTGAAGCGGAACGTACCGGTGGACGCGAGACTGGTGGCGGACACGACGGCTGCGGCGCAGGAGACCGTCGTAGAACCCTAGATCTCGACGAGCACGGTGAAGGGGCCGTCGTTCGTGAGTGACACCCGCATCTGCGCGCCGAAACGGCCCGTGGCCACCGTCGCGCCCAGGGCGCGGAGCTGGGACACGACCTCGTCGACGAGTGGCTCGGCGATGTCGCCGGGGGCGGCGGCGTTCCAGGTGGGGCGGCGGCCCTTGCGGGCGTCGCCGTAGAGGGTGAACTGGCTGATCACGAGGAGGGGGGCGTCGATGTCGCTGCATGACTTCTCGTCGTGCAGCATGCGGATCGACCATAGTTTGCGGGCCAGTTGGGCGGCCTTTTCCTTGGTGTCCTCGTGGGTGACGCCCACCAGGACACAGAGCCCTTCGCCGGCGATCTCCCCGACGGTCTCACCCTCGACGACGACGCTCGCGCCGTCGACTCTCTGAACCACTGCACGCATAGGACCATCATGCCGCGCGGGCCGGAGTGACCTTTCCCCGGGCTTCTTTTTGATCGATAACCCCCCATCTGGGGCCGATCGGGGGCACTCGGTCACATAGCGGCCACTTGGGGTGGCACGATGCTCACACACGCCCGGTCGAGGGGACGGTTGAGGCACATGAGCACACCGAGCATCGGACAGCCGCCCGGCGCTGTTGTCCGGCCGCCCGCGCAGCGCACGGAGACGCCGCGGCTGCCCGCGGACCCGTCCGAGCACGACCTCGCCCCGCTGAACCTGCCCGAGCTGCGCACCCTGCGCCGGGACGCCCAGCGCGACGAGGCGGACCTCAGCTATGTACGGCGGCTGCTCCAGGGCCGTATCGACATCCTGCGCGCGGAGTCGGCACGCCGCTCGCCCGCGGGCGAGGGCTCGGTGGTGGAGCGCCTCTCCGAGATCCTCGCGGACGCCCCGGCCCGCCAACGCTCCTCGGCCCGCCACGTGACGCTGGGCACGCCCCACAGCGAGGAGTACCGCCGCCTGGCCGCCGAGATGCTCGCCGAGGTCGAACTCTCCGACCTCCAGGCCCGCACCGACCTCGAACTCGACGCCGCGATGGCCCGCCTCGTCCGCTACGAACAGCAGGTCTCCCGCCGCCGCCAGCGCCTCCAGCGCACGGCGGACGACTGCAGCGCGGAGATCGCCCGGCGGTACCGCGAGGGGGAGGCACAGGTGGACGACCTGTTGATGTGAGGAGCGGGTGCGGGAGGGGGCGGGCGCCCCTGGGGAGCGGGAGAAATCGTCGCGACAGCTCATCGTCGTAGATCTAACGTGGCCCCATGACTCGCCCGCCTTCGAGCCCCCGATCGAGCCCGCGCCCGAGCCCGAGCCCGCGCCCCGACATCGACGTCCGTCCGATCGGCAAGGACGAGATCCCCGACTGGATCCGCGCTCTGAACACCGGATTTCTGCGCAGTCCCGGCGTCACCGAGGACGAGATCGCGGACCGGAGCAGCTATATCGAACCGTCCCGGACGCTGGGGGCCTTCGACGGCGGGCGGTGTGTGGCGACGTTCCGGTCGTTCGAGCAGCAGCTCACGGCGGTCGGCGGCGCGGCCGTGCCCGCCGACGCCATCACGAACGTCAGCGTGACGGCCACCCACCGCAGGCGCGGCATCCTGACACGCATGATGGCCGAGGACCTCGGCGCGGCGAAGGAGCGCGGAGATGTCGTCGCCACGCTGATCGCCGCCGAGTACCCGATCTACGGCCGCTACGGCTTCGGCCCCGCGACCTGGATGACCGAGTGGACGGTGGACGTGCCGCGCGCCGGCCTTGACGCCCGTTGGTCGGGACCGGAGGACGGCGGCCGTATCGACCTCGTGGACCGGGAGGACGTCCGCGAGCTCGGCCCGGAGCTGCATGAGCGCCTGCGGCGCGGCCAACCCGGTGCGGTCAGCCGTACGCGGCGATGGTGGGAGACCGAGACCGGGGCCGTGCTTCTGGACCGCGCCCCCTGGGTCGAGCCCTTCTACGCCGTGTACCGCTCGGCCACCGGCGAGGTCGAGGGCATGGTGGCGTACAAGTGCGACGACCACTGGGACGACAAGCAGCCGGCCGAGACGGCCAAGGTGAGGTGGCTGATCGCCACGACCGCCGCCGCCGAGCGCGCCCTGTGGCAGCACCTCTGCTCGATCGACTGGGTCACGAAGGTGCGGAGCGGCTGGCGCGGGCCCGACGACCTGCTGCCGTTCTTCCTGCCCGACCCGCGCGCCGCCCGGATCACCACGCACGCGGACTGGCTGTGGGTGCGGATCCTGGACGTCGTACGGGCTCTGGAGGCGCGTACGTACGACGGTGAGGGCGAGCTGGTGCTGGAGGTGGCCGACCGGGGAGGGCTGGCCGGCGGGCGGTATCTGCTGGTGACTTCCGCGGACGGGACGTCCTGTACGCCGACCACGCGGAGTGCCGGACTCTCGCTGGACATCGCCGACCTGGCCACCCTGTGGCTCGGGGACGAGTCCGCCGTACGGCTTGCCGCGCTCGGCCGGGTCCGGGAAGAACGAGCGGGCGCCGCCCGGATGGCCGACGCCCTGCTGCGTACGTCCGGGCGGCCTTGGTGCCCGGACATGTTCTGAGACCTCCTCGCGGCGGGGACAGGGACTGGTGCTGGATAGGTACTGGACTGGTACTGGGACTGGTCCTGAGTTCTGATCCGTAGCTCGTGCTCTTGAGTTGTGGCTGTGCTCAGCGATGTTCAGTTGTCGGTGTGCAGTTGTGGCGGTGCTGGCCGACCAAGGCTCTCGGCTCCCCTCCGGAAGAGAGCCCGG
The DNA here is from genome assembly GCF_013044505.1 of Streptomyces sp. S3(2020). Classification (GTDB taxonomy): domain Bacteria; phylum Actinomycetota; class Actinomycetes; order Streptomycetales; family Streptomycetaceae; genus Streptomyces. The sequence goes on along the minus strand of NZ_JABERD010000112.1, from coordinate 13,083 downwards.
TCGGCCGGCTGCGCGGACTTGGGCGGTCCGATCAGCCGGACTGGGCGAGCAGCATCACGAGGATCGCCGCTCCGAGGCCGCCGACCATGGTGCTTTTTGCCTTGATGCCGACGGTGAGAAGGACGAAGGCGATGATGCCCATCGGCCCCCACTTCCACTGGATGAGCTGCTCGAATCCGATGGCGAGGGCAGCGATGGCGATGGCGAACGGCATGACGATCCCCCCTGGGCGAAGTCTGTTGTTTGGCGCCAACCCCTTGGAAGCTTGACCATGTTGTGCAAGTTGGCGACCAACTTCACTGTACTTATCTCCGCTTGGATGCGTCTCATAACCACCTTCCCTCGAACTGCCCAAAGATGGCGGGAAGTTGTAGTGTTTGGTCGTGGACCCGAAACACGCCCCCGTCAATGGACGGGAGAGGTCACAGAGGTCACACACATCACATCGTGAGGTGGCCGACGAGCTGCGTTCCCGGATCCGGTCCGGTGAGCTGCGGCCGGGTCAGCGCATGCCCACCCAGGCCAGGCTGGCCGACGAGTTCGGAGTGGAACGCGGGGCGGTACGCCAGGCCCTGCGCATCCTGCAGACCGAGCAGCTGCTCACCAACGTGTCCAAGGGCAGCCCCGCGACCGTCGCCCCCGACCTGGACAGGGCGCTGACCGGCCCCGGAGCCCCGCCGCTGTCCACCATGGTGGCCCTCGCCCCGCGTATCGCCGCGGCCTTCGCGACCCCGCACGTCGAGATCGACGCGCTCTGTCTGACCTCTGTCTCCTTCAACCTCGCCCTCGGTGAACCGCTGCGCCAGATTCACGCCGGACGGCTGAAACCGGCCAAGGTCGACGTCCGCGTCCTGCTGCCGAGCCGTGAGATCGACCTCGCCTTCCCGGCGCTCGTGGACGCCTCGACGGACGGCCGGCTCCAGCGCCGCTGGCTGGCCCAGCGCAACGCCCAGGGGCAGGTGCTGAAGCACAATCTGCTGGCGTTGCGCGCCACCCACGGCATCGATGTCCGGATCACCTTCCGCGCCCTGCCCTTCACCCCGCCGGTGAAGCTGTACCTGCTCAACAACACGGAAGCCCTCTTCGCGTACTACATGCTCGAAAAACGCGAGGAACAGATCGACCACGAGTTCCTTCAGATGTACGACGCCGAGGGCACCCAGTCGATGCTGTTCGCCTTCGAGCAGGGCGCGGGGCTGCGGGACACCACCTTCGTCGAGCAGTCCCACCTGTGGTTCAACGCACTGTGGGAGACGATCAGTTCGGAGCTGACGCTCACGAGCTGAAGGTCTCCCACAGTGGCGGATCCGGGCGTCGCCTGTCTTTCATAGGGCGGGCCCCGCGACCAGCAGGGCGAGCACGACGGCACCGATGGAGATCAGGGCCGAGCTCTTGGCCTTGAAGCCGATGGTCAGTATCAGCAGACCGATGATGCCGGTGGCGCCGTACTTCCACTGGAGGGTCTGCTCGAGGCCGGTGATGAGGATGGCGGAGAGGAGGTAGAAAGCTGGCACGGTGTTCCCCCTTCGGGCGTGAGGCGGGCGTCCGGGACGGGCGGGTGCGGGGGGTTGGGCGACGATGCGGCGGGTTGGACGATAAGGAGGCAAAACTTCCGCCAACTTGGCGAAGTTGGCAACCATCTCACTCATACTTGTCCCCACTTGGCCCCTAGTCCGAAACAACTTCCAAACAACTCCCCATAGATGGATCGGAGTTGTAGCGTTTGGTCGTGACCCAGGAGAACGTGGCAGTGAACGGCAGCAGAAGGCTCTCGCCCCAGGAGATCGCCGACATCCTGCGGGAACGTATCCGTGCCGGAGACCTCAAGGCGGGGGACCGGCTGCCCACCCAGGCCGAGTTGGCAGAGGAGTTCGGCGTGGAACGCGGCACGGTCCGCCAGGCCCTGCGCGCGCTCCAGGAGGACGGCCTGCTGAGCAACGTCAGCAAGGGGAGCCCGCCGCGGATCGCGGAACCGGCGCCGGTGCGGGGCGCGCCGCAGCCGACGATGGTCGGGCTGGCGCCGAGGATGACGGAGGCCTTCGGGGCGGAGCATGTGCGGGTGGACGTGGTCAGCCACACCTCCGAGACCCTCATGCTGTCTCTCGGGGACTCGCTCCGCCGGATCCACGAGGGCAGGATCCGCCCCGAGTCGATCGAGTTCCGGGTCCTGCTGCCGTCCCGGGACATCACCCTCGCCTTCCCGGTACTGATCGACCAGGACGGCGAGGAGAACCCGGTCCACGAGCGCTGGCTGGAGATGCGCAACGCCCAGGCCCACGTGCTGAAGTACAACCTCAACGCCGTCCGCTCCACCCACGGCATCGACGTCCAGGTCACCTTCCGCGCCCTGCCCTTCACTCCCCCCGTGAAGCTGTACCTGCTCAACAAGCAGGAGGTACTGCTCGGCTACTACATGCTCGAAAAGCGCGAGGAGGAGTACGAGAGCCAGACCCTGGAGATGTACGACGCGCTGGGGTCGCAGTCGGTGCTGTTCTCCTTCATGAAGACGGCGAGTGATCGGGACGCGGCGTTCGTGGCCGAGTCGCAGAAATGGTTCAACGCCCTCTGGGAAACCATCACCACGGACCTGACGCTCTCCTGAGTGACGAGGGCAGTACCCGGGCGCCACGAGGTCGAACTTCGACGGCTCACAGGGTCGTCGATGCGGTGACAGTAGGCGCGCGCTCCCGGTCGACCAGGGCCAGAAACGGTTCGATGCCATCTGGGCAACGATCGCGCGTTGCCCGACACTCGGTTGGTGGCTGCTGAGACGGGACAGACCAACGTGGTGACACATCCGATTGAAAGTCTGCCGAAGCAAGTCGCTCTGACGCGCCATATCCTCTTCGACTTCGACGGGCCGATCTGTCGGCTGTTCGCCGGCTACTCGGCCGCGGACATAGCCCAGGCACAGGTGAAGTGGCTTGAGGTACACGGACGGGACGGACTGCTCACCGAGCAGGAACGTTTCAGTCCGGATCCCCATGGTGTGCTGGGTACGTTCGCCAAGAGGTATCCCGGCAGCGACCTGGTGATCGGCCTTGAGGAGCACCTCACTCAACAGGAGCTGCTGGCAGCGAAGTACGCCTACCCGACACCGTTCGTGGACGTGCTGATCCAGACCTGGGTCGCCGTCGGAGCGCGGATGGCCATCGTGACGAACAACTCGCCCCGCGCGGTGGCCGACTACTTGGGCGGCAGAGGACTGCTCTCCTGCTTCACGCCCCACATCTACGGGCGTGTGGCGCAGGAGTTGCACCACCTCAAGCCGCATCCGGAGACCCTGAACCGAGCTCTGCGCGCGATGGGCGCGGCACCGGCGTCCTCGCTGATGATCGGCGACAGCGAATCCGACTACATCGCCGCACGTGCCGTAGGGGTCCGGTTCCTGGGCTACGCGCGTAATCCGCGCAAGCGGCAGGAGCTGTTGGACGCGAAGGTGCGGCCAGAGAACATCCTGGACTCCCTGGAACCACTGCTGACGGCGGTGCGAGCCCAGCGCTGAGCGCTCTGAACTCCCCGCCTAGGCCTGGGACATGAGGACAAGCAGGATCACGGCGCCCGTGGCCGCACAGGTGGAGTTGGCTGCCTTCAGCCCGACCACCAGCAGCAGGAATCCCAGGGCCCCGCAGGCCCCGTAGGCGCCCTGTATGGCCGTCTCCACGATGATCAGCGCCACACCCGCCAGGAGACTCAGCTCCTCTTTGGCCTTCATGTTGCCCCCCAGGTTCTGTCAACTAGTCGACCAATTGGAAGGATTGGCCTGCAAGTTGACTGTTCCCGTGGTTCTTGATCGGTTAACTACCAAGTCAAAGATGAGGTTTATTGGTCGGATTCAGTGTCGTGGCGGTCGGAAAGCGGTACGTTCGGCATGTGACCGCTTCGGGGAATCGTGAGGCCAGTGGCCGGACCTACAGTCGTGTGCACAACGCGCTGTTGTTGCGGCTGACCGACGGGACCTATCGGGTCGGTGACATGCTGCCGCCCCAACGGGACCTCGCAAAAGACCTTCAGGTGTCTCGGGATGTCGTACAGAAGGTGCTGAAGGACCTCGCGGACGAGGGATTCGTCAAGTCCGTGCGAGGCAGTGGCACCCGAGTCGTCGAGCCGCCTACCGCCAAGGGCACCGCGGCGGACGACGCGCAGGAGCGCCCCACTCTCTATGAGTACATGGGCAAGGCCTTCAGAGAACCGGAGGTCTCGCTCGATCTTGTGGCGCTCACCGCCGAGACGTTCATAGGGCACTTCCGGTCGCAGACGGAGCTGGTGACGGCCGGCAAGATCAAGCCGGCTCGGGTGACGGTGCGGATGCTGCTGCCGTCCGAGGACACGGACCTCGAATACCCGCGAGCACTGGATCCGAAGGATGATCGTGTCCGGCTGCGCTGGCGCAACAGAGTCCGGCGGCATGCGGCGGAGATGGGCGATTTCTGCCAGGAGTTGGAGAACGCGGGGGTCGAGGTGAAGCTCCTCATCCGCCGAAGGCCGCGGACTCCCGAGTTCAAGTTGATCCTGCTCAACGACACCCACGCTCTGGTCGGGCTGTACGCCCCGGTCGTGGGTCCCATCCGGCTGGACGACGGCACCATTGTCAGCCGGGCGGTCGACGTCAAGGGCGCCGGGGTCAATCTGCATCTCTACGAGAGACGTGGCGAGGGCGCGGACGACGTCTCCCAGTTCGGTGATTATCGAGAATGGTTCGACAGTCGCTGGAATCTGAACACTTAGTTCCGACCTGCTCAATGGGGGACCTGCCAGGGAAAACACGCTCTGTCGTACTGGGCGGGAAGGTGTCCAAATAGTGGCTATCCGTGAGAAGGATCACTCGAACCGCTACGCTCTGCCGCCATGTCGTCTCCCCTGCACCGCAGAGCACACCAGATCCTGGTGCGCGTCTTCGCGGAGCTGCAACGGCGTCGCCCCGGTGGCGGTCTTGTCGTCGGCCACCACAACAGGAATCACATCCTGCCGTTGGGGAAGCCGCTGGCCTATCTGCTGCAGTTGGACTCCGCGGACGCGCACGCCAAGTTCCGTGTGCCCGTCAAGACGGTGGAGGTCGTCCCACGGCTCTGGCGCGAGTCGGAAGTGCTGCGAGCGGTGAGCGGCGGCGTGGGCGAAGTCCCCCGTTGTCTGGCTGACTTCGGGGCCTGGTCCTTGCAGGGGTATCTCGCGGGACGGGCGTTGGCAGAGGAGACACCCAACGGGCCGATCGGCCGCGCGCGGCTGGAGGCGCTGGCCCACATCTTCGCCCAGCTTGCCGCCCTGCCGGAGGATGTTCTGCCACAACGTCCGGCCGATTGGCCTGTGAGCGAAGACAGCACCGGCTTCCTGCACCGGCTGGCGGCATTCACCGAAGAGCGTGTGCACCAGGCCAATCGTCCGCGCTTCGGGCAGCTCTTCGACGCGGTGGGCGTGCCGTCCAACGCGGTCGATCGGTTCCGGAGACTCTGGCCACAGCTGACACCCCGGCCTTTCGCACTGCTGCACACGGACATCCATCGGGCCAATGTGGTGGTGATGTCGCAGGCCGAGGGCGAGCAACTCTGCGTTATCGACTGGGAGTTGGCGCTGTACGGAGATCCCCTGCACGACCTGGCGACCCACCTCGTACGGATGGACTACGACGTGAGTGAGCACGACCTCATGATCGAACTCTGGTCCGATGCGATGAGAGCCGTGGACCGGGAGAAGGCGACGGCGGGCATGGAGTTCGATCTCCGCGGCTACCTGGACTTCGAGTACGTGCAGTCGATCTACCCCGACGTCATGCGGGCGGCGCTCGCGCTGCCCGATGAGGCCGAGGCCGAGCACTTCGCACAGGGAGCGGAGCGGGTGTGCCGCGCTCTGCGGCGGGCCTGGAGCCCCCTTGGGATGAAGGGGGAGCCGGTGGACGAGCTCACTGCCGCGTCGGCGCTGCGTCAGTGGCACGCCGGGGACAAGGCAGCTGGTGTCGGCGGCATCAGCCGCTTTCTCGCCCGGCATCGCCGCCGACTGCTGGACCGGTGCCCGGATGCCGATCAGCCCAGAGGCGCCGCTCGGAGACTGCTCACAGTGCCGGAACGGGAGCCGGCTGTCGACATGGGGGAGCTACTGGAGGGCTTGGAACGGAATGGCTGTTGAGGCCGGAACGAAGAGGGGTGGCCAACCGCTTCTCTCAGGGATCCGTGGAGTTCTGTTCGACTTCGACGGGCCGGTCTGCCGGCTCTTCCCCAACGAGTCGTCGCGGCCTGTCGCCGACGAACTCAGGGACATGCTCGTCAGAGAGGGCGTCAAGCAGTTGCTGACGGCGAGCGAAGAGCAGAACAAGGACCCGCATGTCGTCCTCCAGGCCGTGCACCGCGGACGTCCCAAGCGGGATCAGCTGGTGCGTGCCATGGAGGAGCTCGTGAGCCGGCGGGAGGTGGCGGCCACGCAAAAGGCCCTGCCCACGCCCGGTGCGGTGGAACTGATCCACCGACTGTGGAAGAACGGACTGCGGCTCGCCGTGGTCACCAACAACTCCCCGAGTGCTGCGGACCGCTACCTCCGGGACTGGGGAGTGAGGGACCAATTCGGGGCGATCCACGGCCGTTCCTCGGACCCCGACTTGATGAAACCGCATCCCCACGTCGTCCTGTGCGCGCTGCGAAGTCTTGGGCTGGGGCCGACGGAAGCCGTGATGATCGGGGACACTCCGACGGATCTCGAGGCCGCCCGGCATGCCGGCGTCCGGTTCATCGGGTACGGCAGGAACGAACTCAAACAACAGCGGTTGCGGGATGCCGGGGCGGAGGACGTGCTGGGGGCGTACGCTCCATTGCTCGATGAGATGGGGGAGAAGGGGGCCGCCGCCCATGAACCCGGAGCCCGTTCGCTCGGTGAGCCGGCAGCGTGCCTATGAGGTGACAGCCTTCGGTGAAGTGGTCATGGGGCCGCTTCAGGGCTATCACCACGAGACCTACGTGGTCCGGCTACCGGGAGGGACGCGACGGGTCAAGGTTCGGGAACTGAGGGACGGGATCCTGTGGTTCGACCGCAGGTGCTTCAGGTCGGAAGAACAACTGTTACGCGGGCTGCAAGGGTGGATCACCTACATTCCGGACGTCTTCGATGTCGACGGCATGCATATGCAGGGCTTCATCGAAGGGAGGACTCTGGGGCGGAGTCTTCTGTGGAGTCGGCGCGTTCCCGGCCCGCTCTTCGTCCAACTCGTGCAGCTCTTTGAGCAGATGGTGCACATCACCCCGGACAAGCTGTGGGTGGAGCGACGTTGCGCGCTCGATGACCGTGCCGTGGACGGAGACACGGACAGATTCCTGGGAACCCTGATCGATTTCATGGAGCAGCGGGTCTACTACGCGAACCTGGAGCGGTTCGGAAGTCTTTTCCAGCAGCTCGGGTTGGGCAGCGAATCGATCATGTTTCTCAGGAAGAGCGTGGCCGGGCTCAGGGCGCGGCCATTCTGCTTACTGCACGGAGATCTGCACCGCGAGAACCTCGTGATCGACCCTGGGGGGAACCTCTGGACCATCGACTGGGAGCTGGCGCTGCTGGGTGACCCGTTGTACGACCTCGCCACCCATCTGTACCTGATGCGCTATCCGGCAGATCAGGAACGCGCCATGGTCAGGGAGTGGTGTCGGGTCGTGGAGCTGGTTCGGCCCGGCAGCTCGTACGGCTGGGAGGAGGACTTGCCGCGGATCCTTGCCTTCAAGAAGGCGCAGTCGGTCTTCACGGACGTCATCCGGACATCGCTGTCGCTGGGTGCGGGGTCGAAGTTCGACTGGTCGATGCTGCCGGGGGCGGTCCGCAGGCTCAGGGACATACTGGCTGCCGCGGCTGAGCCACTCGGGCTGGAAATGGTGCCCACGCCGGCGCAGATCATGGCAGCGCTGGTCCGCTGGCAGCGCACCACCCACCTCGAGTTTGCATAAGCTCCTGCCCATGCCAGAACCCGGCCTCCGAGAGCGCAAGAAGCGGCGGATGTACGAGACCGTCTCCGAGATTGCGATCCGTCTCTTCCTGGAGAAGGGCTTCGACGCTGTCCCCGTGGCCGAGATCGCCGCCGCGGCCGAGATCTCGAAGCCGACGCTCTTTCGGTATTTCCCGACCAAGGAGGACCTGGTCTTCCACCGCATCGCCGATCATCAGGACGAGGCCGCGTGTGTGGTGCGTGCTCACCCCGGTGCGCCCCTTGATGCGCTGCGGTTGCATTTCCTTGAGGGGATCGAGCGGTGTGATCCCATCACCGGGCTCAACGACCACCCCGCGGTACGAGCCTTCTATGACCTGCTCTATGGCACTCCCGCCCTGGTCGCGAGGCTCTACACCCACCTCGAACGCTCCGAGGAGGCCCTGGCCGAAGCGCTTGGTGGTGATCTTGGTGCGCGGCTGGCCGCCGGTCAGGTCGTCGCCGTACAGCGAGTGCTCGCTCAGGAGAACTGGCGGCGGGTCAGGGGAGGGGAGCGGGTCGAGGACGTGCAGGGTGAGGCCACGGTCGCTGCCGAGGAGGCGTTTCGTGCGCTTGGCGCCGGGTTTCCGCACCTCGCTGGTTGAGGCTCGGTAAAAAATTTAACTCGGTTACGTTATTTCGGTACGCTCGACCGTATGACGCCACCCGACCCCGCCCTCCAGCACGCCCTCCACCTGGAACGCGCCCACCACGACACCTGCCGAGCCGCCCTCGCCGCCATGGTCGACGGGGCCCAGGAGCAGGTCGTCAGCGGCGAGGACGTCTCCGCCTCCGGTGCCGACGCGGAGGTGCTCGGGTATCGGCTGCGCAGCCGGGCCAAGGAGATGCGGGAGTTGCCGGAGGGGCCGTTGTTCTTCGGGCGACTGGACTCGGCCGCCGAGCGGCAGACGCTGCACATCGGGCGGTTGCGGATCAGCGAGCACCCCGCGGCCCCGCCCCTCGTCGTCGACTGGCGGGCGCCCGTCTCCCGCGCCTTCTACCAGGCCAGCGCCCGCGACCCGCAGGGCGTCGCGGTGCGGCGGCGGTTCGGGTGGGCGCCGGGGAGCAAGGGGGACTACGCCGACCTCACCGGGCTGGAGGACGAGCACCTGCGAGGAGGGGAGGGGCGCGCGGTCAGTGGCATCGTCCTGGACGAGATCGAGCGGCCTCGCGTCGGGCCCATGCGGGACATCGCCGCGACCATCCAGCCCGAGCAGGACGATCTCGTACGAGGAGATCTGCGCGCGTCCGTGTGTGTGCAGGGCGCCCCGGGCACCGGCAAGACCGCCGTCGGGCTGCACCGGGCCGCCTATCTGCTCTACACCCACCCGCAGCGCATCCGCCGCGGCGGCATGCTGATCCTCGGCCCCAACCGCACCTTCCTTGCGTACATCTCGCAGGTGCTGCCCGCGCTGGGCGAGACCGGCGTACGGCAGGCCACCCTCCAGGACGAGATCGCGCGGCACCCGGTCAGGAGTGAGGACGACAGGAGGACCGCCGCCGTCAAGCACGACGTGCGGATGGCCGAGGTGCTGCGGCGGGCGCTCTACGCGCGCGTGTCCGCGGACGCGGGCGTTGTCGAGGCGCTGGCGATTCCCGACGGGTCCTACCGGTGGCGGGTGCCGGCCGACGAACTGGTGCGGATCGTGGCGGGGGTACGGGCCGAGGAGCCGCCCTACGGTGTCGGGCGGGAGCGGGTCCGGGCACGGGTCGTGGCCTGCGTCCGGGCGCAGGCCGAGCGGCGCGAGGGGCCGGTGCCGAGTTCCTGGGTGCGGCGGATCGAGCGGGCGCGGGCGATCAGTGCCTACGTCGATGCCGTGTGGCCTCGGGTGCGGCCGGAGGAGGTCGTCGCCGAACTCCTCACCGAACCAGGTGTGTTGGCATCGGCCGGAGACGGGGTGCTGGACGCCGATGAGCAGAAGGCGCTGCTCTGGGACAGGCCGCCGAGGTCGTGGAAGTCGGCGCGGTGGTCCGCCGCCGACCTCGTTCTGCTCGACGAGGTCGGCGGGCTGATCGAGCATCCCGAGGCGTACGGACATGTCGTCGTCGACGAGGCGCAGGACCTCTCCCCGATGGAGTGCCGGGCCATCGCCCGGCGGGCCTCCTTCGGATCGCTGACCGTGCTGGGGGACCTGGCGCAGGGCACCACGCCGTGGGCGGCGCGGACCTGGTCCGACCAGCTCGCGCACCTCGGCCGGCCGGACGCCGACGTCGTGACGCTCACCACCGGATTCCGGGTGCCCGAGGCCGTCGTAGGCCTGGCCAACCGGCTTCTGGAGCGGCTCGATGTCGACGTGCCGGCCTCGCGATCCCTGCGCGGGGACGGGGAGTTGAGGATCCGGGACGCCGGGGCCGGGGACGTCGTGGGTGACGTGCTCGGCTCGGTTGTGGCCGCCGTGCGCGACGCGCTCGGCCGGGAGGGGTCCGTCGGGGTGATCGCCGCCGACGCGGATGTGCCCCCGGTGCGAGCCGCCCTCCACGCCGCCGGCCTCGACACCGCGGGCCCCGACGACCTCGGCGCCCGCGTGACCCTCGTACCGGCGACGCTGGTCAAGGGGCTCGAGTACGACCATGTCGTCGCCGTCGAGCCCGCGGCGATCGCCGAGGCGGAGGAGCGGGGGCTGCACCGGCTGTACGTGGTGCTCACGCGGGCGGTGTCGGGGCTGGAGGTGGTGCACGGACGGCCGCTGCCCCTGTGAAGGGCTCAGCCGCCCAGCAGCGGGATCAACTGCTCCTCCTCGTAGGTGAGATGGGCCTCCAGCTCGGTCGCGAGCCGTTCGAACTCCGCCTGGGCCGTGGCGGGTTCGTCCGCCGTCCACACCACCTGTTTCAGCTCCTCGACCAGCGCGGCGATCCGCTCGTGCTCCTCGCGCAGGCGGGCCAGCGCGGGGGCGGCTTCGGGGTGCCGGTCGGTGAGGAGGGGGAACAGGCCGAGGTCCTCGCCGGTGTGGTGGTTGTGGAGGCCCTGGCAGAAGGTGAGGCAGTTGACGCGGAGTTGGGCGCCGAGGGTCGAGCCGGTGTTCTTGGCCAGCTCCTCGCGGATCAGGGCGAGTTCGTGGCGGAAGTTGTCGTGGACGAGCCTGATGGCCTCGCCCATGGAGCCGGCCCGGATGTTCGGCGGGCCGGGCGCCGCGCTCTCGTACAGGGCGACCACGGGGATCACCCGTTCGCCGGCCTTCTCCTGGTACGCCGCCCAGCCTGGTTCCGTCTCCACCGCCCGCGCGAACGACCGGTCGCGTTCCTCGTCCTCCAGGACGACGGCCCGGGCCTCGTAGGTGAACGCGCCGCTCTCGACGGTCACTTGGGGGTTCGCGCGGAGGTTGTGGTACCAGGCCGGGTGCCTGGGGGAGCCGCCCGCGGAGGCGATGACCAGGACGCGGTCGCCGCCGTCGGGGAGGTAGCCGAGGGGAGTGGTGTGCGGGGTGCCGGTGCGGGCGCCGGTGGTGGTCAGCAGGAGCAGTCGGGCACCCTCGAACATGCCGCCGACGCGCCCGTTGTTGGCCCGGAACTCGTCGATGATCGGTTGGTTGAAGTCGTTGGGCATTCGCTTCTTTCTCTTCGTCGCTGGTCTCTGGGAGGCGAGGGCGAAGAGAAGGCGGCGGACCTCTGGCCCGCACCGGCCTCACTCGGAGGCCGGGTACCCAACTGTCGCGCGGCACGTGGCCGCAAACCCGGCAGTCATGCGAGGGACGGTAGCCCGGCGGTCATGAACGGCGCCACCGAATATCCGTGCAGGCGGTATAGCGGCATAGCGGTATATCGGTGCAGGCGGTCGCGGGTGGGTGCTCGCGGGCAGTGCATGCTGACTGCCGATGATTCTCTTTCTCGACATCGACGGGACGATCCTGCCCTTCGGATCCTCGCGGCCGTATCCGGTGTACGACGGTGAGGTGGCCGCCGGTCACCCCCTGCTGAACCGCGCCGACCCCGGTCTGGGCGTGCGCCTCACGGCGTTGGGCTGCGAGCTCGTCTGGGCCACGACCTGGGCGGCGGAGGAGGCCAACGACCTCCTCGCGCCCTGGCTCGGGCTGCCCCCGCGGCCGGCCGTGGACTGGCCGGCAGCGGGGGACGGGGAGGGCGGTGTCCTGCACTGGAAGACGTTGCCGCTCCTCGACCGGGCGGCCGGGCGGCCCTTTGTCTGGGTCGACGACGAGATCGGGGCGGCGGATCGGGCGTGGGTCGCGGACCATCACCCCGCACCGGCCCTCCTCCTCCGCGTCGATCACCGGTACGGGATCACCGGCGCGGACCTCACCGTCGTAGAGCGATGGCTCAGCGACGGCCTAGTAGCTCGGTCAGCCGGGTGATGCCGTCCGTGCCGTGGCCCAGGCCGATGGCGCGGCGGGCCTGGCCCTCGGCGGTGCGCAGTACGGCCGTGTCGATGCCGTGCGTCTCGGCGGTGTGGACGATGTGGGCCATCGAGGAGACCGAGGAGGTCAGCGGGTTGCCCTCGCCGGAGTAGGTGCCCTCGTCGATGTCGTCCGCCCACTCGGCGAACAGCGGCGGCAGGATCGCGCCGATGCTCTGGGCGAAGGGGGCCAGTTCACGGGCGGTGATGCCTTCGGCGCGGGCCAGCGCGAGGGCGTGGACGTAGCCCGCGGTGGCCGTCCAGAAGATGTCGAGCAGGGCGATGTCGTGGGCGGCGGCCCGGCCGGGGTCCGCGCCGAGATGGGTGTGGGTGCCGCCGAGGGCTTCCAGGGCGGGGCGGTGCTCGGCGTAGAGGTCCTCGGGGCCGCTGTGCAGGAAGACCGCGTGGGGCGTGCCGATGGTCGTGATCGGCGTCATGATCGCGCCGTCCAGGTAGCGGATGCCGTGCTCGGTCGCCCAGTCGGCCGTGCGGCGGGCGCGGTCGGGGGTGTCGCTGGAGAAGTTCACGACGGTACGGCCCTTGAGGGCGCCGGTGACGGGTTCCGTGCGCAGGAAGGTGTCGGCGGCGTCGTAGTCGACCACGCAGACGACCGTCAGCGGGCTCGCGGCGACCGCTTCGGCGGCCGAGGGGGCGCTGATCGCCCCGCGCTCCCTGAGGTCGAGGTCCCGGCCGGGTGTGCGGTTCCAGACAGTGGTCCGCAGACCGGCGTCCAGGAAGGCGCCGGCCAGGGCGCGGCCCATCGGACCCAGGCCGAGGACGGTGACGGTGGGGGTGGGGGTGGGGG
>NZ_JABERD010000111.1 GCF_013044505.1 Streptomyces sp. S3(2020) | reverse complement strand
GTGGTGATGAGGGTGGGGAGCATGTGCTCGTACCGGTGGTTGATGAGCCGGTAGGTGAGCTCCTCGGTCCACTCGCTGGTCTTGGCCGCGCCGAGGTCGTCCAGGAGCAGCAGCGGGCAGCGGGCCAGTGTTTGCAGGTCGCGTTCGCCGTCGTGGCCGGTGCGGGGGCGGAGCCGCGCGTGAAGGTCGGCGGAGGTGGTGGCTTCCCAGCGCAGGCGGACGCCGCGGGTGAGGAGGGCGCGGACGGCGCCGTACGCCTGGTGGGTCTTGCCGGTGCCGGTGGGGCCGGCGATCAGTAGCGACGGGCCTTCGGCGATGCCGGGGCCGCCGGGGCCGGGGCGTCCAGCGCTGGCGATCTGGTCGGCCCAGGCGGTGATCTGGGGGTGGTCGGCCAGGGCGCGGCGGTAGCGGGCGGGGATGCGGGCGTCGGCGAGCTCCAGTGCCGTGATGGGCTCGGTGGTCGGCTCCGCGGCGACGGTACGGGGGTCGATACCTCGGCCGGCCAGGATGCCGTTGAGCCGGTCGGCTATGGCACCGACCTGGTGGGGCTCGCGGGTGAGGGTGGCGGTCAGAGGTCACCTCCGTAGGCGGCTGCGGTGTCCGCGGGGTTCGTCCACGCTCGGTGGACGGTGTGCGCGGGGGTCGCGTTCATGGCCTCGTGGACGAGGCTCGGCAGGGTGCTGGGCGAGAGGCCCTTGGCGCGGTGGCGATCGAGCCCGGCGCGGATGTGGGTGGGGGCGATGCCCTCGCCGAGGAGCTTGTGCACCTCCCGGCCGAGATGTCCCAGGACGCCCTTGGGCGGGCGGTGGGCGCACGCGGCGATGTATTCGGCCATCAGATGCTGAGTCGAGACGGTGTCAGGGGCGGGGGCGCTCGCGCCCCCCGAAGGGGAACTTCCTAGATCCACGGTCCTAGGTCCTAGATCCGTACCGTGAGACCTCCCGGTCACCTCATGGAGTCCTTCGTGCTCCCTCATGGAGGACTCCATGAGAGGCTCCTGACCTGCGAATTCGCTATCAGGCTCCGAATTCAGTGCGGGCTCGTGCGTCTCGCGGGAGTCCTCACGGAGGGTTCGGTGAGGCGTCGGTGAGGGCTGCGTGATGCCGGTGCTTCCGACGGACGCGGTACCGATCGGGCCGTCGTGACGCGGGCAGGCGGGAAGGCGGCTCTTGCTCGGCCGGTTGATCTTCTGGTGCTGGTGCCAAGTGACGATGTGCAGGTAGCGCTTGTTGCCTGGGCCGGTGTAGCGGCAGATCAGTTGGGCGTCGTCGAGCTGGGCGAGGTCCGTCTCGACGCCTTCGGGCCCGTGATCCGGGCGCAGCACCCACAGCTGTCCGGCGATGATCGCGGCGTGGTCGCGGTGGCGGCCCTGGTCGTCGGCCTGGGTGAGCAGGCCGAGGAAGGTCCGCTCGGCGGTCAGGGAGACGGCGGCCAGGGACTCGGAGACGAAGGCTTCGGGCTTGATGGTGCGGATTCGGGCCAAGAGGGGCGGTTCCTCACTCGGTTGCAGGTGGGCGGGTGCCCACGGCTCACCGTCGATCGCGGCATTACGGGCAGCGGGGGAGGGGAGTTGGTCGGCCGGAGGCGCGGGGCATGCTGACGGCCGCTCGCGTTTTCCGGGGGTGTCGTCAACATAGCCACACCCAGTCCGCGCAAGTCCAGCCCTATCTCGCGCAATCTCTCACGGCAGAAAGCATGCCGAATGAGCAGGCGGAGAATGGCGGTCCCAAAACTGTAGGGCACGATCGGCTTTTGACGAAATAGTTGCCCTCGGGGCCGAGCCAGAAGCATCACATCGGGAAGTCGTTGACGTGCCGCCGATGGGGAAGCTACAACACAACACCCCACGTCAGGATGCCGATCGATATACCGGTTTCCGGCCCCTCACGGGCCCCGGGACCTGCTCGCCCGCCGAACCACGCGAGCGCAACATAGACGACGATCGCCGGTTAACCAAACCGGCGAATGGACGCTACAACTGGAGCCATGCCCGCACGCTCATTGGAAATCGGACCCGCAGGAATACGGACGGCCCGCACGATCGAAATCCTCCGCACCGAACGCGGCTTGTCGCAACGCCAACTCGCCCATCGCATCACGGCACTTGGACACCCGATGTCCAACACCATGCTGTCCCGCATCGAACGTGCCCAGCGCCGATGCGATGTCGACGACCTCGTCGCAATCGCTGAGGCGCTCTACGTGCCGCCTCCTGTGCTTCTTGAGGTACCGACTCTCTTCTGACATCGGCAGCGGCTGAGCGTTGCGGGGTCGTTCCCGCAGCTCAGCGGCTCGTGAGTTGAGCTCGCCGGGGCTTATAGCACCCGAACCCCGGTTACCGAAACCGGGGATTCTTCGGATGGTTGAGGTGTTCGTCGGGGGGCCGCCTCGATGTCCTGTGCGGCCATCACCTCAGCCAAAGGAAGAACAGGAAGTGCTTGTTGTCCCCCGCTCAATGCCCCTGTCGAAACGTCCGACGGGTCCCACGACGACCTTGGACGACCGTTTCAACTCTGGCTGACGCTTCCGCGTCGTGAGTCCAGCCTGGGACTCCGCCTGAAGCCCGGAGCGGCTGCCACTCGCTCATTGCCTCCATCGGTCGCCGTCGTGGCGACGACGCCCTCACTCATCGCAGTGCGACGCCTCATCGCCCTGCCACGGCTGGTCGACCTTCTCCCCGGACCGGCCGACGCCCCGGCTGCCGATTCGCCGGGCGTCCCTCCTATTTCACCTGAACCGTCAAGGACTTCCCTATGCCTGCCCGCCTGCTCTCCATTCCCGCCGTCGCTGCCGCGCTGGACGTCGACCGCCGCACCGTCTACCGCTTCATAGCCGCCGGCGACTTGCCGGTCGTCGATCTCCGGACAGGCCCCGGACGCTCCCGCGTGCGTGTCCCCGCCGCCGGGCTCGACGAATTTATTACCAGCAGGGCTGTTACGCCGCCCGCTGTTCGCCGCTAACCGCGCACCCGTTTCTCAATTCCTCGGCAGTCGAACAAGGAGTAGATCCACGTACCTCCGGAAACTGGCCTCCGGCAAGTGGCAGGCGACCGTACGCAACCGGGCAGGAGACCGGTTCAGCGAGTCGTTCCCCCTCAAGGCACAGGCCCGCGCCTGGGGCGCCGACATGGAGACTCAGTTCGCTCGCGGGGCCCTGCGCGACCCGCGAGCGGGCGAAATCTCCTTCAGCGACTGGCACGACCGGTGGTGGAACGCCCGCGTCGTCGAGCCCCACACTCTGCAAGGCGACGCCTCCTCCATCAGGAACCATGTCCTGCCCTACTGGGACGGCTGGGAGATGCGGGCCATCACCCGCATGGACGTCCAGAGCTGGATCCGCGCCTTGGTGGAGAAGGGCGCGGGGGCCTCCGCGATCAAGAGGGCGTACAACCTGACGTCCTCCATGATGCGCGCGGCCGTCGATGACGACGTCCTGGCGGTGAGCCCCTGCCGCAACATCGACCTGCCGGCCATCGCGGTCAAACCGCCGCAGTGGTTCACCCTCGACCAGGCGCAGAGCGTCCTCGACGAACTCCCTGCCGTCTGGCGGACGATGTGTCTGGTCGGCTTCTACACCGGGCTGCGCTGGGGCGAACTGTCCGGACTGCACCGGCACCGCATCGACCAGCGCCGCTCGCGGCTGTTCGTAGTGGAGGTCAATACCAAGAGCGGCATCAAGGAGTACCCCAAGAGCTCCAGGAGCCGCCGGGAAGTCCCGCTCCCACCCCACGTCCTGGAGGCCCTCGAACGGCACATCCACCGGCTTGACCGGGACGCCGTGGTCTTCACCACCATCACCAAGGGCCGCGCCGGACGGCTCCTCGCCGACAACAACTGGCGGACGCAGACCTGGTGGCCCGCCGTCGAAAGCGCCCACTACTTCGACACCGACGGCGAGCAGCAGGGCGTCCCGCACTACCCGCCACACTCCATGCGGCACACCTGTGCCTCGTGGCTGGTCCAGAAGGGAGTCTCGCTCTACGAGGTCCAGCACCTCCTCGGGCACGAGAGCTTCCAGACCACGCAACGCTACGCGCACCTGCAGCCGGATGCGCACAAGGCTGTCCTCGGCGCCTGGGAGCGGCTGGATGCTCCGCTGACCGTCGCCGCATAGACGTTCCTTCGCCCCGCCCCCTGGTGGGGCGAAGGTGCGTCCAAGGGCGGAGGTGTGCCTCTGACTGCGGGCGCCGCCTGCCGAGCGCCTTATCGGTGGAAGCGGTCCCATCCCATCAGAACAAGGCCCAACTCCGCGGGGCGCCGCCGTGTTCGCCTCTGGAGTGGCCCTCCGTCACGGAACCGCCACGAACCATCCCCGAAACATGGGAAAATCCCACTCGGTCGATCATCACCGCGGAGAGGGCACCGCCGCCCGCCGCGCCCGGGGGAGGGGAGCCACCTGTGGCCCTGCTGTCGTCGAGCCCGAAGTGGCCCACTCTTCCCGACTACTTCCACGACTGGGCGCTGGTGGATGTGGAGACCTCCGGGCTGAGGCCCGGCCGGGACCGGGTCCTGTCGCTTGCGATCCTCACGCTGGACGCGCAGGGCAACCAGACCGGGGAGTTCTCCACGCTCCTCAACCCGGGCTGCGATCCCGGCCCGGTGCACGTCCACGGGCTTACTCCCGACCGGCTCGCCGGCGCGCCCACCTTCGAGGAGATCGCGCCGCAGGTGGGGGCGCTGCTCAGCAGTCGTGTCCTGGTCGCGCACAACGCGCAGTTCGACTACGACTTCCTGGCCCACGAGTTCGCCCACGTCCGCTCCTGGGTGCCGGTGAGCCGTCGACTGTGCACGCTGGCCCTCAACCGCCTGGTCGGGCCCGCGACGCCCGATCTCAAACTGGGCACTCTGGCCGAGCACTACGGAGTGCGCCAGCTCAAGGCCCACGACGCGCAGGACGACGTGCGCGTGCTCTCCGGCATCCTGCGCGGCTCCTTGGGCGCGGCTGAGCAGCTGGGCCTGTCCCTGCCGCTCCTGGACTGCCCGCCTCGCCAGGACTACAAGCCGTACGTCCCCAAGACGCCCTGTGCGTACCGCAATCCGGGCCGTCTGGAGTCGGACGGGCCGCTGGTACAAGGCATGAAGGTCGCCATCACCGGAGACACCCAGGTCTCCCGCGAGGAAATGGTCGCCCGCTCGGTGGCGGCCGGACTGAACATGATGACCTCGGTCAGCGGCCAGACCAGCGTCGTCGTCACCAACGACCCCAGCGCCGCATCCGGGAAGCTGCGTCGCGCCGCGGACGAGGGTGTGCCTCTCTTGGACGAGCCGACCTACCTGCGGCTGCTGGAGAGTGTGCGGCCAGGTCAGGCCAAGGGCACCGCCCGGCAGCGCCCCGTGGCGGAGACGCCCGTGAGCGCCGCCACCGTGCCTCCTGCGCCGACGCCGGATGCCCCGGCCCAGCGTTCTGCGACGCTCGCCGCTACGCCGAGTGTGCCGGCCCAACGTCCTGCCGCACCGGCCGCACCGGCCGAGCCCACGCCGAACGTCCCGGCCCAGAGCCCTGCCACACCGACCGCATCCACCGTCACAGCGACCCGGACGCTCTCCGGACGCCGTGTCCTGGTCCTGGGCGGCACCCACGACGAGGCCGTCGAGGCGCGCGCTCGTGCCATCGCCCTCGGTGCTTCCGCGGCGGTCAACCTCTCGGCCAGCGTCTCCGATGTCGTCGTGCTGCCCGGCGGCGAGGCGGACCGGCGCATGGGCCGCATCACCGCGCTCGCTCTCCGCGTGCACGACGCCGACTGGCTCCGCGCACCCACCCTCGCGCCGACGCAAGGCGCGGTCGGGGACCGGCCGGACACTGCTGACGTCCTGGTCCGAGGTGCTGTCATCGACCTGCCCGATACCGGCACGGCCTGGACCGTGGCCGCCGCCTGGCGTCAGCAGACCGCCTGCGACGTGGACGTCGTCGCCTTCGCGGTCGACGCGCACGAACAGGTCCCGGGGGATGAGGACTTCGTCTTCTATGGCGCACCCGAGCACCCGGACGGCACCGTACGGCTCGCCACGGACGGTCCGACGGAGCAGGCCGTCACCGCGGACCTGGAGCGGCTGCCTCTGGAGATCCACCGGATTGTGATCGCCGCCGCGATCGACGGTGCCGCGACCTTCGCCGACGTAGGGGCCGTCGAGATCACCGTCACCTGCGGCATCGGCGCGGCCCCGACCGCCCGGGCCACCCTCGACGCCGCCACCACCGAGCGCACCATGATCCTCGCCGAGCTCTACCGCAGGGGCGACGGGTGGCGGCTGCGGGCCGTCGGGCAGGGCTACGACCATGGACTGGCCGACCTCGCTCGCGACTACGGCGTCGACGTCGCAGAGTGAGCGACGGGTGCACTTCAGGAGGGCCGGGCCCTCAAGGAGCTACCACCCGTATGTGTCAGCGCAGGGGGCGTTGGAGCGGTGTGGGCTGCTCTCATGCATCGCCGGTCCCCCTTTGGATTTCTTGACGGGGAAGTGAAGTGACGAGGTTCTCGGAAGAGACCGAGAAGGTCCTGCGGGCGGCTGGATGGCGCGAAGGGCGCCGGGTGCCGACCGGCGAATGGCGGGAACGGTTTGCTCGGAATGGGGTCATCATGCACGAAGCTGCTGAGAGATTCCTCTCTGAATTTGGTGGTATTTCCGTCGAGATAAGCGGACCTGGGATCGCCTCCGCACGTGAGCCGTTTGAGCTGGACCCGAGTTTGGCGTATGGGGAGGAAGAGGCATTCTCCGAGTGGGGGCAGGAGATCGGCGTGTCCCTGTTTCCTATCGGCGAACTGGACCATGGCCGGTTCTTCCTCGCCATCGATCAGAACTCAGTCGTATACCTCGTCGCGAACTGGCTGGCTCACTTCGGCGAAATACCCGCTGCTCTCGAAAATCTGGTTCTCGGAGGCGCGCCGGAGACGATTGTCGAGTGAGAACGAGCAGACGGTCCGTATTGCGCGCCTCTGTGGCTGTCGCCGCTCTCGGAGCAGCCGGACTCGCCGCCGGAGGTGCGGTCGTCCTCGGTGGCGAGTCCGACGACCCGGGCTGGGCGCCGGCTCATCTGCGCAGAGCGGCACCTTTAGCCTTCGCGCGGGTCACCTCACTCGACTTGACGGCCGCTCAAGGCGAGCCCGCGTGGGCGGTGGGCAAGCCTCTGCACGTTGGAGACCCGGATGACGACGCCACTTGCTCAAGCCAAGAGATCCAAGTGTCC
Organism: Streptomyces sp. S3(2020); assembly: GCF_013044505.1. Taxonomy (GTDB): domain Bacteria; phylum Actinomycetota; class Actinomycetes; order Streptomycetales; family Streptomycetaceae; genus Streptomyces. Next base: position 24,642 of record NZ_JABERD010000111.1, on the reverse strand, counting down.
CCAAGAGCCTTCCTTGTAAGCCGACGTACATCCATCCTGGGAGCATGACTCAGGCCCGAGCCTCCGTTGGCACCGCAAAGCCGGGCATCCTCGTCACAGCCATCTGATGTGCCTCAGAGTCGGCACCACGTGGGTCACCGCATAGAGCACGATCGGCGCGCTCTCCGTGGCTGGATCGAGAAGTGCACAGAGTCTGTTTCGCTGACGCGTGTCGTCGCCGAGGATCGCCTCCCGTGTGTCGATGTCGACCACGCCGTGGTTGTAGAGCGCCTGGAAGAGATCTGGGCCACAGGCTCCCCGGACTTCATCCGTCGAGGGGAATGTTTTTCTCGGCCACCCCTTGGCATCGGGGTTGATGAGGCAGACCGCCACGCGGAGACGGTGCCCGTGAGAGTTGACCTGAGACCGCTGCTTGCCGAGCAGGGCGGGCAGAGGATTCGGAAGGGGCGGCACCTGTTCGGGGCGAGCTATCACGACATCCTGTTCCCCGTTGTCCCAACGGTTGTCATGGAGTACGAGATCCGGACGGCCTCGGACGCCGAGCCGCCATTCCCTCCTGCTGCCGGTGGAGAATTCCCTCGAGCAGGTCTGTCCCTCAACTCTCTCTTCGAAGGGCTGCTCCTCTAACGAGCTGGTGCACGAGTAGCGGTGAGACGACGAGAACCTCGGTGAGGCCCGTGCTTACGTTTGACCAGTCGAGTGCAGGTCCGCGGTCTGCTGGTGGGAGAGCAGGCCGGCGACGGCCTGGACGGTGTCGCTCATGTGCTCGCGGCGGCCGAGGTGGCGGGCCAGGGCCCGCCAGTTCTTCAGATGGGCGATGCCGTGTTCGACTCGGATTCTGCGTGAGGAGTGTGCCTTGCGCTGGCGCTCGTATATCTCCTCGTACCAGTCGGGGGCGTTCTTCTTGAACTTTCGGTGCGGTGGTGTCACCACCCGGCCTCCGGTTTGAGCGCCCAGGCCCTGGTAGCCGGCATCGGCGAGGATCTCGACCGCGGGCCCATCGGCCAGCAGCGTGACCAAACCCAACTGGCGGGCATGGATGTCCGCACAGCTCGCGGGCCGGGTCGGGCTGCACCACAGCACACGGCCTTCGCCGTCCGTGACCACCATCGACTTCACAGCGTTCTGCTTGTTCTTGCCCGAGATGAACCTGTCCCGGTCCTTGCGTCCGACGGCGGGCCGCCGGACACGGATCTCGGTGCCGTCGATGATGCCGGTCATCCCGCTTGAGCCGAGGTGCTCGACGACGTCGGCCAGGGTCCGCAGCCGCACGCCGGTGCTGACCGTGCAGCCTCGCCCGGCGAGCAGAGGGCGCACCTCGTTGACAGCTCGGGTGATGGTCGAGCGGTCAACACCGAACCAGCAGGCCAGCACGTCGTGAGTGGCTCCATGACGAAGGTGAACGAGGGTAGCCAACAGGCGGTCGACAAAGACGAACTGGTGTTTCGGCCCGCCGCCCACTGCCCGCTCGCGCGGCCGAGAGGCCAGCTTGGCCTGGTGTCGCTCATGCCACAACGGACCTATCTCGGCAACGAGTTCAGCAATCACATCGCCCGTCAGGCCAGTGATGCGACGGTTGCTGATGATCACTGCACGAGTCCTGTTCCCCACCACCCGACCATGATCAACCATTGCAGGCTCGACGTCTCACCGCTACTCGTGCACCAGCTCGTTAGCGCACGGCTCGGTCGTGACGCTCGTTTGACGCTCGAGGGCTCCCGTTGCTGGTCCAGAACGCTGACAAATGCCATCTGACCTGGTGCTTCTCCGCCTCCTGCTCCAGGCGATATGTTCCCGATGACGCACCACATGGAGTGCGTGGCGATCCTGGAGCCCGCCGACAAGGGGCGCTGAACCCCGTTCCCGGAAGCCCTCCCGTTGCCGGATCCGGTCGCGGGCGGCGTTGTCAGTGGTGGCCGCTAGTTTGGAGTCACTGGGGATCGGCCGTGGCGGTCGACCGGGGTCTTGGGGAGGGGTGTGCTGTGTCCGCTGCGCAGGGACGACAGTCGGGGAGCACGACGTATCTGGAGCTGTCTCAGGAGAGCGGCGGTGCCCACAAGTTCTACGAGGTGACCGTCGAGGGCACCACCGTCTCCGTGCGGTACGGGCGGATCGGTGTCGACGGGCAGCGACAGACCTCCGCGTTCCCGACGGTCGAGAAGGCGAACGCGGCGGCGGCGAAGAAGATCGCCGAGAAGGTGCGGAAGGGGTACGCGCCGGCGGTGCGGGGGCAGCGTGCGGCCCGGGCCGTGACCCGCCGTCAGGTGACGTCCGCTCCCTCCACGGCACGGGCGACCGCCCCGGTGCTGTGGCGGTTCCGTACGGGCGCGTCGGCGTTCGGCATCCATGTGGACGAGGACCGCTGCTGGGTCGGCAACCAGCAGGGCAGTGTCTACAACCTGAGCCATGACGGCGAGGTGCTGGCCCACTACTCCCTGCCCGACGGTGTGAAGTGCCTGGTGGCGGACGATTTCTGGATCTACGCGGGCTGTGACGACGGCCGGGTGTACGACCTCTCGGCGAAGGTGCCGTTCGCCGCCTACGAGATCGCCGCCGAGGTGGACATCTTCTGGCTGGACATCCACGCGGGCGTACTGAACGTCTCCGACCGCAACGGCGGCCTGACGGTCATCGACCACGAGGACGAGCTCCAGTGGTCGCGCAACTCCTCCGGGGAGCAGGGGTGGATGGTGCGGGCCGACGACCGCGCCGTGTACCACGGGCACAGCGGCGGCGTGACGGCCTACGCGGCGGACGGCACCAGCCAGCTCTGGCACACCACGACCAGCGGCAATGTGCTCTTCGGATGGCAGGAGGAGGACGCGGTCTACGCCGGGACGGGACGGCGGGTCGTGCAGCGGCTCGCGAAGTCCTCCGGATGGGTCGAGGCCTCCTACCAGTGCGACGCCGCGGTGTACTCGTGTGCCACGTCCCCCGGCGGGCGGTACGTCTTCGCGGGCGACTCCGCCTCCTCCGTCTACTGCTTCACCGCCGACGGCGCCCGGCTGTGGAAGCTCGGCACGGGCGGCGGCTCGGCGCTCTCCATGCAGTACCACGACGAGAGGCTGTACATCGTCTCCACGGACGGCTCGCTCGCCTGCATCGACGCGAGCGAGGCCGCGATCAACGCCGCTCAGTCGGGCACCGTCCCCGTCGCCGCGGACATCAAGCTGGCGGCCGCCCTGCCGACGTACGCCCCGCTGACCACCGCCGCCTCCATGGCCACGGTCAGCACCGTACCCGCGGCGGGCGGCGGAGTGGTCGTGGAGTGCGTCGAGCACGGCGGCCGAGTGCGTGTGCATGTGGTCTCCGAGGGCTACGAACCGAGTTGGAACGTCCAGTTCCCGCGCGCGATACGCCAGCCCGGCGCACGCTATGTGGTGGACGCGTTGCACTCCTCCTCGGGTGGCTTCTACCGGGTGCGCGGAGAGATCAGGCGTCTGGTGTGACGGGCGGCGCGCCGCGGTCCTCGCGGGAAGCGCGGACCGAGTTCGCCTCGCGGACAGGCCCAATCCGTCGCGCGAGCGGTGCTTTCCTGTAAGGCTCGGTCCTGTGACGTACGTAGTGACCGTGGACACCTGCATCCCGGAGGGCACTCCGGAGATGGACCCGCTTCAGCGCGCCGGAGCCGTGGCGCTCGTCGAGGACGGATTCGATTCCGTCCGGGCGATCGAAGGGCCCGACGGCGTGGCAGTCGAACTGCTGGACACCATCGTGGCCGTCCACCCCGGTGGAGCACTTCTGAAGGTGATCGTGGACGCTCCGGCACTGGAGTTCGCCGAGGACTCGGTACGGGCGCTCGTGGACGAACTGCTGGAGCGGTCCGAACTGTTGGCGGACTGGACGATCGACCGATGCGAGGTGGAGCTGCACCAGGATCTGGCGAAGAAGAGCCTCGACGCGGCCGAGGGGCCGGACGCCCCGCCCGACGATCCCGCCACCCGCAAGGCGCGGCACGCCGAGAGCCCCGCACCGGACGGCACCGAGGAGGCGCACGACGGCGAGGCGAAGGCTGCCGCGATGCGGAGCCGGATGCTCGGGGTGGCGGCCGAACTGCGTTCCTTCCCACCGTCCGTGTTCGGCGTGCTCGGCGAGGAGGACGACCGGAGGGCGCGCGGCGAGGACGCGATCGCCGTTCCGCCGGGAAGCGCCGCACTCGCCGCCGGCGCGTTGGTCCACGCGATCGACATCCTGGTCGAGGAGCTCTTCGAGGACGTGCAGGTCCTGACGCAGGAGGACGCCACCGTCGCCGAATGCGAGGGCCCCCTGTGGCACTTGGAGCGTCTGCCCGACCGGTACGCGCTCCGGTACGACGCCCGCTTCGCCCGTCGCTTCCTGGTCACGGTGATCGCCATGACCACCCGCTTCACCGACGGGAGCTTCGAGCGGCTCAGCTGTGTCGCCGAGGAACTCGCCCTGCGGTTCCTCCTGAGCCAGGCCATCGTGACCCTGGAGCTGCACGGGCTGCTCGACGACGAGGTGACGGCCGCGCTCGACGCGTTCGCCGGGAACGTCTACGAGGACATGGACCACGAGTGGCTCTACGACGGCGCGATGGAGGGGATCGACGAGTCCGCCGTGGGGATCGGGCTCGGCGGTGCGCCCGTCGCGTTCGGTTCGTGGTTCACGCCGTTCGGCGAGGACCGGTACGTCCACCCGTCCGCGACGGACGAACCCGAGGCGGCGGCGCGGTGAGACACGGGGCGGACCTTCGGTAGGCCGGTCTCCGCGGTGGCGCGCACCGACGGGCGGTGTGGGAGAGGCCTCGGCCGCATGGCAGCATCGGGTGGCATGAGTGCGTCCCTGGGGGTGCGGAGCCTGCGCGCGGCGGTGTTCGCCGTGTTGTGTGTGCTGCTCGCCACCGGAGGACATGTGCTGGCCGTGGGGGTGGCGCCGCCGGTGTCGGCGCAGGGCGCCGGGGGACTGGCGGTGTTCGTGGCCGGCCTGCTGCTGGGCGGGCGTGAGCGGTCGCTGGCCGGTATCGGTGGCGGGACGCTGGCCGCCCAGGGCGGGCTGCACCTCGCGTTCGGCGCCGCCCGGCCGCACCCGGGAGCGGTGCCGCGTGCCGGGATGGTCATGCACGGCATGCGCATGGCCCCGCACCCCCATGCCCTGGCCCCGTACATCCACGCGTCGGCGCCCCACGCCACCGCCGTCCACGTGGCGGCGGCCCTCCTGCTGACCTGGTGGCTGCGGCGCGGTGAGGCCGCGTTGTGGTCGCTGCTGCGGTGGGCGGTCGCCTTCGTGCCGGGGCTCGTCGCCTGGTGGCGGGCGGCCGAAGGCTTCCGGGGCGTGCCGGGCGGCCTGGAACCCGTGCGCCCGGTGGGCGACCGGACGTGGTCGCCGCTGCGGGTGTGGCTGCGCTACGCCGTTCGTCGCCGCGGGCCGCCCGCCGGGATGTCGTACGCCGTCTGAAGCCCGACATCCCTTCCGCAGTACGGAGAGCCACTCAGCCATGTCCCTCACCACGCGCCGCGCCGGCGCAGTCACCGCCCTCGCCGCGGTCGGAGTCCTCACCGCCGCCGGTGCCGCCTCCGCGCATGTCACCGTCCACCCGCAGAGCTACGCCAAGGGCGCCACCGACGGCACCCTGACCTTCCGTGTCCCCAACGAGGAGGACACCGCCTCCACCACCGAGGTGCGGATCTTCCTGCCCACCGACCACCCGCTCCTCGGCGTGCTCGTCGCGCCGCGGGACGGCTGGACCGCGAAGGTCACCGACACCAAGCTCAAGACACCGGTCAAGACGGACGACGGCACCATCACCGACGCCGTCTCCGAGATCACCTGGACCGGCGGGAAGATCGAGGCCGGGCACTACGAGGACTTCGACGTCGCCTTCGGCCAGCTCCCCGACGACACCGACCAGCTGGCCTTCAAGGCCTTGCAGACCTACTCCGACGGCAAGACCGTCCGCTGGATCGAGCAGGCCGCGCAGGGTGACGAGGAGCCGGAGAACCCGGCGCCGGTCGTGAAGCTCACCGCCGAGGAGGACGACGGCGGTACCACTGCCGCGGCCACTCCGGCGGCATCCCGGGAGACCGCCGCCGACAGCGGTGACTCGACCGCCCGCGGGCTCGGCACCGCCGGGCTGATCGCGGGCGTGCTCGGGCTGGCCGCGGCCGTCTTCGCCGTCGTACGGACGCGGTCCGCCGGATCACGGGAAGCGTGAGGCACCCGCCCTGCCGGCGGAATCCCGTCGGCAGGGCGGGCACGTCCGCGTTCTCAGGACGACGGGGCGATTGAGGACCGGCGGTCAGGGGGCGACCGGGTGGGCCGGCCGAAGCGGACACCGTCCGTGCGCGCCGGGCGGGAGTCCCGTCACCGGGAGGTGGTGTCACCCGCCATCGCGGCCAGTTCGTCCGGGGTGCGCGGTCCCGGGGCGTCGTCGGTCAGCAGCCCCTGGTCCCGGAGCAGCCGGGCGGCCGCGATGCCCCAGGGAAGCCGCAGCCCCGCCTGCCGCAGCAGCTCCGTGCGGGCCAGCATCGGCGCGGCGGGCCCGGTGTGCGCGCCGGACGGCGTGAGGAGGACCGCGTCGTCGGCCCAGCGCAGCGCGAGGTCGACGTCATGGGTGGCCATCACCACCGTGGTGCCGGACGCCCGCAGCTCGTCGAGGGTGGTGAGCAGCCGCTCCTGGCCGTCGGGGTCGAGCCCCGCGGTCGGTTCGTCGAGGATCAGGACGCGGGGCCGCATGGCGACGGCACCGGCGATCGCGGTCCGTTTGCGTTGGCCGTACGACAGGAGGTGGGTGGGCCGGTCGGCCAGGGCCGTGATGTCCAGGGCGGCGAGCGCCTCGTCGACCCGGACCCGTACCTCGGGGTCGGGCAGGCCGAGGTTCAGCGGCCCGAAGGACACGTCCTGGGCCACGGACGCGGCGAACAGCTGGTCGTCCGGGTCCTGGACCACCAGCTGGACGGTCGTCCGCAGCCGGGTCAGGCCCTTGCGGTCGTGGCGGACGGGCCGTCCCTCCACCGTCAACTCGCCCGTGCGCGGCCGCAGTCCGCCGCTGAGCAGCCGCATCAGCGTGGTCTTGCCGCTGCCGTTGCGGCCCAGCAGCGCGAGCGCGCGCCCCTCGCGTATCGCGAAGTCGAGGCCGTCGAGCACGGTCGGGCCGTCCTCGTACGCGAAGGAGGCGCCCCGCAGGGCGACCAGCGCGGAGTCGCTCATGACAGCGGCCTTTCCAGTACGAGGGTGAGGGCGGCCACGGTGACGAGGAGCGCGACACTGGCGGCCGTGAAGCGCGCGGAGACGCGGGTCTCGGGCACCAGAACGCGCAGCGTCCCGTCGTAACCCCGCCCGGCGAGCCCGTCCTGGAGCCGTGCCGCCCGGCTGAAGGCCCTGACGAACGCGGTCGCGCCGAGCCCGGCCAGCGAACGCCACTCCGCGGCCCGGCCGGTGTGCCCGAGCCGTGCGGCCTGGGCCTCCCGGACGCGGCGTACGGAGTCCAGGAGCAGGAAGCTCATGCGGTACGTCACCAGCGCGACGTCCACGACGGGTGCGGGCACACCGGCCTTCACCAGGCGCGGCAGCAGGTCGGACATGGGAGTGGTGAAGGCGAACAGCAGGACCCCGAGGGAGGCCGCCGACGTACGCAGCAGCAGTTCCCCGGCACGCACCGCGCCACCGTCCGCCGGTGCCACGACACCCTGCGGACCGCCGACCTGGACGAGCAGGGTGAGCGCACCGGTGACGCAGAAGCCCAGCGGCACCCGGTAGGCACGCCACAGCCGCCGGCCGGGCACGCCCGCCGGGCCGAGCAGGACGGCGAGTGCCGTCACCAGCACCAGAGCCGCGCCGGGCCAGGGCGGCAGCGAGATCGCCAGGACCGTGAGGCCCAGTCCGAGCACGGCCTTGTCCACGGGATGGCGGTGGCGCCAGCGGCTGCTGTGCGCCGCCGCGTCGATCGGCAGCACGCGGGGTCAGGCCCGTTCGGCGGCGGGCTCGTCCTGGGCGTCCCGGGTCTCCGGCCGGGCCAGGGTCCGCTCCTCACCCTGGCGGCGCCCCCGGTGCAGGCCGAAGTAGTAGGCGAGGACGCCCGCGCCCAGGGCCGCCTGGAGGGCGAACAGGGCCGACTCGATCTCGCCGGACGGCGGTTCGTACAGGGGCGAGAACCAGGGCTCGTAGTCCGGCTCGATCTCGGTGATCGCGGTCTCGGCCTCGGCGTCGGCGCCGGCGAACGGCTCCTCCTTGTGGTCGCCGAGCCCGAGGGCCAGCGGCAGCACGGCGAGCGCCGCCACGACGAACAGCAGCAGGGCGTTGATCTTCGCGTTACGGCTCATCGGGCCACCGCCTCGGTACCGGCCTCGGTCTCTGTCTCGGCCTCGGTCGTCTTCGTTCCGGCCTTCTTCGTACCGGTCAGCAGCACTCCGAGCCGCGTCAGTTCGCCCTTGCTGGACTGCACCAGCAGTCGCATGACGAACACCGTGAGGAGCCCCTCGCTCACCGCGAGCGGGATCTGGGTGACGGCGAAGATGGAGCCGAACTTGCCGAGCGCGCCCAGGAATCCGGTGCCCGGGTCCGGGAAGGCGAGCGCCAGCTGCACGCTGGTGACGCAGTAGGTGGACAGGTCGGCGACGAACGCGCCGAAGAACACCGCGACCATGAGCGGCACGTCGAAACGCCGTAGCAGCCGATAGACGGCGTATCCGGCCCAGGGCCCGACGATGGCCATCGAGAACACGTTGGCGCCGAGCGTGGTCAGCCCGCCGTGGGCGAGCAGCAGCGCCTGGAAGAGCAGGGTGATGGTGCCCAGTACGGCCATGATCGGCGGCCGGAACAGGATCGCGCCCAGTCCTGTGCCGGTGGGGTGGGAGCAACTGCCCGTCACCGAGGGCAGTTTCAGCGCGGACAGGACGAAGGTGAAGGCGCCGGAGGCGCCGAGCAACAGCGTGCTCTCGGGGTGTTCCCTGACCTCACGGGTGAGGGAACGTACTCCGTGGACGACGAACGGGGTGGCCGCGACGCCCCAGGCGACCGCGTGCGCGGGGGGCAGAAAACCCTCGGCTATGTGCATGGCTCAGCAGACCCTCTCCAGCACCTCGTGGATGGTTGACGCGCCTTGGCCGGTCTCCTGGCTCACGGGTCCCACCGCCCTTGCTCCGCCTTCCCGGGCCCAAAGGACCCAGTGGCTGCCCGTGAGGGCCGGAGCAGGACTTCCCGATCACAGTGGCGAGGGCCGCACCGGCATCGCACCGGATTTCCCGTTCACCAAGGCGTGGTGACAGTAATGCCCATGTAAAGGGGCTGGCAAGCGGCTGTGAGGGGCGCGTGGACGGCGCCCGAGGACCAGTCTGCGGACGCCTCGACGCGCTCGGGCGTGCCTCGCCTACCATCACCGGGACGAGGCTCCGACATATGTGCAGGATGCACACTTGCGCATGAGTTAGGTAAGCCTTACCGTTCACAACTGATCCACTCAGGGCCCTGGCCGGAACACCGGCCCCGCCCGCGGCGAGCGCTTCACCGACGCAGCCTGGCCGTCCTTCCCAGCGCCCCCAGGGCCTGGGAGGTGCCCCCAGCCGGAACTCGCCGCTCCCAGGACCCCCACGTGAATCACAGCACCTTCGGTCTGTACGACCCTGCCCTCGACCACAGCGACTGCGGCGTCGGCTTCATCACCCGGCTCGACGGGACCCCGAGCCATGACGTCATCCGCAAGGGCGACGAAGCGCTCCGCGCCATCCCGCACCGCGGCGGCAAGTCGGCCGAGGGCGTCGGGGACGGCGCGGGGGTGAACGTCGACCTGTCGGCGGAGTTCTTCGGCGCGATCACCGGCGAGGAACTGCGCGCGGGGCACTTCGGCGTCGCCAACTGCTTCGTGCCCCTCGACGGCGAACGCCGTGCCGCGGCCGTCGACCTCGTGGGCCGCAGCATCGCCGAGCAGGGCTTCGACCTCCTCCTGGTCCGCGACGTACCCGTCGACCACACCGTCGCCTGCCCCGCCGCCGAGCAGTACCAACTGCCCATCGTGCAGTGGGTGTTCCGCGCGCCCGGACAGTGGCGGCGCACCGACGTCGACACCGCCGCCAACAGCGCCCTGCTCGCCGTCGAGGCCGTCGCCTACGCCGACAGCGACACCTACGCCGGGCTGTACCCGCTCTCCCTCAGCGCGCGGACCCAGGTGCTCAAGGGACGGCTCAACTCCGCGGAGGTCATCGGGTACTTCCGCGACCTGTGCGACCCCCGGCACTCCGTGCGCACGCTCTACTTCCACACCCGGTTCTCCACCAACACCGAGCCGCACCCCACCATGGCCCAGCCGTTCCGGCTCATGGCGCACAACGGCGAGCTCAACACCGACCGCAAGAACCGCCTCAGCGACGAGGCCCTCGCGCGGGCCCGCACCCGCAGCATCGTCCGCCCGCCCGGTCAGTCCGACTCCAGCCGGCTCGACCAGACCCTCCAGAGCCGGGTGTTCGACGACGGGCTCGACCTCGTCGAGGCGGTCGTCTCCCTGATGCCGCCCGCCTGGGAGAACGACCGCACGCTGCCCGCGGCCACCCGGGACATGCTCGAGTACTTCTCCCTGTACGAGGAGAAGAACGACGGCCCCGCGGCCCTCATCTTCAGCGACGGCGACGTCGTCGGCGCCCGCCTCGACCGGCTCGGGCTGCGCCCCCTGCGCACCGTCGAGACCGCCGAGTACCTCATGGTGGCCTCGGAGGCCGGCCAGGTCGCCTTCCCCGACGACGAGGTCGCGCACCGGGGCCGTATCGAGGCCGGCGGCATGCTCGTCGTCGACCACCGCACCGGTCGCCGGATGCGCACCCGCGAGGTGCTGGACGCCCTCGCCGCGCGCCGGCCGTACAGCGAACTGCTCACCTCCGCCCGGGTGAACCTCGACGACCTGCCCGCCCCCGACTACTACCGCGGCACCACGACGCTCGGCTACGACGGCGACCTGACCCTCGCCGGGCGGTACGTGGCGTACTCGCTGAACCAGGAGAGCTTCCGGTTCATGCTCGACCCGATGCTCGCCGACGGGTCGGAGCGGATCTCCGCGATGGGCTACGGCAACGCCATCAACGCGCTCAGCGACACCGAGGGCGGCATGGCGAAGTACTTCTCGCAGCGCTTCGCCCAGGTCACCAACCCGCCGCTGGACAGCATCCGCGAGGCCGACGGCATGAGCATGCGGGTCGCGCTCGGGCCGAAGCCGGACGGGGCCCTGCGAAGCAGCGGACGCCAGCTCGTCGTGTCCTCGCCGGTGCTCGGACACCTCGACATGGTCCGGCTGCGCGACCAGTGGATCGTGCCGCTGGAGCGGTTCGCCATGCTCTACGAGCCGGTCACCGGCGACGAGACCGCCAACGCCGACGCCCTGCGCACCGCGCTCCGGCGACTCTGCGACGACGTCGAGCGGTTCGCCGCGCAAGGGGGCGGCATCGCCGTCCTCACCGACCGGGCCGTCTCCTCCACCCGCGCCCCGCTGCCCGTGATCCTCGCCGTGGCCGCCGTCAACCAGCGGCTCATCGAGACCGGGCTGCGGCTGCGGGCCTCACTCGTCGCGGAGAGCGGCCAGCTGGCGTCCTCGCACCATGTGGCGACCGCGCTCGGCTTCGGCGCCTCCGCCGTCTACAGCCTCAGCGCACGGCTGCGCGCCGAGGAGAAGTTCCCGAGCGCGGCCGCCCCCGCGGGGGAGATCACCGCGACCGACCGGGCGTTGGCGAAGTTCCGCAAGGCGGCCGAGAAGTCCCTCGCCAAGACCATGGGCCGGGTCGGGCTGTGCACCGCCGAGAGCTACATCGGCGGAGAGTTCTTCGAACCGAACTACCTCGACACCCGCGACGACGTCTTCGCCCGGACCTTCCCGCACATGCAGGCCCCGGTCGGCGGTGTCGGGTTCGCCCGGATCGCGCAGGCCGCCACGGACTGGCACGAGCGGGCCCGTACGGTCGGGGGCGAGCAGCAGATCCCGCTGCTCGGGCTGTTCAAGGAGCGGTCGGACGGCGCCGGGCACTCCTTCGGGGTCACGGCCGTGCGCGGCTTCGGCGACATGGTCGAGGAACGGCCGGAGTTCGGGAAGCCGGAGGACTCCGACGCGCTGCGGCTGCTCACCCTCGGCCAGCTCGACGACGCGTTCGGCATCACCGACGCCGCGTACCGCAACACCGGCTACGACGCGCTCAGCGACGCCGAGATCGACGCGTTCCGGATCACCCCCGGATACCGCGCCTTCCTGCGGACCACGCACGAGGAGCGGTCGCGCCGGCCGGCCGCGCTGCGGGACGTGCTCGCGCTGCCCGCCGACGTCACCGGACTGCGGACGGCCGAGGACTTCGCCCGGGAGCTGGGCCGCTTCTCGACGGACGGGAACGCGAGCGTCACCGTCCGGGGCGCCGTCGTCTCCCGCACGGACGAGGGCACCTTCCGACTGCGCCTGGCCGCACCGGACCTGGAGCGCCACACCGCCCTCGCCGAGGGGCTCGCGCACCTGGGCGAGGAGATCCTCGCGGTGGCGCCCGACGGCATCGAGGTCACCGGCCCCGTCGCCCGCCTCCTCGCCAACGCCCCCGCCAGCGTGGCCCTCGACGACGTCCAGCCCGCGCACGAGATCACCCGCTCCCTCGCCTCCGGCGCCATGAGCCACGGAGCGCTCGTGGCCACCGCCCACGAGGCCGTCGCACACGGCACCAACATGGTCGGCGGCATGTCCAACAGCGGTGAGGGCGGCGAACACCACACCCGGTACGGCACCATCCGAGGCTCCCGCATCAAGCAGTTCGCGTCCGGCCGGTTCGGCATCTGGGCGGGCTATCTCGCCGACCCGATGCTCGAAGAACTGGAGATCAAGATCGGGCAGGGCGCGAAGCCCGGCGAGGGCGGCCAGCTGCCCGCGCCGAAGGTCACCGTCGACATCGCCGCCGCGCGCGGCGGCACCCCGGGCATCGAACTGATCTCCCCGCCCCCGCACCACGACACGTACTCCATCGAGGACCTCGCCCAGCTCATCCACGACTGCAAGGCCGCCCGGGTCCGCGTCATCGTCAAGCTGGTCTCCTCCGAGGGCATCGGCACCATCGCGGTCGGTGTCGCCAAGGCCGGCGCGGACGTCATCAACGTCGCCGGGAACACCGGCGGCACCGGCGCCGCCGCCGTCACCAGCCTCAAGTACGCCGGACGCTCGGCGGAGATCGGCGTCGCCGAGGTCCACCAGGCGCTCGTCGCCAACGGGCTGCGCCAGAAGGTCGTCCTGCGCTGCTCCGGCGCGCACCAGACCGGCAGCGACGTCGTCACCTCGGCGCTCCTCGGCGGCGACAGCTTCGAGTTCGGTACGACCGCCCTGATGATGCTCGGCTGCGTCATGGCGAAGAACTGCAACGTGAAGTGTCCCGCCGGCCTCACCACGAACCCCGAGGTCTTCGAGGGCGACCCGCGCGCGCTGGCCCAGTACCTGCTCAACATCGCCCACGACGTACGGCAGATCCTCGCCCGCCTCGGTCTGCGCTCGCTGCGCGAGGCCCGGGGCCGCACGGACCTCCTCCAGCTCCTCGACCACCCGGCGAGCGTCGGCCGCCTCGACGTGCGCCGGCTGCTGGCGAGCGTGCCCGAGAAGACCGTCGCGGACCCGGAGTACCTGGAGAAGGACTTCACCACCGACGACGCCCTCATCGAGCGGGTGCGGGCGGCGCTCCTGGAGCGGCGCGAACCGTCCCTGCTCGTCGAGGGCGTCCACCTCGGCAACAGCGACAAGTCGGTGGGCGGGCAGCTGAGCATCGACATCGAGCGGCTGCTCAACCACGGTTTTGAGGAGACGGTCCCGGCCGTCACCACCGACGACCGCGGCCGCCGCCGCCTCGTCGACGACGCGGTCCGCATCCGCACCACCGGCTCCGCCGGACAGTCGTACGGCGTCTTCTGCAACGACGGCATCACCCTCGAACACACCGGCACCGCCAACGACGGTGTCGGCAAGAGCCAGAGCGGCGGCCGGATCATCGTGCGCGCTCCCGGCGGGGGCAGCGCCGAACGCGGCGGCAACGTGCTCATCGGCAACTTCGCGCTGTTCGGCGCGACCGGCGGGCGGACGTTCGTGCAGGGCGAGGCCGGTGACCGGTTCGCGGTGCGCAACTCCGGGGCGACCGCGGTCGTCGAGGGCGTCGGCGACTTCGGCTGCGAGTACATGACCGGCGGCACCGTGCTCAACCTCGGCGGCTTCGGCAAGGGCCTCGGCAACGGCATGAGCGGCGGGTTCCTGTACCAGTACGACCCCTCCGGCGAGCTGGCCGGACGGGTGAGCGCCGACTCGCTGCTGGTGTTCCCGGTGACCGACACCGCGCGCGGCGCCTTCCACGAGGAGGCCGTACGCCTGCTGCTGGCCTGGCACGCCGAGGCCACCGGTTCCGAGCTGGCGGCCCGGCTCCTGCACGACTGGGACTCCGAGCGCCGGCACATGTACTGCGGGATGCCCCGCGCGCTGCTGCTCTACCAGGACTCCACGGAGATCCTCGCCGCGGCCACCCGCTCCCAGCTCCTCGACGAACTGGCGACCTCCATCGCGACGGACAAGCTCCGCGCGTTCAAGGTCGACTACCGCGACCGCCGCACCGTGCTCGGCGGCCGGGCCCCGGCCTTCGGCGACCAGGGCGGTGACGACATGTTCTCGCTGCTGTCCTCGTACACGGTGCTCGGCGTCGCGCAGGACCTCGCGCTCCAGCGGGTGCCGGGCGCGAGCGGCCCGGAGGACCCACGCATCGCGGAGGCGGTGCGCAACCTCGTGCTCACCGAGGACTTCTTCGTCAAGCAGCGCGTGGTGAAGTACCTGCGGGGCACCCTGGACCGCTTCGACGACGGCGAGCTCGCCACCCTCATCGCGATCAAGCGCCTCGACGACTACAAGCGCGCGCTCAAGCAGCGCAACAACCTCAGCGTGGACGCCCCCGGCACCTACGGCTGGATCATCCACCAGACCACCAAGAACGCCGGTCGCGTCCGCGCCGCCCGGTTCGACGAACTGCTCGCGAACGCCGCCCTGGAGGACATCGCCTCCCGCCGCGCCCCGCAGGCCCCGACCGAGGCGGTGACCGCATGACCGTCATGCCCCCGACCGGATCCCTCATCCCGGCCGACGCGCCCTTCTCCGCCCAGCAGGAGTCCTGGCTCGCCGGGTTCATCGCCGGCATCGCGGCCGCCGGACGCCGCGACAGCGCCGGCACCGACGCGCCCGCGGCCACCGTCGACGTACTGATCGGCACCCAGACCGGCAACGCCGAACTCGTCGCCGACGACATCGTCGCCGGAGCCCGCGCCCGCGGCCTCGGCGGCCGGGCCACCGCCCTCGACGACGTCACCCCCGAGGCGCTCGCCGCGATGTCCCACGTCATCGTCGTCACCTCGACGTACGGCGAGGGCGAGATGCCCGACAACGCCGGCCTCTTCTGGGAGGCGCTCCAGTCCGACACGGCCCCGCGCCTCGAAGGCGTGCGCTACTCGGTCCTCGGGCTCGGCGACCGGGGCTACGACGACTTCTGCCAGGCCGCCAAGCTCATCGACACCCGTCTGGAACAGCTCGGGGCGACCCGGCTGCACGAACGCGTCGACTGCGACGTGGACTTCGAGGAGCCCGCGGCGCAGTGGACGGCGGCGGTCCTGGACCTGGTCGCCGCCGAGACCGGCGCGAAGGGCACGGGCGGCGCCGCGCAGGCACCGAAGAAGCCCCGCTCCCAGTGGAACAAGCGCACTCCCTACCCGTCCCGGCTCGCCACCAACCGGCTCCTGTCCGCCCCGCACAGCGCGAAGGAGATCCGCCACTACGAGTTCGACCTCGGCGACAGCGGCATCACCTACGAGGCGGGCGACGCGCTGGCCGTCGTACCGGTGAACGACGGCGCCCTGGTCGGAGCGCTGCTGGAGCACCTGGGCGCGGGCGACGACCGGGAGAGCGCCGAACTCCTGCGCACCGAACGCGAGATCCGCACCCCGTCGAAGGAACTGATCGCCGACCTCGTCGAGCGGGCC
The DNA here is from genome assembly GCF_013044505.1 of Streptomyces sp. S3(2020). Taxonomy (GTDB): domain Bacteria; phylum Actinomycetota; class Actinomycetes; order Streptomycetales; family Streptomycetaceae; genus Streptomyces. Next base: position 8,685 of record NZ_JABERD010000111.1, on the reverse strand, counting down.
CCCGCGAGCGAGCTGGCCTCGGTCGTCGCCCACGGCGACCGCTCCGACCTCGACTCCTGGCTCTGGGGCCGGGACGTGCTCGACCTGCTCCGGGACGCCGGGCCCAAGGCGCCCTCGCTCGCCGAACTCCTGCCGTTCCTGCGGCCGTTGCAGGCCCGCCAGTACTCGATCTCGTCGAGCCCGCTCGCCCACCCGGGCAGCGTCCACCTCACCGTCGCGTCCGTGCGCTACGACAGGTACGAGGGCGTGGCGTCGACCTACCTGGCGGATCGGGTCGGCGCGGACGCGACCGTGGGCGTCTACCTCCAGCCGAACGCAGCCTTCAGCGTCCCGGCCGACGACGACGCCCCGATGGTCATGATCGGCCCCGGCACGGGCATCGCCCCGTTCCGCGGCTTCCTGCACGAGCGGGCCGCGCGCGGGGCCGCCGGGCGCAACTGGCTGTTCTTCGGCGACCAGCACCGCGAGACCGACTTCGTCTACGAGGACGAGCTGACCGAGCTCCGACAGCGCGGTGTGCTCACCGAGTTGGACCTCGCCTTCTCCCGCGACCAGGCCGCGAAGATCTACGTGCAGACGCGCATGCGGGAACGCTCGCGCGAGCTGTACGCGTGGCTGGAGGAGGGCGCGCACCTCTACGTCTGCGGTGACGCCTCCCGGATGGCGAAGGACGTCGAGACGGCCCTGCTGGGCGTCATCGCCGAGCAGCGCGGACGCGGGGACGACGACGCCGCGGAGTACCTCGCGGATCTGCGCCGGGCCAAGCGCTACGTACGGGACGTGTACTGAGCATGACGGACCAGCACGGTTGCGCGTTCGAGGGCTGCTGCCCCAGGCGGCCCACCAGCGCGCGGCTGATCGACCCCCGCATGCCGGAACTGGCGCGCTGCCTGACGCTCTTCCAGTACGTCCAGGCCGTCACCGGAGGCCCGGTCGCGCGCATCGACCAGGCCGGCAGCTACGCGGTCCCGAGCCTGCGCGGCGACGCCTTCGCCGTGCACCCGGGCGAGATCGCGCTGCGCCTCGACGCGGGCGGCGTGGACACGGCCGTGGTCGCGCGGGACGAGGGCTCGGTCGCCGTGCGCCTCCTCGATGCGGCGGGCCGGATCGTGCACGAGGGGCGGCTGCTCTCCGACGGGGACCGCCTGCTGGCCGGGCTCACCCCCACCATCGGCGCCGGGTCGACGCCCGGCGAACCTGCCAGGGTCCCCGACGTACCGGCGTGGGAGAGCGGCGACCAGCTCGCGCAGCTCGACGCGGTCCTCGTGGACGGCGGGCTCGCCCGGCGCGCGGCGTTCGACCGGTACCGGGGCGAGCACCGGGACATCGACGTCGATGTCGTGCCCGCGGTGCTCGACCACGTCTGTTCCGTCGGACTGCCGATCGGCGTCGCGGTGTTCGCCCCGTCCGTCATGCAGGCCTGCGGCGGCCGGGTCCACGTCACCGACCGGACCGCCGGCGGGCGGGTGTTCGCGGCGATCGCGGAGAGTTCGGTGGAGATCGACCTCGCGGGTGTCCGGGCCTGCCGGCTCGTCCGTTCCACGGCGGCGCACGGCCCGACCTCGGCACTCGAACTCGACGACGCGCAGGGCCGCTGCGTCGCGGTCGTCACCCAGTTCGGGATCGTGGGGGAGCAGGTGCACGCGGCGTGGGAGCACCTCGCGGCGTCACTGCCCGACGCGTAGCCGGGGCCCCCGAAATTCAGGATCAACTTCCTTTGTCCTCAGGTAAGTTCGGGCGCGACCAGTTGTTCGAAGAGAGGAACGCTGTCTTGCGCACGCCCCATCGCCGACTGACGTCCGTCCTCGGGATCGCCGCGGCCTCCGCGTCGGCGCTCGCCCTGGGCATCGCCCCGGCCCAGGCCGCCGGCGAGGTCTACGAGGCCTCCAACTCCATCATCTCGTCGAACGTCACCGCGAAGACGTACTTCGCCGCCGACGACGAGATCCTCACCGCTCTCGACATGAAGAAGGACGGCCACGGCACGGCCGCCCAGTGGCGGTACAACTCCAGCTCCGCCACTCACTCGTACTACAACGGCTACGGCTACGCCGTCGCCCACGACTGGAACCTGTCCTTCGCCGAGGGCACCACGCTCCAGATCCGCGCCTGTCTCCAGGAAGGCTCCGACGGTACGCCGTACAGCTGCGGCGGCTGGGAGTACGCCAAGGCCTGACGGCCGGGGAGCAGTGAACAGGGGCGGGCCAGCGGGCCCGCCTCTTTCGCGACGGCTTAGGGTCGAGGCGTTCCGTCCCTCGTCGAGCCGGAGGTCGCCGCATGCGGATCTCGCAGCGGGCCGAGTCCGTCGCCCCGTTCTACGCCATGGAGTTCGGCAAGCACGCCGCCGCCCTGGAGGCCCAGGGCCAGCACGTCGTCAAGCTCAGCCTCGGGGAGCCCGACTTCGGCGCGCCCCCGGCCGTCGTCGAGGCAATGCGCACGGCCATGGACGGGCGGCCCATGAGCTACACCGAGGCGCTCGGGATGCCCTCCCTGCGGCAGACGATCGCGCGGTTCTACGGGGAGCGGCACGGCGTCGACGTCGACCCGGGCCGAGTCGTCGTGACCGCCGGGGCCTCGGCCGCCCTGGTGCTGGGCGCGGCCGCGCTCGTCGACCCCGGGGACGAGGTGCTGATCGGCGACCCGTCCTACCCCTGCAACCGGCAGATCATGGAGAGCTTCGGCGCCCGGGTCACCCTCGTCCCGACCGGCGCGGCCTCCCGCTTCCAGCTGGACGCGGCCTCCGTGCGGTCGCACTGGACGGACGACACCCGCGGGATCATGGTCGCCACCCCGTCCAACCCGACCGGCACCTCGGTCCCGGGCGACGAACTGGCCGCACTGTGCGACCTCGCCCGGGAGCGGGACGCCTGGCGGATCGTCGACGAGATCTACCTCGACCTCGGCGACCACGACGACCAGGACCGGCCGCCGCGCAGCGCGCTGTCGTACGACCCCGACGCCGTCGTCATCAACAGCTTCTCCAAGTACTTCGGCATGACCGGCTGGCGGCTCGGCTGGTGCGTCGTCCCCGAGATCCTCGTACCGGCGCTGGAACGCCTCGCCCAGAACTACTTCCTCTGCGCCTCGACCCCCGCCCAGCACGCCGCCCTCGCCTGCTTCACCCCCGAGTCCCTCGCCGTCTGCGAGGAGCGGCGCGCCGAGTTCGGGCGCCGGCGCGCGCTCGTCCTCGACGGCCTGGCGCAGCTCGGACTGCCGGTCCCGGTGCCGCCCGACGGGGCGTTCTACGTCTACTTCGACGTCAGCGGCACCGGGCTCACCTCGTGGGAGTTCTGCGCCCGTGCCCTCCAGGAGGCGCATGTCGCGCTCACACCGGGCCGGGACTTCGGGGTGGGCACGGCCCAGACGCACGTACGGCTGTCGTACGCGGCCTCCGCCGGCGAACTGCACGAGGGGATCGCCCGGTTGGGGAAGTTCGTCGCGGCACTGCGGTAGCGGCTCGCTTCACGGAACGCACACATGGATTCCCCAGTAGCTTTAAAGTTCAAGCGATAGGCTCTTCGCCAGTCGAGTGGGGGCGACGGAGCCCACGCGCCGCGCTGCTCACTTCCCCCACAGGCACAGGAGAGTCGTGTGAGCGACGGCGACGTAGTGGTGATCGGCGGCGGCTACGCGGGAGTCCGCCTGGCGAAAAAACTGGACGCGACGGCACGGGTCACGCTGGTGGACCGCAAAGAGGTCTTCTTCCACCGCATAGCCTCCCTGCGCGCCGGGATCCGGCCGGAGTGGTCGGTGACGCCGTTCATCCCGTACGACCGGCTGCTGAGCGGCGGCCGCGTGGTGCTCGGCAAGGCGCTGCGCATCGACACGGAGGCCCGGCAGGTCGTCCTGGCGACGGGGGAGCGGCTGCCGTACGACGTGGTGGTGATCGCCACCGGCGCCGACTACCCCGAGCCGGCCCGCTTCAACGGCACCACCCCGGACGAGGCGGTGAAGGCCTTCGCCGGGCACCAGCAGGCGGTCGCCCGTGCCGGGCACGTCCTCGTCGTCGGCGGCGGGCCCTCCGGTGTCGAGCTCAGCGCGGAGATACGGCTGGCCCGACCGGACGCCCGCGTCACCCTGGCCCACTCCGGGGCGGCGCTGCTGCACGGCACGGGCAGCGAGCGGGCCGGACGGAAGGCGCTGGCCTGGCTGGAGGCGCACGACGTGCAGGTACGGCTGAACTCCTTCATGTCGCCCGGCTTCGACTTCGGCACCTATCGCGACGCGCACGGCAACGTCCTGGAGGCCGACCTCTCCTTCTGGGCGACCGGCACCACCCCCAACACACTCTGGCTGCGCCTCGGCGGCCACGGCGACTGGCTGAACTACTCCGGGCACGTCAAGGTCGACCGCACGCTCCGGGTCGCCGGGCACCCGGACGTCTTCGCGGTCGGCGACGTCAACGACGCCACCGAGCTGAAGATCACCCCCGCCGCGCTCGCCCAGGCCGACCTCGCGGTCCACAACATCCGCGCCCACCTCCACAGCTCCGGCAGGCACCGCAAGGAACCCCGCTTCTACCGGCCGATCCAGCGCCTCCCCCTCATCGTCCCCTTCGGCGCGGCCGACGGCATGACCCTGCTGCCGGTACCGGGCGGGGAGAGCGCGGTGCTGGGCGGGCGGACGGCGGTGCTGGCGAAGGCGAAGACGTTGATGACGCCTTATATGCGGCGGCAGTTGGGGTACACGGCGGCGTGAGGCGGCCGAGCCGCCGAGCCGCCAAGCCGTCGAGTGGCTGAGTGGCCGGGTGGCCAGGGGGCTCAGCCTTTTGCCCGGCGTCCGCTCCGCCTCGGCGCCGGGGCCGAGCCGTCCAGGAGTTCCAGGCGGCGTTCCTCGCCGTTCTCCTCGACCTGGAGCACGACCCGGCGCAGACCGTCGGCGAGGTCGCGGCACTCCTCGCCGGTGAGGCGGGAGGCGACGAAGGCCTCCTCCTGGTTGAAGGCGGGGAACAGCCGCTGCATCAGCGCCTCGCCCTCCTCGGTGAGGCTGAGCAGCACCAGACGGCCGTCGGAGGGGTGACCGGCCCGCTTGAGCAGCCCGCGGCCCTCCAGCGTGCGCGAGACCCCGGTCAGCGTCCCCTTGGAGATGCCCGCCTCCTCCGCGACATGCCGGGTCTCCGACTCGCCCCACACCCACACCACCCACAGCACGACGAACGCCGTCCAGGTGAGGTCGGCGCCGCGCAGCACGGAGTTCTCCAGGTGCTGACGTACCGCCGAGGCGGCGCGGTGGATGTTGGCGACCACCGCCATCTGATCGCGGTGGATCGGGATCCCCCCGAGCTTCGCCGCCGCCAGTTTCTCCGCTTCGGTGATGGACCGCTGGCCGGGCACAGGCAGGCTCCTTTGATCGTTCGGACTCAAATTGTACGAGGCCACAAGGCACCCGCGGGGAAACGGGGAACGCCCCGGCCGACCCGTGAGGGCCGACCGGGGCGTCCCGGTGATCGGATCGGACTCGGATCCGGCTCAGACCAGGTCGAAGCGGTCCGCGTTCGACACCTTGACCCACGCCGCGACGAAGTCCTTCACGAACTTCTCCTTCGCGTCGTCGCTCGCGTAGACCTCGGCGATCGCGCGGAGCTCGGAGTTCGAGCCGAACACGAGGTCGGCACGCGTGCCGGTCCACTTGACCGCGCCCGAGGCGTCACGGGCCTCGAAGTGGTTCTGGTCCTCGGACGTCGACTTCCACTCCGTGCCCAGGTCGAGCAGGTTGGCGAAGAAGTCGTTGGTGAGGACACCGGGGGTGTCGGTGAGGACACCGAGGGACGTCCCGCCGTGGTTGGCGCCGAGGACGCGCAGACCGCCCACGAGGACGGTCAGCTCGGGGGCGCTCAGACCGAGCAGGTTCGCCCTGTCGAGCAGCAGGTACTCGGCCGGGAGGCGGTTGCCCTTGCCCTGGTAGTTGCGGAAGCCGTCCGCGGACGGCTCGAGGGCGGCGAACGACTCGGCGTCCGTGTGCTCCTCGGTGGCGTCGACACGACCGCCGGTGAACGGCACCTCGACGGCGTGACCGGCGTCCTTGGCGGCCTTCTCCACCGCGGCGGCACCGCCGAGGACGATCAGGTCGGCCAGGGAGACCTTCTTGGCGCCGGAGTTGAACTCCGCCTGGACGCCCTCCAGGACACGCAGCACCTGGGCCAGCTCGTCGGGCTGGTTGACCTCCCAGCCGGCCTGCGGCTGGAGACGGATGCGGGCACCGTTGGCACCGCCGCGCTTGTCGCTGGAGCGGAACGTGGACGCGGACGCCCACGCGGTCGACACCAGCTGCGAGACGGTCAGACCCGAGGCGAGCAGCTTGGCCTTGAGGGCCGTGACGTCGGCGGCGTCGATGGCCTCGCCCTCGGCCTGCGGCAGCGGGTCCTGCCACAGCAGGGTCTCCGCCGGCACCTCCGGGCCGAGGTACAGGGACTTCGGGCCCAGGTCACGGTGGGTCAGCTTGTACCAGGCGCGGGAGAAGGCGTCCGCGAACTGGTCGGGGTTCTCGTGGAAGCGCTTGGAGATCTCGCCGTAGATCGGGTCGAAACGCAGCGAGAGGTCCGTGGTGAGCATCGTCGGGAGCTTCTTGGAGTCGCTGTGGGCGTCGGGGATGATCGCCTGCGCGTCCTTGGCCACCCACTGGTTGGCGCCGGCGGGGGACTGGGTCAGCTCCCACTCGTAGCCGAAGAGGATGTCGAAGAAGTCGTTGCTCCACTGGGTCGGCTTGGTGGTCCAGGTGACCTCCAGGCCGGACGTGATGGCGTCGCCGCCCTTGCCGCTGCCGTAGGTGCTGGCCCAGCCGAGGCCCTGGGCCTCGATCGGGGCGGCCTCGGGGTCGGCGCCGACCAGGTCCGCGTCGCCCGCGCCGTGGGTCTTGCCGAAGGTGTGACCACCGGCGATGAGGGCGACGGTCTCCTCGTCGTTCATCGCCATCCGGCGGAAGGTCTCGCGGATGTCGCGGGCCGCGGCGATCGGGTCCGGGTTGCCGTTGGGGCCCTCCGGGTTGACGTAGATGAGGCCCATCTGGACGGCGCCGAGCGGGCTCTCCAGCTCACGGTCGCCGCTGTAGCGCTGGTCGTCGAGCCAGGTGGTCTCGGGACCCCAGTACACGTCCTCGTCGGCCTCCCAGACGTCGGCGCGGCCGCCGCCGAAGCCGAAGGTCGTGAAGCCCATCGTCTCCAGCGCCACGTTGCCCGTGAGGATCATGAGGTCGGCCCAGGAGATGGACTGGCCGTACTTCTTCTTGACCGGCCACAGCAGACGGCGGGCCTTGTCCAGGTTGCCGTTGTCCGGCCAGCTGTTCAGCGGCGCGAAGCGCTGCTGGCCACGGCCGCCACCGCCGCGGCCGTCACTGATGCGGTAGGTGCCGGCGCTGTGCCAGGCCATCCGGATCATCAGCGGGCCGTAGTTGCCGAAGTCCGCCGGCCACCAGTCCTGCGAGGTGGTGAGGATCTCGGCGATGTCCTGCTTGACGGCGGCCAGGTCGAGGTTGCCGAACGCCTCGGCGTAGTCGAAGTCCGCACCGAGCGGGTTCGCGACGACCGGGTCCTTCGCGAGGATCTTCAGGTTGAGCCGCTCCGGCCACCACTGACGGTTTCCGCCACCCTGGGTGGGGTGTGCGGCGCGCTCGTGCGCGACCGGGCATTTACCTTCAGCGGCGCTGTTCTCGGACATGAGGGGAATTCCTTCCGGGTTTGGTGCTCAAGCCTTGCGGGCGGTGGAACAGGTGGGGCACAGGCCCCAGTAGATGACCTCGGCCTCGTCGATCGCGAAGCCCCGGTCGTCGGAGGCGGTCAGACAGGGCGCGTGCCCGACCGCGCAGTCGACGTCGACGACAGCCGTGCACTCCCGGCAGACCAGGTGGTGGTGGTTGTCGCCGACCCGGCCCTCGTACCGGGCGGGGCTGCCCGGTGGCTCGATACGGCGGACGAGTCCCGCCGCGGTGAGCGCGTGGAGGGCGTCGTAGACGGCTTGCACTGATATGTGGCCGACCCGGTCCCGGACCCCGGAGGTGAGGGCGTCGGCCCCGAGGTGGTCACCGGCGCGGACGGTCTCCAGGAGCGCGACGCGGGCGGCCGTCACCCGCAGGCCGGCCCCCCGCAGATCTCCTGCGGTGGTCGGAGGCTGCGGTGAAGTCATGGGGCCAACCTACCCCCACAAACACGAATGGTTCAAGAAATGGATTCGTTCCAAGTCTGTGTCGTGTCGTGTTGCCGCGCGTTCGCCTTCCCGTCGCCCGCGCGACGCCGCGACACGGGCCCGCTCGTGCGTCCGGATCACGCATCACCGCAGGAAGAGGGGGCGGTCATGGGCGCGAAGCCATCCGGTCCGTGCCGCGGGGCGGGGGCACCCAGCTCCTCGGCCTGCCCTACCCGGAGGCGGCCGCCCTGAGCCACTGCCCCGTGGGAACGGTCCGCTCCCGGGTGGCTCGGGCCCGGGCCCGGGAGACGCTGCTGACCCTGCTGGCGGACGCGGACGGGCCCGCGATGCTGATGGCCTGAGCGCGGGGTCGCCGGCGCCGGTCGGCAGGACGAGGTCCGGCGCCCGGACGCACCGGCTGGTGGCGCTGCCGGGACCGGGAAAGACGGGTCGGTGACCGGGGCCGGGACGGCGGGCCGCTGGTCCCCGGCGGGAGGGCGCGCACGGTCGCCCGCCCGCCCCAGGCCGCACCCCCGGGACCGCGGCGACACGGGCCCCCGCTACACAA
>NZ_JABERD010000110.1 GCF_013044505.1 Streptomyces sp. S3(2020) | reverse complement strand
CCGTGGGACGGGGAAGTCCGACCCCACAGGAACCTCCCGTTCTCCGGGGCAGGGGTTCCATGATCCGGCGGCCGGAGCGTGTCCGCGTGCACCTCGGCCGCGGCCGCCGGATCATGGAACCCCTGCCCCGGAGAACGGGAGGTTCCTGTGGGGTCGGACTTCCCCGTCCCACGGACCCTGCTGTCCGAGGACGTCGAGACGCTCCTGGCAGGCGCGACCGCGGAGCTGGGGCGTGAGTACCGCGTGCTGCGGGAGATCGTGGAGGGCGGTGCGGCGGCCGTGGCGGTCCTCGACACCCTGCTGCGCTATGTGTACGTCAACCCCCACATGGCCCGGATCGTCGGCGTACCGGCGGAGGAGCAGCTGGGACGGACCCTCGCCGAGGTCATACCGGGGGTGGAGCGGCCGGAGGAAGTGCCGCGCGCGGTGCTGCGCGACGGCCGGCCGCGCGATGTCCTCATCGCCGGGGACATGGGCACCGGGACGTCCCGCAGACCCCGGGAGTGGCACAGCACGTACCACCGGCTCCAGAACGGGCGCGGCGAGGTCGTCGGACTCGTGGCCATCGGCGTGGAGGTCACCGAGCCGCGCCGCTATCTCAACGAGCTCGAACGGGCCCACGGCCGGATGGCCATGCTGCACGCGGCCACCCTGCGGATCGGCACCACCCTGGACCTGGAGACCACCTGCCAGGAACTCGTCGACTTCGTCGTACGCGATCTCTCGGACGGCGCGTCGATCGAACTGGTCGTGGAGAACGAGCCGGTGCGCTCCCCGCGCGTCCCCTCGGCCGGGGTGATGCGGATGCGGCGGGCCGCCGTGAGCGCCCGGCCGGAGCTCGCGGCGCGGCTCGGCGGACTGGCGGGCCCGGACGACGTGAACGACCACGGGCCGACGTCCCCCATGCGCCGCTGTCTGGAACGCGGACGGCCCTTCGTGACGAGCATGCCGACCCGGGTCCGGCCCAGGGGACCCTACGCGGAGCGGCTGGAGCGCTACCGCGCCGCCGGGATCCACTCCACGCTGGTCGTGCCGCTGCGGACCGACTCCCGCAGCGTGGGCGTCCTCGCCATGGTCCGGGCGGGCTCCTCACCCGCCTTCACCGCCGAGGACGCCGTGGTGGCGCAGGAACTCGCGGGCCGCGCCTCCCACGCCATGGAACGCGCCCAGCGCTACACCCGCGAGCACACCATGGCCCTGGAGCTCCAGCGGGCCCTGCTCAGCGAGCCGACCCAGCCGCACCCGGACCTGGAGACCGCCTCCCGCTACCTCCCGGCCGACGACAGCGCGGTCGTGGGCGGCGACTGGTACGACTCGCTGGCCCTTCCGCACGGCCGCAACCTGCTGGTCATCGGCGATGTCATGGGCCACGGCGTCGAGGCCGCCGTCGCCATGAGCCACTACCGCTCCATGCTGCGCGCCCTCGCCTCCTCCGGACTGCCCCTGCACGAGATGCTCACCGCCGCCGACCGCATGGTCGCCGGGTCCGGCTTCGACCGCGTCGCCACCTGTCTGCTCGCCCTGGGCGACCCGGCCACCGACACGGTCAGCTACGCCAACGCCGGCCACCTGCCACCCCTGCGGATCCTGCCCGACGGCCGCGTGGAACTGGTCCCGCTCCCGGCCGGCCCACCCCTCGGCACCGGCATGGGCGGCTACGAGACGGTCGTCCGCCCGGGCGTCCCCGGCGGGGTGCTGCTCCTGTACACCGACGGCCTCGTGGAACGCCGGGGCGAGGACATCGACGTCTCCCTGCGCCGGCTGACGGAACTGCGCCTCCAGCCCGGCGGAGGCCTGGACGAGATCCTCGACGGGATCCTGGCGCACGCCGCGACCGGGTCGGCGCGCGACGACATCGCCCTGCTGGCGGCCCGGACGCGGGGCGGGTGAGCGGGCCGCGCGCGGAGTGCCCGTATCGGCGGGGTCGTCAGCCGCGTCCGGCGCCCGCCCGTCGTCGTACCTCCACCACCACGGCCACCGCGGGCCCGCACACCAGCAGCAGCGCCGGAGTCCCGTAGCCGTAGGTCAGCGTCGCCGCCGCGGCCACCCCCGCGACGAGTAACGGCCCGCCAGGGTCCGACCTGACGGCTGTTTCGGGCCGCCCGCCGGCTGGTGCTGCAGAATCTCGTCATCGCGGGGACGTGCATCACCGTGCTCGTCGCGTGGGACCCCGTCGCTCATCTCCCCCTGCCGCTCGGCGTGGCAGGTCACGAGGGTTCGACCGTGCTGGTCGGGCTGAACGGGCCGCGGCTGCCGCGCGAGTCGGCGTGGCGATCCGGGGCGGCGCAGGGAGCGTGAGGGCGATGTCGGATTCTCGCCAGCCAGTGCCCGGTGACTGCACCATGCTGGTCGTATGCAGAAGGGGATGCACACCGACACCGAGCGCTGCGTGCGCGCCGTCCAGTCCAAGGACGCCCGGTTCGACGGGTGGTTCTTCACAGCGGTCCTGACGACCCGGATCTACTGCCGGCCGAGCTGTCCGGTGGTGCCGCCCAAGGCGGAGAACATGACGTTCTATCCGAGCGCGGCCGCCTGCCAGCAGGCCGGCTTCCGGGCGTGCAAGCGCTGCCGCCCGGACACCAGCCCCGGCTCCCCGGAGTGGAACCAGCGCGCGGACCTGGTCGCCCGGGCGATGCGGCTGATCGCCGACGGCATCGTCGACCGCGAGGGCGTGCCCGGGCTGGCCTCCCGGCTCGGCTACAGCACCCGGCAGATCGAACGCCAGCTGCTCGCCGAGCTCGGCGCGGGCCCGCTCGCCCTCGCCAGGGCCCAACGCGCCCAGACGGCAAGGCTGTTGATCGAGACGACACCGCTGCCGATGGCGGAGATCGCCTTCGCCGCCGGCTTCTCCTCCATCCGCACCTTCAACGACACCGTGCGCGAGGTCTTCGCCCTCTCCCCGAGCGAACTGCGCACCCGCGCACCGAAGAAGGGCGACACCACGAGCAGCCCGGGCACCCCGGGCGCCCTCACCCTGCGGCTGCCGTTCCGCGCCCCCCTCAACCCCGACAACCTCTTCGGCCACCTCGCGGCGACCGCCGTACCGGGGGTGGAGGAGTGGCGGGACGGCGCGTACCGGCGCACGCTCCGACTGCCGTACGGCCACGGCATCGTGACCCTCGCCCCGAACCCCGACCACATCGCCTGCCGCCTCACCCTCAGCGACCTGCGCGACCTGACCGTCGCCATCAGCCGCTGCCGGCGCATGCTCGACCTGGACGCCGATCCGGTCGCGATCGACGACCAGTTGCGCACGGACCCGGTGCTGGCGCCGCTGGTCGACAAGGCTCCGGGGCGGCGGGTGCCGAGGACGGTGGACGAGGCGGAGTTCGCCGTACGGGCGGTCCTCGGGCAGCAGGTGTCCACGGCGGCGGCCCGGACCCACGCGGCCCGTCTGGTGACCGCGCACGGGGAGCCGCTGAACGACCCCGAGGGCGGCCTGACCCACCTCTTCCCGTCCCCCGAGGCGCTCGCCGCCCTCGACCCGGAGTCGCTGGCGATGCCCCGCACCCGCCGGGCCACCTTCACCACCCTCGTCGCCCAACTCGCCGACGGTTCACTCAACCTGGGTGTGGAGGGTGACTGGACCCAGACCCGCGCCCGCCTCCTCGCCCTGCCCGGCTTCGGTCCCTGGACCGTCGACGTCATCGCGATGCGCGCGCTCGGCGACCCCGACGCCTTCCTCCCCACCGACCTCGGTATCCGCAAGGCCGCCCAGGAGTTGGGCCTCCCCTCGACCCCGGCCGCGCTGACCGCGCGGGCGGCGGTCTGGCGGCCCTGGCGGGCGTACGCGGTCCAGTACCTGTGGGCGACCGACAGCCACCCGATCAACTTCCTCCCGGTATAAGGACGTTCCGTGAGTTCAGCGAAGCAGCACACCGTGATCGTCAGCCCGTACGGCCCGCTGACCCTGGTCGCCACGGGCGGCACCCTCAGCGGCCTCTACATGACCGACCAGCGCCACCGCCCGCCCCAGGAGGACTTCGGCGAACGCGACGACCGCCCCTTCGGCGAACCGGCCGACCAGCTGGCGGCCTATTTCGCCGGGGAGTTGAAGGAGTTCACCCTCGAACTCCACCTGGACGGCACCTCGTTCCAGCGCAGCGTCTGGCAGCAGCTGCTCCGCATCCCCCACGGCGAGACCCGCACCTACGGCGACCTCGCCGACGCCCTCGGCAACCCCGGCGCCTCCCGGGCGGTCGGCCTCGCCAACGGCAAGAACCCGATCGGCATCATCGTCCCCTGCCACCGCGTCGTCGGCTCCGACGGCAGCCTCACGGGCTACGGCGGCGGCCTCGAACGCAAGCAGCGGCTGCTGGACTTCGAGCGCGGAGCGGCACTGTTCTGAGACCTCGGACTAAGCCCCCTCCTCCCGGAGCCGCCGCAGCAGCTCCGGCAGGGCGCTCCCGATCGGCTCCCGCACCACCTCGTCGGCGCGTTCGTCGTAGGGCGTCGGCTCGGCGTTGACGATGACCAGCCGCGCCCCGTGGTCGGCGGCCACGCCCGCGAGACCGGCGGCGGGCTGGACCTGGAGACTGCTGCCGACGGCGATGAACACCTGGCACGCCTTGGTGATCGAGACCGCCTCGCCGAGCACCACCGGGTCGAGCCGTTCGCCGAACATCACGGTCGCGGACTTGAGGATGCCGCCGCACTCCCGGCACGCCGGATCGTCCTCGCCGGCCTCCACCCGGGCGAGGGCGTCCTCCATGGGGCCGCGCGCATGACACTTCGTACACACGAAACTCCGTGCGGAGCCGTGCAGTTCGAGTACCTTGCGGGCCGGCATCCCGGCGAGCTGGTGCAGCCCGTCCACGTTCTGCGTGATGACCCGCACCGGCACCCCGGCCCGCTCCAGTTCGGCCACGGCGAGATGCGCGGCGTTCGGCTCGGCCCGCAGCGTGCGGTTCTCGCGCCGCATCCGCCACGAGCGGCGCCGGATCTCCGGATCGCCCATGTAGTACTCGTACGTCACGAGCTTCTCGGCCTCGGGGTCCTTGCGCCACAGCCCCTGAGGGCCGCGGTAGTCGGGGATCCCGGAGTCGGTGGAGATACCGGCGCCGGTGAGAAGGGCGACGAGGGGCCTGTTCATGGGGCCGAGGGTAGATCGGCGGGGCCGGCGGGAGCGAGCGGTTATGTCAGCCGTCGTCCTCGTCGTCGTACGGCTGCACCGGACCGAACGGCTCGATCTTCGGGTTCGCGTACGGCCCTCGGTAGGAGCCCTTCGCCCCGGCCGTCCCCTGGATCCGGGACGCGGCCTCCTCGGTCACCAGGAGTGCGCAGGTGCCGTGGGCCGGGTCGACGGGGACCAGGCCGTACGCCGTGTCGACCTCGTCGTCGGCGAGGCCGAGACGGCGCTGGGCGTCCTCCAGTGACGCCCCCGGGGGGAGCGTCACGGTGATGAGGACGGTGGGGCTCCGGTGAGCCATGGGTCTCCTACAGGCGGGCGTGCGTCTTGGTGATGCGGCGCAGGGCGTCGACGATCGACGGGGTGTTGATGATGCCGTACCCGTAGTCGAAGTCGTATCCCATACCGCCCGCGTCGTGCGCGGTGCGGCGCAGCAGCGTACGCATCAGGGACGGTGACAGGTCCTTCACCGACAGCCGGCTGCGCAGTGCGGCGACGACCCCCGCGGCGACCGGGCAGGCGGCCGACGTCCCCGAGTCGGGGCTGTTCTGGCCGAACGCCTTGGAGCCGCTGAAGTGCGTGTATGTGGCGATGTCGGGCTTGCGCACGGCGAGCCGGCCGGGCCCCTGGGACGAGTAGCCGACCCGGGCGTCGCGGGTGTCCACACCGGCCACGGACAGCACCTTGGGGTGCGAGTTCGCCCCGTTGATGGGCCGGTTGGGGAATCCGCAGCGGCCGTCCGGACAGTCGGTGCCGCAGTTGCCCGCGGCGAACAGGATGTCGGCGCCGGACTGTTCCAGCGCGGCCAGGATGAGGTTGAACGGGTGCGCGCGGTTGTCGGAGTAGTTGCCCGGGTGCCCCGGCGGGAAGTCCCAGCTCGGCTTGAAGGAGCCCCAGCTGTTGCTGACGACCAGTTTCCGCCGCTCGCGCGGCATCTGCTCCAGGAGCGACCACAGATGGGCGAAGGCGGAGATCGCGTCGGAGAGCAGGCCCTCCATCACGGTGGCGCCCTGCCGCTGCGAGAGCAGCACGGGAATGTCGAGGAGGGAGACCTTCCGGGCGACGATCAGCGAGTCGAAGGCGCACATCGTGCCGTGGTGCACGGGGAACTGGCCGAAGTTCCCGGTGACCCCCGGCGGCTTCCAGCTGCGCGCGGCGTCGACCGTCACGGGCGAGCCCAGGACCTGCCCGAGGTGTGCGACGTTGATCCCGGTGTCGACGATGGCGAGCGGGACACCGCTGCCGTCGAGTCCCTCGCTGAGCAGGGCGTCGGTGACGGCCCGCTGCACGTCGTGCCAGTCGCCGACCGGCGGGGTCCCGCCGCAGGTGGGCATGGTCTCGACGGCCGGGTCGGAGGAGACCCCGACGATGTCCGGCCGCGCGGCGCCGAGCAGCGCCAGACGGCTCGCGCCGTCGCGGTCCTGGATCTCGCCGCGCACCAGGACGCTCGCGTCCTCCGGTGCCAGCGAGAAGGTGAGCGGCTGGTCCAGCGACAGCGGATCGCCGTCGGAGAAGGCCGGCCTGGGCTGCGGCACCGGGACCGGTGCGAAGTCGGGGTCCACCGCGACCCCGGGGATCGAGCCGACGACGTCGTCGGCGGGCGGTGTGCTGACGGACGGATCCACGACGGCTTGAACGACATCACGTTCTGGCCGCACCTGAACGATTACCCGCATGTTTCCCCCTGTGATTGAATCCGGCGGCCTGGAAACGGCCCACCGGCGTTACCTGCGGATAAGGCGAGAATTGCAAGCTATTGGGGTCCTTGGAGGGGGTCCATACGCTCATGGGCGTAGCTGGAAAAATCTTGGACGGTGATGTCGAGAACCCCCGACCCGCTCCGTCCCAGGGGTGAACGCGACCACAATGGGCCGCACCAGTACCGAGGAGAACCACCATGGCCAAGTACCTGCTCCTGAAGCACTACCGCGGAGCCCCGGCCGCGGTGAACGACGTCCCCATGGACCAGTGGACGCCGGAGGAGATCTCGGCGCACGTGCAGTACATGCGGGACTTCGCGGACCGGCTGGAGAAGACCGGCGAGTTCGTCGACGGCCAGGCACTCGCCCCCGAGGGCGCGTGGGTCCGCTACGACGGCGAGGGCCGCCCGCCGGTCACCGACGGTCCCTTCGCCGAGACCAAGGACGTCATCGCCGGCTGGATGGTGATCGACGTCGACACCTACGAGCGTGCCGTCGAACTGGCCGGGGAGCTGTCCGCCGCTCCCGGGGCGGGCGGGAAGCCGATCCACGAGTGGCTCGAACTGCGCCCGTTCCTGTCCGCGCCGTCCACCACCGCGGACTGTCATTGATGGACGAGGCCCTGCTGAGGAGCCTCACGCCGGGCGTGCTCGCCGTCCTCGTCCGCCGCGGAGCAGACTTCGCGGCGGCCGAGGACGCCGTGCAGGACGCGCTCGTCGAGGCGGTCCGCGCTTGGCCGGCCGACCCTCCGCGGGACGCGAAGGGCTGGCTGGTCACCGTGGCCTGGCGCAAGTTCCTCGACGCCACCCGCGCGGACACCGCGCGCCGCCGCCGTGAGGACCGCCTCGACGAGGAGCCGGAGCCCGGACCCGCGCCCGCGGCGGACGACACGCTCCAGCTCTACTTCCTGTGCGCCCACCCCTCGCTGACCCCGTCGTCCGCGGTCGCGCTGACCCTGCGCGCGGTCGGCGGCCTGACCACCCGCCAGATCGCCCAGGCCTACCTGGTGCCCGAGGCGACCATGGCGCAGCGCATCAGCCGCGCCAAGCGCACCGTCTCCGGCGTACGGCTCGACCGGCACGGCGACGTCGCCACCGTGCTGCGCGTCCTCTACCTGGTCTTCAACGAGGGCTACTCCGGTGACGTCGACCTCGCCGCCGAGGCCATCCGGCTCACCCGGCAGCTCGCCGTCGCCATCGACCACCCCGAGGTGGCGGGGCTGCTCGCCCTCATGCTGCTCCACCACGCCCGCCGTGCCGCCCGGACCGCGCCCGACGGCAGCCTCGTACCCCTCGCCGAGCAGGACCGTGGCCGCTGGGACACCGGGGCGATCGCCGAGGGCGTCGAGATCCTCCAGCGGGCCCTGGCCCGCGACCGGCTGGGCGAGTTCCAGGCCCAGGCCGCCGTCGCGGCCCTCCACGCGGACGCGCCCACCGCCGGGGAGACCGACTGGGTGCAGATCGTCGAGTGGTACGACGAACTCGTCCGGCTGACCGACAGCCCGGTCGTCCGGCTCAACCGCGCGGTCGCCGTCGGGGAGGCCGACGGACCGCGCGCCGGCCTGGCGGCGCTCGCCGCACTGGACGGCTCCCTGCCCCGCTACACCGCGGTGGCCGCCTACCTCCACGAGCGGGACGGTGACCCGGTGACGGCGGCACGGCTGTACGCCGAGGCCGCCCACAAGGCCACCGACCTCGCCGAACGCGACCATCTGACGCGTCAGGCCGCCCGGCTCAACGCCCGTCCGCGGCACTGACGGGACGGCGTCTCACCCCGGTCAGACCCGGTGCCCGTTCTCCAGCTCGGCCGTCCCCGCGCCGCCCGCCAGCACGTCCAGCGCGGCCAGCACCCGGCGGCCCAGGGCACCCGGCAGATACTCGGCCAGCTCCTCGCGCGGGACGAGCCGCCAGGACAGCAGCTCCTCCTCCTGGAGCCGGATCGCCTTGAAGTCGTCCTCGCCGAGCACCCCGCCGTCGTAGAGGTACGCCACCAGCGGCGGCCGTCCCGTCCCGTGCACCCAGTCCACCGCGAGCAGCCGGCCGGGCTCCCGGTCCAGACCGATCTCCTCCGCGGTCTCCCGGCGCGCGCCCTGACGCGGGGTCTCGCCGTCGTCGGACTCGACGGTGCCGCCCGGAAGCGCCCAGCCGTCACGGTAGTTGGGCTCCACGAGCAGCACCCGGCCCGCCGCGTCCCGGAAGAGGGCGGCGGCACCGGCGAGGACGCGGGGGAGACCCGCGATGTACGTGGCGAAGTCAGCAGCGGTCATCCACGAAGGGTAACCAGGCCGTCCCGGCGCGGGGAGAGCGCACCGAACGGCTCCCGCGGGTCCCCGGGGACGGCGGCACGCCTCCCGTGCGCCGCGCGGCCGAGGTCACTCGGCCGCCACCAACCGCAGGGTGCGCTCGGCCAGTTCACTGATCCGTACCCCGTCGAAGCCGAACACCGCGCTGCGCACCGTGTCCTCCAGCGGCTCCTTCCACTGCGCCGGAATCGCCTCGGCGCCGCTCAGCACCCCGGCCACCGACCCGGCGGTCGCCCCGTTGGAGTCGGTGTCCAGTCCGCCGCGGACCGTCAGCGTGACGGTACGGGTGAAGTCGCCGTCGCCGTACAGGAGTCCGGCGGTGAGCACCGCGGCGTTCGGGACGGTGTGGATCCAGCCCATCCCGGACGTCTCCTCGGCCACCGTGCTGAGGGTGTCCTCCCAGGTCATCCGGGTGTCGTGGAGGGAGATCACCCGGCGCACGGTCCGGGCCAGCCGACTGCTCCCCGGGACCACGGTCAGCGCCTGGTCCAGGGCCTCGCGCACGGTCGGCGCGGTGAACGCCGCCGAGACCAGCGCGGCCGCCCACATCGCGCCGTACACCCCGTTGCCGGTGTGCGACAGCACCGCGTCGCGACGGGCCAGCGAGGCCGCGCGGCGCGGGACACCGGGGCAGGTCCAGCCGTAGATGTCGGCGCGGATCAGCGCGCCGATCCACTCCTGGTAGGGGTTGTCGTACGTCGCCGTCAGCGGCGGTTTCAGCCCGTTGGCGAGGTTGCGGTAGGCGGCCCGCTCCGCGGTGAACGTCTGCGAGTACGGCAGCCTGAGCAGCCACAGGTCCCCGACCTGCTCGGTGCTGAAGGCGAAGCCGTGGGTCTCCAGCAGGTCCAGGCCGAGGATGGCGTAGTCCACGTCGTCGTCACGGCAGCTGCCGTGGATCCGGCCGCGCACGCACTGGCGCCACTCGGGGCGCAGCTCGAAGCCGTCGCTCTCGCTGGGCGGCTCGGGCAGGTAGTCGGTCAGCGGCAGCGCGGCGGCCTGCCGCAGATAACGGTCGATCCGGTCCCGCGTCCACAGGTCGCCCTGCTCGACCGGCTTGCCGAGCATGTTGCCGGCGATCCGGCCCAGCCAGCCCCCGAGGACGCGGTCGGCGAGCTCTGGTGCGGTGCCCACAGGGGTCATAGGTCCGGTTTACCTGATTTCGGGTTCCCGCACAGTGGGGTCGCAGCGGCTTCTCAGGGTCCGGGCGGGGCATGACGGCGAGGGGCACCTCCGGTTATGGTCGCAGCGGCGCGACTGGCCTGACATGCGTGAGGCCCGGAGAGCAAGGGGAATGCAAGGTGGCGAACGCTGCAGGCAACAGCGCCCAGAGGGTGCTCATCGCCGCGGACAAGTTCAAAGGGTCGCTGACGGCCGTGCAGGTCGCCGAGCGGGTGACGGCCGGGCTGCGCCGGGTCGTGCCGGAGCTCGACGTCGAGGCGCTGCCCGTGGCCGACGGCGGCGACGGCACCGTGGACGCGGCGGTCGCGGCCGGCTTCGAGCGGCACGAGATCAAGGCCGCCGGACCCCTCGGCCAGGAGGTGACGGCCGCCTTCGCGCTGCGCGGCGACACCGCCGTGGTGGAGATGGCGGAGGCCAGCGGCCTCCAGCGCCTCCCCAAGGGCGTCTTCGCCCCGCTCACGGCCTCCACGTACGGCTCCGGCGAGCTGCTGCGGGCCGCGCTCGACGCGGGCGCCCGCACGATCGTCTTCGGCGTCGGCGGCAGCGCCACCACGGACGGCGGCGCCGGGATGCTGACCGCGCTCGGCGCCCGCTTCCTCGACCAGGACGGCGAACCGGTCGCCCCGGGCGGCGGCGGTCTCGCCGACCTCGCCACGGCCGACCTGTCGGACCTGGACCCGCGCCTGGCCGACGTCGAACTGGTCCTCGCCAGCGACGTCGACAACCCCCTGACCGGCCCCAAGGGCGCGCCCGCGGTCTACGGCCCGCAGAAGGGCGCCTCCCCGGACGACGTGGAGGCCCTCGACGAGGCCCTCGCCCACTACGCGCGCGTGCTGGAGGAGGCTCTCGGCGCCAAGGCCGCCGCGTACGCGGCCTCGCCCGGTGCGGGTGCCGCGGGCGGCATCGGCTACGGCGCCCTGCTGGTCGGCGCCCGGTTCCGTGCCGGCATCGAGGTCATGCTCGACGTCCTCGGCTTCGCTCCCGCGCTGGCGAAGGCCACCCTGGTCATCACCGGCGAGGGCTCCCTCGACGAGCAGACCCTGCACGGCAAGGCCCCCGCGGGCGTCGCCGCCGCGGCCCGCGCCGCGGACAAGGAGGTCGTCGCGGTCTGCGGCCGCCTGGCCCTGCCCCCGGAGGCCCTCGGCCGGGCCGGCATCCGGCGGGCGTACCCGCTCACCGAGGTCGAGCCCGACGTGGCGAAGTGCATCGCGGAGGCGGGACCGATCCTGGAACGGGTGGCGGAGCAGATCGGCCGGGACTTCCTGACCTGATCACCTCCGGGCACCCGAGAGCCGGTACGCGTCCAGCGCCAGCGTCATCTCGATCAGGTCCCGGGGCCGGGCCAGCGACCGGGACGTCAGCTGTTCCAGTCGCCGTAAGCGGTTGAAGACCGTGTTGCGATGGCAGTACAGCCGTCCCGCGGCCCGCCCCGCGGAGCCCTCGCACGTCAGCCAGACGTCGAGGGTCTCAAGGAGCACGGCCCGGTCGGCGGGCTCCAGCGCCAGCAGCTCGCCGAACACGTCCGACACCAGCCGGTCGGCGAGCTCCGGCTGGCTCACCACCAGCGCCGTCGGCATCCGCTGATCCAGCCGTACGACCCCGGTCGCGTCCGGCGGACACGTCCGCAGCGCCAGTTCCGCGAGCCGCCGGGCCCGCCCCAGCTCGGCCAGCCCCGGCACCACCGGACTGATCCCGCCGGGCCCCGAGCACCGCCCGTCGAGCGCCCGGGCCACCCCGTCCAGGCCCTGGCCCGGGGTGAGCGCGACGACCGCGACCTCGCAGTCCGCCCGCATCCGCCAGATGAACCGGAACCCGGCCCCCTGCAAGGGCCGCACACCGCCGTCCCGCCGCTCGGTCCGCAGCACCACCACCGCGTACGGCCCGTGCTCCGGCAGATCGAGGCCCGCCGCCGCCCGCGCCGCGAGCCCCGGCGACGCCTGCCCTTCCAGGAGGGCGTCGAGCAGCGCCTGCAACTGCTCGTCGGTCCGCCGCCGCAGCTCCGCCTCCGTCGCCCGGTACGCCTCCGACGCCGCCTGGGCCTGCGCGTCCACCGCCGACCACACCATCGTCGTCGACCGCATCAGCGCCGCCAGCCGCTCCGGCTCCCGCCCGGCCGCGCCCTCCACCAGCGCGTCCCACACCAGATAGCCGGCGTTGCGATAGGCGTGCACCAGCAGATCCAGCGGCAGCCCCTGCTGGGCCCGGCGCCGGCCCGCGTCCTCCGCGTACTCCAGATCGCGGCGCGGCGAGTCCCGGGGCGCGGAGAGCGTCTCGATGCCGATCCGGAACGCCTCCTCCGCCTCCCGCCACTGCGTGTCGTGCGGGAGCACCCGCCCGTACACGGGGGAGTGCTCGGTGAGTTGCCGTAGGTGCTCGTCGACGAGCTCGGGCACCCGTTCCAGCAGAGCCGTGCAGGACTCCGCGAGCAGCTTCCAGTCATGACCGGTGCGTGGCCGTCGCCCTCCCATGACCGGAGGATGCCACCGGGACGCGGCCGCGCACAGGCCCCTGACACGCGGTGTTGTGCACGCGCACAACGCCCCGCCCGGCCCGCTGGGCACCCGCAGCGATTCCGCCGCGGGCCGTGGACGGACGCCCTCACCGGTGCTGGGGTGAGCGCCACACCGAGTGAGGACAGGGGGGAAGTCCATGGGGGGTTCCGGACTCGTGGTGCGGGATCTGTCGGTCGGATACGGGCCCGTGCGCGCCCTGCGCCGGGTGTCCCTGGAGGTGCCCGAGGCAGCCGTGGTGGCCGTCCTGGGCTCCAACGGCGCCGGCAAGTCCACGCTGCTGCGGGCGATCAGCCGCACCCTGTCCTTCCACGGCGGCGCGGTCACCGAGGGCGGGGTGAGCCTGGGCGACCGACGGCTCGACCGGCTCTCCGCGGACCGGGTGGTCGCCGCCGGCGTCTCCCAAGTGCCCGAGGGGCGCCGGGTGTTCGCCCGGATGACGGTCGCCGACAACCTGCGCGCGGGCGCCCTCGGAGGCAGCCGCGCGGCCCGGCCGAAGGCCCTCGCCCGCGTCCACGAGCTGTTCCCCGTCCTCGCGGAGCGCGCACAGCAGCGCGCGGGCCTGCTCTCCGGCGGCGAACAGCAGATGCTCGCCGTCGCCCGGGCCCTGATGGCCGCCCCGAAGGTCCTCCTCCTCGACGAGCCCTCCCTCGGACTCGCCCCGCTCATGGCCCAGCGGATCGCCGACACCGTCCGTGAGATCAACGAACAGGGCACCTCGGTGCTCCTCGTCGAACAGAACGCCGCCCTTGCCCTACGGCTCGCCACGCGCGCGTACGTCCTCGAAGTCGGCGAGGTGACCCTGTCCGGACCGGCCGCCGAACTGGCCGCCTCCGACGAGGTCCGCCGCCGCTATCTGGGTGTCGTCGACGAGGACGCGGCGGCGGACGCGGCACGGTCCCAAGGCGCGCGCACCCTCGGCCGGTGGCAGGGGTGAGCGCCGTGGACACCCTCGAAGTACGCGACCTCACCGTCCGGTTCGCCGGACTCACCGCCCTGGACGACGTGAGCTTCACCGTCCGCCCCGGCACCGTGCACGCCCTCATCGGCCCCAACGGCGCCGGGAAGTCCACCTGTTTCAACGTCCTGTCCGGTGTCTACCGGGCCACCGCGGGCAGCGTCCGCTTCGGCGGCCACGAGCTCACCGGCATGCCCGCGCACCGCATCGCCGGCCTCGGCGTCGCCCGCATCTTCCAGAACCTCGCCCTGCCGCCCCTCGCGTCGGTCGAGGACAGCCTGCTGCTCGGCAGACACCGGCTGACCCGAACCGGCTTCGTGGCGGCGGGACTTCGGCTTCCGTCGGCCGCCCGGGAGGAACGGGTCCACCGTGAACGGGTGCGTGAGATCGCCGAGTTCGTCGGCATCGCGGACTGTCTGGCACGGCCCGCGGGATCACTCCCGTACGGGCAGCAGAAGCTCGCCGAACTCGCCCGCGCGCTCTGCATGGAACCGCGCCTGCTGCTTCTCGACGAGCCCGTCGCCGGGATGACCGCCGACGAACGGCGCCGGACGGCCGCCGTGATCGCGGGAGTCCGTGACGGTCTCGGCATCTCGATCGTGCTGGTGGAACACGACATGGGGGTGGTGATGCGGCTCGCGGACGCCGTGACCGTACTCGACTTCGGGCGCCGGATCGCCGACGGCGTCCCCGCCGACGTACAGAACGATCCGGCCGTCGTCCGGGCGTACCTGGGGGACGCGTCATGAGCACTCTCGCCGAGATCCTCCTCAACGGCCTCTCGCTGGGCTCCGTGTACGCGCTCATCGCGCTCGGCTTCGTGGTGATCTTCCGGGCCACCGAGGTCGTCAACTTCGCCCACGCCTCACTGCTGTTGGCGGGCGGCTATGTCACCGCGACCCTCCACGACGACCTCGGGTTCTGGCCCGCGCTGCTCGTCGGGATCGCGGGCGCGGCCGTGGTCGGCGCGGCGGTGGAGTTCCTGGTGATGCGGCGCTACCGGGGCTCCGACCACAGCGTCCTCGCCATCGTCACCATCGGCGTCGACATCCTGCTCACCACCGAACTGACCCGCCGTATCGGCACCGACGTGCTGGCGCTCGGCGACCCGTGGGGCGACGCCGTGCTCAAGGTCGGGCCGATCTCCCTCGCCCACACGCGGATCGCCGCGTTCGTGGCGGCGGCGCTGCTCATCACCGCGTTCCTGCTGGCCTTCCGGTACACCTCGTGGGGTGTGGCGATGCGGGCGGCCGCGGAGAGCGCGGAGACGGCGGCCCTGATGGGCGTACGGCTGGGGCGGGTGTCCCTGGGAGCCTGGGCCGTGGCCGGGGGACTCGCCGCCGTCGCCGCGCTGTTCCTCACCGTCTTCCCGACGCCGGGGCTGGAACGGGCCACCTCGCTGGCCGCGCTGAAGGCCTTCCCGGCCGCGATCCTGGGCGGCCTGGACTCCACGACGGGCGCGCTGGTGGGCGGGCTGCTGGTCGGCGTCACGGAGTCGCTGGCGACGGGATACCAGAGCGACCTGACGTTCCTGGGGCGCGGACTCGGAGACCTGGCGCCGTACCTCGTGATGGTCGCGATCCTGCTCATCCGCCCCGCCGGGCTGTTCGGAACGAAGGAGCCGGCCCGTGTCTGAGGTCCTCGGCCGCGACGAGGCCCGCGAGGCAGCGCCCGGCACCCGCCGCCGCCCCGCCCGGCTCACGAGCCCCCGCTTCTACGTCCGGGCGGCCGGGGCGCTGGTCCTGCTGGCCCTGCCCTTCTACCTCGACCGCTTCTGGCTCCAGGCCGGCCTCTTCGCCATGGCCGCGGCGATCGGAGCGATCGGCATCAACCTCCTGACCGGCGCCACCGGGCAGCTCTCCATGGGCCACGCCTTCTTCCTCGCCGTCGGCGCCTACGGCTACTGCGTGTTCGCGGCGGACGGCGGCGACGGCCTGACCGGGCTCGGCCTGCCGACCTGGCTGGCGGCCGTGCTCGCGGTACTGGTCGCGGGCGTCGCGGGCGGGCTGTTCAGCCCCATCTCCGGCCGGCTCAGCGGCGCCTACCTCGGCATCGCCACACTCGCGCTCGTCTTCATCGGGCAGCACGTGATGTTCAACGCCCACGATCTGACCGGCGGCGCGAACGGCCGTGACGTGCCGCCGCTGAACCTCTTCGGCCTCACCTTCGACGACCGCGAACTCCTCGTGGCCGCCGTGCCGTTCGGGTCGGCGGAGAAACTCTGGTACGCCGGTCTGGCCGTCCTCCTGGCCGGCGCGCTGTTCGCCCGTGGCGTCCTGCGCGGCCGTCCGGGCCGGGCCATGAACGCCATCCGCGACCACCGCATCGCCGCCGGCGTCATCGGGGTGCCGGTGGCCCGCCACCGGGCCGCCGTCTTCGTGCTGTCGTCGATGTACGCCGGACTGGCGGGCGTGCTCCTGGCCCTGGTCTTCCAGCGGACCGTGCCCGACTACTTCGGCATCACGCTGTCCCTGGAGTACCTCGCCATGATCGTCATCGGCGGGCTCGGCTCGGTCTCCGGCGCGGTCGCGGGGGCCGTCTTCGTCTCCCTGCTCCCGCAGCTGCTGACCCGCTACAGCGATGCGCTGCCCCTGGTCTCCGCCCCCGGCACGGGCGGGATCGCACCGGGCGAGGCATCCCGGTACCTCTACGGCGCCGCCGTCGTGCTGGTGGTGCTGTTCCTGCCCGGCGGCCTGGTCAGGATGGCCGCCCGGCGTCGCGTCACAACCGAACCCGGGGAGGAACGATGAACACGACGTACGCGGCCAGGGTCGCCGCCGGCGCGCTCGCCGCACTGCTGGTCCTGGCGGGGTGCAGCTCCAAGGCCAAGGACGACGACGGTGACCAGCAGTCCGCGGGTGGGGTGAAGACGGGCGACGGGATCTCGGGCAAGACGATCACCCTCGGCGCCCTCACCGACATGACCGGCGTCTACGCCACCCTCGGCAAGAGCGTCACCCAGGCCCAGCAGCTGTATGTGAAGCAGTTGAACGCCGACGGAGGTGTCTGCGGCTACAAGGTCCAGCTGACGGTCCGCGACCACGGCTACGACCCGCAGAAGGCCCTCGCCGGCTACACCGAGCTGGAGCCGAAGGTCCTGGGCTTCGCGCAGTTCATCGGGTCCCCGTTCGTCGCCGCGGTCAAGCAGCGCGTAGACGGCCAGGACAAGGGGCTCGTGCTGCCGCAGGCGTGGTCGGCCGCGCTGCTCGGCAGCCCGTACATCCGGGTCATCGGCTCCACCTACGACATCGAGACGATCAACGCCGTCGACTTCCTGATCAAGGAGAAGGGCATCAAGAAGGGCGACAAGATCGGCCACGTGTACTTCGAGGGCGACTACGGCGAGAGCGCCCTGGTCGGCTCGAAGCACATCGCGCAGGAGGAGGGGCTGACCGTCGTCGAGCAGAAGATCAAGCCCACCGACAACGACATGACCGCCCAGGTCGCCGCGCTCAAGCAGGCCGGCGTCAAGGCGATCGTCATCAGCGCGGGCCCGCGCCAGGCGGCCTCGCTCGTCGGCGTCGCGGCGGCCGGCGGCTTCGGCGTGCCGATCATCGGCAACAACTCCGCCTTCGCCCCCCAGCTCCTGGCCACCCAGGCGGGACCGGCCCTGATGAAGAACTACTACGTGGCCTCGCCCTCGCTCCCGATCGGCGCGGACACCCCGGAGGCGAAGAAGCTCGTCGCCGACTACCAGGCGGCCTACCCGAAGGACGCCCTCGACAACGGCATCGTCGCCGGCTGGACCGCGGTGTCGGCCTTCGGCGAGGCACTGAAGAAGGCCTGCGCGAGCAAGGACCTCACCAGGGAGGGCGTCGACAAGGCCCTGCTGACCATCGACTCCTTCGACCTCGGCTTCGGCCCCACCCAGGACTTCACCGACCCCAAGTCCCCGTCCTCCCGGCAGAGCGTGATCCTCCAGCCGGACAAGAGCGTCACGGGCGGCATGAAGGTCGTACGGGAGGCGGAGGCGTCGGAGGCCGCGGAGGCGTACACACCGGGGACCTGAGGCAGCACAGCGAAGAGGGCCCGAACCGGATATCGGTTCGGGCCCTTTCGAAGGTCTTCCACCAGGCGCCTACGGCTGTGTCGCTCGTGCCTCACGCCGGTTGTCACGGAAGTTGTGCACCCGGCGAGCCGTGGCGAACAGCGGGATCACCGCGCCCATGACCAGCTGCAGGGCACAGCCCGTCTGAAGGAGCAGTTGGCCGCCCGGTGCGTCGAACGCCCAGGCCGCCAGCAGGCCCATGGCCGACACGATCCAGCCGAGCATCGCCACCGCGAGGATGCCGCGTGGCTTCGGGTACTCCACCCGGCTCACCATCAGCCACGCCGTCCCCAGGATCGCCATCAGTGTCGCCTCGAAGGGCAGTTCGAGGAGCACGATCGAGACCACGGTCAGTGCCCCGAACGGTGACGGCATGCCCTGGAAGGTGCCGTCCTTCACCGTCACACAGGAGAACCGCGCAAGTCTGAGGACCACCGCCAGGAGCACCACGATCGCCCCCACCGCCGCCACCCGCTGGGAGGCGTCGGCGGCGACCATGCCGTAGACGAGGACGAAGTACGCAGGTGCCAGGCCGAAGCTGACCAGGTCGGAGAGGTTGTCCAGCTCCGCGCCCATCGGCGAGGAGCGCAGCTTGCGCGCCACCAGGCCGTCGAACAGGTCGAACACCGCCGCACAGAGCATCAGGATGACAGCGGTGGCCGCGCTGTTGCGGGCCATGCCGGACTCCTGGCTGTCCGTGAGGTGCGGGATCAGGATGCCGGTGGTGGTGAAGTACACCGCCATGAAGCCGCACGTGGCATTGCCGAGGGTGAGGGTGTCCGCTATCGAGAGGCGGAGAGAAAGAGGCATCTCCTCCTCGTCCTCGACCTCTTCGGCCTCGGGCACCCAGCCCGCCTGTGTCTCAGGATCAATCACGGTCAATGCGAGTCACCCCAGCCACGGTCTTCTGACCCACCTCGACCGCGACATCCACGCCCTCGGGGAGGTAGATGTCGACGCGCGAGCCGAAGCGGATCAGACCGATGCGGTCACCCTGCTCGACCTTCGTGCCCTGCGGAATGTAGGGAACGATGCGGCGGGCCACCGCGCCGGCGATCTGGATCATCTCGATGTCACCGAGTTCGGTGTCGAAATGCCAGACTACGCGCTCGTTGTTCTCGCTCTCCTTGTTGAACGCCGGAACGAACCCGCCGGGGATGTGCTCGACCGACGTCACCGTGCCGGAGAGAGGCGCGCGGTTGACGTGGACGTTGAGCGGGCTCATGAAGATCGCGACGCGGGTGCGCCCGTCCTTCCACGGCATGATGCTCTGCACCACACCGTCGGCGGGCGAGATGACCCGGCCCTGGGCGATCTCGCGCTCGGGGTCGCGGAAGAACCACAGCATGCCCGCCGCGAGCGCGGTGGCGGGCACGGCGACGGCCTTGGCGGCGCCGGACTTGCGCGCACGCACCAGGCTGAGGGCTGCGGTGGCGACGGTCGGGAGAAGCCACGGCGATGCTCCGCGCGCGAGGCGTACGCCGCCGGCCTGGCTGTCGCGTGGTGCAGAGGTTTGGCTGTGGGGCATGGATGACCTTCGTAGCGGATGGCGCCGCGCTGTATCGGGGGACGGCGGCTTTCCCGGGATCGTACCGGTCGCGGGCCACAACTGGGCAAGCCAGGAAGCCGAGTCGGCGGCTGAAGAGTGTTGACGGGGTGTGATCTTCTTCTCCAAGAAAACACCCCGTATCCGGACAATCAGCCCTGGAATCGATACTCTTCGAGCAGCCTGCGACCGATGATCATTTTCTGGATCTCGGCGGTACCTTCGCCGATCAGCAGCATCGGAGCCTCGCGGTAGAGGCGCTCGATCTCGTACTCCTTGGAGAAGCCGTAGCCGCCGTGGATCCGGAAGGCGTCCTCCACGACCTCCTTGCAGTACTCGGAGGCGAGGTACTTCGCCATCCCAGCCTCAAGGTCGTTTCGCTCCCCGGAGTCCTTTTTGCGTGCCGCGTTGACCATCATCGCATGAGCGGCCTCGACCTTGGTAGCCATCTCGGCCAGCTTGAACTGGATCGCCTGGTGCTGGGCGATCGGCTTGCCGAAAGTGTGACGCTGCTGGGCATACGAGACGCCGAGTTCGAAGGCACGCTGAGCGACGCCGCAACCACGTGCCGCCACGTTGACGCGGCCGACCTCGACGCCGTCCATCATTTGGTAAAAACCTCGGCCGGTGACGCCGCCGAGCACGCGGTTGGCCGGAATCCGCAGGCCATCCATGATCAGCTCGGTGGTGTCGACGCCCTTGTAGCCCATCTTGTCGATCTTCCCGGGGATGGTGAGGCCGGGGCGGACCTCTCCGAAGCCGGGCTCCTTCTCGACGAGGAAGGTCGTCATCGACTTGTGCGGCTTGGCGGCCGCCTCTTCGGGAGTGAGTCCTTCGTCACTTCGGACGAGAACGGCGACCAGACTCGACGTCCCCCCGTTCGTCAGCCACATCTTCTGGCCGTTCAGGACGTACTCCTCGCCGTCCTTCACCGCCTTCGAGGTGATGGCCGACACGTCCGAGCCCAGACCCGGCTCCGACATCGAGAACGCGCCGCGGATGTCGCCGGCCGCCATGCGCGGCAGGAAGTGGTCCTTCTGCTCCTGCGTGCCGTGCTGCTTGAGCATGTACGCCACGATGAAGTGGGTGTTGATGATGCCGGACACCGACATCCAGCCGCGGGCGATCTCCTCGACGCACAGCGCGTACGTCAGGAGCGACTCGCCCAGGCCGCCGTACTCCTCCGGGATCATCAGGCCGAACAGGCCCAACTCCTTGAGGCCGTCGACGATCTGCTGCGGGTACTCGTCGCGGTGCTCCAGCTCGGTGGCGACCGGGATGATCTCCTTGTCCACGAAGTCGCGGACGGTGGAGAGGATTTCCTGCTGGATGTCGGTCAGACCGGCGGTCTGGGCGAGGCGTGCCATCGGGCTCAGCCCTCCTGGAGTTCCGGGCGGCCGGGCTGTTCGCCGCCGCGTTCCTTGATGTACGTCTCGGTCGGCACCAGGACCTTGCGGCGGAACACGCAGACCAGCGTGCCGTCCTGCTTGTAGCCCTTGGTCTCGACGTAGACGATGCCGCGGTCGTTCTTCGACTTGGACGGCCACTTGTCGAGCACGGTCGTCTGGCCGTAGAGCGTGTCGCCGTGGAAGGTCGGCGCCACGTGCTTCAGCGACTCGATCTCCAGGTTGGCGATCGCCTTGCCGGAGACGTCCGGGACCGACATGCCGAGCAGCAGGGAGTAGATGTAGTTCCCGACCACCACGTTCTTGCCGAAGTCCGTCGTCTTCTCGGCGTAGTTGACGTCCATGTGGAGCGGGTGGTGGTTCATGGTGAGGAGGCAGAAGAGGTGGTCGTCGTACTCCGTGACCGTCTTCCCGGGCCAGTGCTTGTAGACCGCCCCGACCTCGAACTCCTCGTAGGTGCGTCCGAACTGCATCGCGCTCAGGCCTCCGGGATCTCGAACTTGGACGTGCGCTGCATGCCCGCCGCACGCCCCTTGCCGGAGATGACCAGCGCCATCTTGCGGCTGGCCTCGTCGATCATCTCGTCGCCGAGCATCGCCGAGCCCTTCTTGCCGCCCGCCTCGGACGTGCACCAGTCGTACGCGTCCAGGATCAGCTCGGCGTGGTCGAAGTCCTCCTGCGAGGGCGAGAAGATCTCGTTGGACGCCTCGACCTGGCCCGGGTGCAGCACCCACTTGCCGTCGAAGCCGAGCGCGGCGGCGCGCTGGGCGACCTCGCGGTAGCCGTCGACGTTGCGGATCTGGAGGTAGGGGCCGTCGATCGCCTGGAGGTCGTTGGCGCGGGCGGCCATCAGGATCTTCATCAGGATGTAGTGGTAGGCGTCCGCCGGGTAGCCGGGCGGCTGCTCGCCCACGACCAGCGACTTCATGTTGATCGACGCCATGAAGTCGGCCGGGCCGAAGATGATCGTCTCGACGCGCTGGGAGGCCGTCGCGATCTCGTTGACGTTGTTCAGGCCCTGCGCGTTCTCGATCTGCGCCTCGATGCCGATCTTGCCGACCTCGAAGCCCATCGTCTTCTCGATCTGCGTCAGCAGGAGGTCGAGGGCGACGACCTGCTGGGCCGTCTGCACCTTCGGCAGCATGATGCAGTCGAGGTTCTGCCCCGCACCCTCGACGACGGTCACGACATCGCGGTACGTCCACTCCGTCGTCCAGTCGTTGACGCGGACCACCCGTGTCTTGCCGGTCCAGTCACCCTCGTTGAGGAACTTGACGATGGTGTGCCGAGCCTCGGGCTTGGCGAGCGGGGCGCACGCGTCCTCCAGGTCGAGGAAGACCTGGTCCGCCGGGAGGCCCTGCGCCTTCTCCAGGAAGCGGGGGTTGCTTCCCGGCACCGCGAGACACGAGCGGCGGGGACGCAGACGGTTGACGGTCATGCGGGGACCTCCAGGGGGTCGAGCTTGTTCGCTTTCCGGATCTCGTCGACGATGGAGCCGATGATTCCGGTGATGTCGAAGTCCTTCGGGGTGAAGACGGCGGCCACTCCGGCGGCCCGGAGCTGCTCGGCGTCCCCCTTCGGGATGATGCCACCGGCGATCACCGGGATGTCTGTGGCACCGGCCACACGGAGCCGCTCCACGACGTCCGGGACGAGCTGGGCGTGCGAGCCGGACAGGATCGACAGACCCACCGCGTGCACGTCCTCGGCGAGGGCCGCCTCCACGATCTCCTCCGGGGTGAGCCGGATGCCCTGGTAGACCACCTCGAACCCGGCGTCACGGGCCCGTACGGCGATCTGCTCGGCGCCGTTGGAGTGCCCGTCCAGGCCCGGCTTGCCGACCAGGAAGCGCAGCTTGCCGACGCCCATGTCCTTCGCCGTCAGGTCGACCTTGCGGCGGACGTCGGCCATGGCCGAGCCCTCCTCCGCCGGCACCGCCACCGGCGCCGAGGAGACCCCGGTCGGCGCCCGGAACTCGCCGAACACCTCGCGCAGCGCCCCCGACCACTCGCCGGTCGTGACACCGGCGCGGGCGCACTCCAGGGTGGCCTCCATCAGGTTGCCGGTGCCCTTGGCGGCCTCCTTCAGCTTCTCCAGCGCCTTGCAGGGGCGCGGGTGGTTGAAGGGCGGCTGGTAGCGCGTGTCACGCCAGTGCTGGAGCCCGGCGATCACGCGGGCCTCGACCGCGGGGTCGACCGTCTGGATCGCGGTGTCCACGTCGGCCGTGAGCGGGTTCGGCTCGGTGGTCTCGAAGATGTTGACGCCGATGATCTTCTCCTGGCCGGACTCGATCCGGGCCCGGCGCTCGGCGTGCGAGGAGACGAGCTGCGACTTGAGGTAGCCCGACTCGACGGCGGCCATCGCGCCGCCCATCTGCTGGATCCGGTCGATCTCGGCGAGGGACTCCTCGACGAGCCTGGTCACCTTCCCCTCGATGACGTGCGAGCCCTCGAAGATGTCCTCGTACTCCAGCAGGTCGCTCTCATGGGCGAGGACCTGCTGGATGCGCAGCGACCACTGCTGGTCCCACGGCCGCGGCAGACCGAGGGCCTCGTTCCAGGCGGGCAGCTGCACGGCACGCGCGCGTGCGTCCTTGGAGAGGGTCACGGCCAGCATCTCCAGCACGATCCGCTGGACGTTGTTCTCCGGCTGCGCCTCGGTCAGACCGAGGGAGTTGACCTGGACGCCGTAGCGGAAACGACGCTGCTTGGCGTTCTCGATGCCGTAGCGCTCGCGGGTGACCTGGTCCCAGATGCGGCCGAAGGCGCGCATCTTGCACATCTCCTCGATGAAGCGGACGCCCGCGTTCACGAAGAAGGAGATACGGGCGACGACGTCACCGAACTTCTCCGGCGGCACCTGCCCGGAGTCGCGGACGGCGTCCAGGACCGCGATCGCCGTCGACATCGCGTACGCGATCTCCTGGACGGGCGTGGCGCCCGCTTCCTGGAGGTGGTAGCTGCAGATGTTGATCGGGTTCCACTTGGGGATGTGGGAGACCGTGTACGCGATCATGTCGGTCGTCAGACGGAGGCTCGGCCCCGGCGGGAACACATGGGTGCCGCGGGACAGGTACTCCTTGACGATGTCGTTCTGGGTCGTGCCCTGGAGCCGGGTGATGTCCGCACCCTGCTCCTCGGCGACGACCTGGTAGAGCGCCAGCAGCCACATGGCGGTGGCGTTGATCGTCATCGAGGTGTTCATCTGGTCCAGGGGGATGTCCTGGAACAGCCGGCGCATGTCACCGAGGTGCGCGACCGGTACCCCGACCCGACCGACCTCGCCGCGGGCGAGGATGTGGTCGGAGTCGTAACCGGTCTGTGTCGGCAGGTCGAACGCCACCGACAGGCCGGTCTGGCCCTTGGCGAGGTTGCGCCGGTACAGCTCGTTGGACGCCTCGGCCGTGGAGTGGCCGGCGTACGTGCGCATGAGCCACGGCCGGTCCTTCTCCCGCTTGTCCTCGGCGGGCTGACGCTCAGTCATCTATGACCCCGGGTGTCTCAGATGTTGCGGAAGCGGTTGATGGCGTCGAGGTGCGTGGCGCGCATCTCCTCGTCGCGCACACCCAGGCCCTCCTCGGGGGACAGGCAGAGCACGCCGACCTTCCCCTGGTGGAGGTTGCGGTGCACGTCGTAGGCGGCCTGCCCGGTCTCCTCCAGGGAGTACACCTTGGAGAGGGTCGGGTGGATCTTGCCCTTCGCGATCAGCCGGTTGGCCTCCCAGGCCTCGCGGTAGTTGGCGAAGTGCGAGCCGATGATCCGCTTCAGCGACATCCACAGGTAGCGGTTGTCGTACTCGTGCATGTAGCCCGAGGTCGAGGCGCAGGTGGTGATGGTGCCGCCCTTGCGGGTGACGAAGACGCTCGCGCCGAAGGTCTCGCGGCCCGGGTGCTCGAAGACGATGTCGATGTCCTCGCCGCCGGTCAGCTCGCGGATGCGCTTGCCGAAGCGCTTCCACTCCTTGGGGTCCTGGGTCTGCTCGTCCTTCCAGAACCGGTAACCCTCGGCGTTGCGGTCGATGATCGCGTTCGCGCCCATCGAGCGGCAGATGTCCGCCTTCTGGTCGCTGGAGACGACACAGATCGGGTTGGCGCCGCCGGCCAGCGCGAACTGGGTGGCGTAGGAGCCGAGTCCGCCGCTGGCGCCCCAGATCAGGACGTTGTCGCCCTGCTTCATGCCGGCGCCGTTGCGGGAGACCAGCTGGCGGTAGGCGGTGGAGTTCACCAGGCCCGGCGCGGCGGCCTCCTCCCAGCTGAGGTGGCCCGGCTTGGGCATCAGCTGGTTGGACTTCACGAGCGCGATCTCGGCGAGGCCGCCGAAGTTGGTCTCGAAGCCCCAGATGCGCTGCTCGGGGTCGAGCATCGTGTCGTTGTGGCCGTCCGAGGACTCCATCTCGACGGACAGGCAGTGCGCGACGACCTCGTCACCGGGCTTCCAGGCGTTCACGCCGGGGCCGGTGCGCAGGACGACGCCCGCGAGGTCGGAGCCGATGATGTGGTACGGCAGGTCGTGCCGCTTGGCCAGGTCGTTGGTGCGGCCGTAGCGCTCCAGGAACCCGAAGGTGGACAGCGGCTCGAAGATCGAGGTCCACACGGAGTTGTAGTTGACGCTCGACGCCATCACCGCGACCAGCGCCTCGCCCGGGCCGAGCTCGGGCACCGGCACGTCGTCGAGGTGGGTCGACTTGCGGGGGTCCTTGTCGCGGCTCTCCAGGCCCGCGAACATCTCCGTCTCGTCCTTGTGCACGGTGATCGCGCGGTACGACTCGGGGAGCGGCAGTGCGGCGAAGTCGGCCGGAGTCGAGTCCGGCGACTGGATCGCGTCCAGGATGTCCTTCACGGTCACGGTGTTGCCTCCGGCGATACGCACCCTGAGGGAGGGGTGCTGAGGGTTACGTCGGTGCTGCTGAGGGTTTGTCGAGAAGTGCCGTCGGTTCGGCGAGGTGGTGCTTCGGCAGCGCTTTGTGGCGCGGGAGGTTGCCTGTGACGCAGGCGTCCGGGCGGGCAAGCCGATGACTTGTTGGGACAGCCGACGTACGAAAGGTCTCTGCACGCCGGCCGCCCGGACAACATCAACGTATGACACCGCGTGTCACGCCGCAAGGCACTGAGTGCCAGGAACTGCTCTCAAGTGAAATCTTTACGTAACAAATGAGCGATGATCGATCGAACGCGGCTTGAAATCCACTGGAAATCGGGTGGAGGCACACGAAAACGGCCACCCCGAGGGGTGGCCGTCATCACAGCGAAGCGGTAGTGCTCAGCGCTCCTTGAGCGCCTCCTCGATGGTCCGCATGACCTGGTCGAGCGGGGCGTCGGTGCGGGCGACCGTCACCAGGACCTCCCCGTGGGCCGAGACCGTCGCGGCGGCCGGCTTCGGCGCGGTGCTGCGCCCGGCCCCGATGCCGGACCCGAACGTCTTGCGCACGATCGCGAAGGCGTGGTCCAGCTGCGACTCCACGTCGCCCTGCCCGCCGGCCCTCAGCCACCGCCGCAGCACGTGGTTGTGGGCCGTGACGACCGCGGACGCGGCGACCTCGGCCAGCAGCGGGTCGTCGTTGGCGTCGTCGTCGTGCGCGTGCTCGTCGAAGTGGCCGAGGAGATAGCGGGTGAACAGCCGCTCGTAGCGGGCCACCGACGCGATCTCGGCCTCGCGCAGGGTGGGCACCTCGCGCGTGAGCTTGTAGCGGGCGACCGAGATCTCCGGCTGGGCCGCGTACATCCGCATGACTTCCTTGATGCCGTTGCACACCGTGTCGAGCGGGTGCTCGTGCGGGGGAGCGGCGTTGAGGACGGCCTCGGCGCGGATCAGCGTGTCGTCGTGGTCCGGGAAGATCGCCTCTTCCTTGGAGCGGAAGTGGCGGAAGAAGGTGCGGCGGGCCACTCCGGCCGCGGCCGCGATCTCGTCGACGGTGGTCGCCTCGTACCCCTTGGCCGAGAACAGCTCCATCGCCGCTGCCGCCAGTTCTCGGCGCATCTTGAGCCGCTGGGCGGCAGCGCGGCTGCCTGCGGCACTTTCCGGCGCGTCGGGCGTAGCTGGTGTACGTGAGGACTTGGCGGGCTGGGACATGACCCGAACGTACTGCATGTGCGCAGGTTGGCGCTCATGTCCCGGGTACCCCCCGCCCGGTGCGGGCAGGGGGGTTCCGTGGGGGTCGAGCAGTCCGCCCCAGTCCTCGGCGCCTCTGAACCAGTCGCCGGACGGCTCAGCGGCGGGCATATTCGCGGAAGCCACGGCCGGTCTTGCGGCCGAGGCAGCCCGCGGCCACCAGGTGCTCCAGGAGCGGGGCCGGAGCCAGGCCCGGGTCCCGGAACTCGCGGTGCAGGACCTTCTCGATGGCCAGCGAGACATCGAGCCCGACGACGTCCAGGAGTTCGAAGGGCCCCATCGGATAGCCGCCGCCCAGCTTCATCGCGGCGTCGATGTCGTCGAGCGACGCGTAGTGCTCCTGGACCATCTTGATGGCGTTGTTGAGGTACGGGAACAGCAGCGCGTTCACGATGAAGCCCGCTCGGTCGCCGCAGTCGACCGCGTGCTTCCTGATCTTCACGCAGACCTCGCGGACCGTGGCGTGGACGTCGTCGGCCGTGAGCACCGTGCGGACGACCTCGACCAGCTTCATCGCCGGCGCCGGGTTGAAGAAGTGCATGCCGATCACGTCCTGGGGACGCGAGGTGGCACGGGCACAGGCGACGACCGGCAGCGACGAGGTGGTCGTGGCCAGGACCGCGCCCGGCTTGCAGACCTTGTCCAGCGCCGCGAACAGCTGCTGCTTGACCTCCAGGTCCTCGGCGACGGCCTCGACGGCCAGATCGACGTCGGCGAAGGCGTCGTACGAGCCCGCCGCCGTGATCCGGTCCAGGGTCTGCGCGGCGGCCTCGGCGGTCATCCGCCCCTTGTCGACGGAGCGCGAGAGGGACTTGCCGATACGGGCCTTGGCGGTCTCGGCCTTCTCCTCGCTGCGGGCGGCGAGGACGACCTCGTAGCCGGCCTTGGCGAAGACCTCGGCGATACCGGAGGCCATGGTGCCGGAGCCCGCGACACCGACGGAACGGATCTCACGGCCGGAGGTCCCGGAGCCCGCGGCGGCCGGCGTCAGGGTGTCAGCCACGACGTCCGCGCTGCCCGGAGCCTCGTAGGAGTAGAAGCCGCGGCCCGCCTTGCGGCCCGTCAGACCCGCCTCGCTGAGCTGCTTGAGGATCGGCGCGGGGGCATGCAGCCGGTCCTTCGACTCGGAGTACATGGCCTCCAGGACCGTGCGCGCGGTGTCGATGCCGATCAGGTCGAGCAGGGCGAGCGGGCCCATGGGCAGTCCGCAGCCGAGCCGCATCGCGGCGTCGATGTCCTCGCGGGAGGCGTACTTCGCCTCGTACATCGCGGCGGCCTGGTTGAGATAGCCGAACAGCAGCCCGTCGGCGACGAATCCGGGCCGGTCGCCCACCGCGACGGGCTCCTTGCCGAGGGCCAGGGCGAGGTCGGTGACCGCGCTGACGGCGGCCGGCGCGGTCAGGACCGAGGAGACGACCTCGACCAGCTTCATCGCAGGTGCCGGGTTGAAGAAGTGCAGTCCGAGCACGCGCTCGGGACGGGCCGAGTCGGCGGCGAGCCGGGTGACGGACAGGGCGTTGGTGCCGGTCGCCAGGATCGTCCCGGGGCGCACGATCCCGTCGAGTTCACGGAAGATCTGGTGCTTGATCTCGTACGACTCCGGCGCCACCTCGATGACCAGGTCGGCGTCGGCCGCGCTGCGCAGGTCGGTGGAGGTGCGGACCCGGGCGAGGACGTCGGCGCGCTCCTGACCGGTCAGCCGGCCGCGCTCCACGGCGCGGGCGGTCGAGGCCTCCAGGGCGGTGACGGCCTGGGCGGCCGCGGCTTCGCTGATGTCGATGCCGACGACCTCGCGACCGGCCTTGGCGAGGACCTCGGCGATGCCGGTGCCCATCGTGCCGAGGCCGATGACGGCAATGGTCTGGAGCGGGGACAGAGGGGTGTCGGACAGGGGAGCGGCCATCGCGGGACTCCAGGAATGAGGTGACGACTGGGAGCGCGACCCGGTACGCCCGAAGGCGCACCGGGTGCGTGGAAGATGCGGGTGTTGCCGGGCTGCAAGCGCACACGCCCGGTGGTGCGGTGCCGTCGTCACGGGCGTGCACACGCCCGGAGAACGGTGGAGCCGACCTGCCCTGTCCCGGGGCCACGTCGTACTGCGATACCTGAGGTACCGAACCGACTGCTCTCGCGGCAGCTGCGTCACCAGGCCACCGCAAGGAGTTCCGCGAGTGGGTAACTCGCTCGTCTGAGCTTAACCGGCGGGTAACGAGCGCGCTAGTCCCCGGGTTTGTGATGTACGTCCCGAGGCGCTCACGGCCCACCTAGGCTGCGTGTCATGGACGAAGAGTTGCGATCACTCACGGAGCGCTTACGGCAGGAGTCGGGGGCGTCGGCGCTGCACGGTCGGCTGGCGGAGACGAAGGACCTCGGTGAGCTGGCCGGAGTGCTGATCGAGGCCGGGCAGCCGCTGTGGGCGAGGGAGCTGGCCGCGTTCCGGCTGGGGGTCGCGGGGGATTCCCGTGCCTTCGAGTCCCTCGTCCTGCTGCTGAACCACCGTGAGCCGCAGCGCTGCGCCTCCGCCGCGTACGCCCTGGCCCGCCTCGGTGATCCGCGCACCGCCCGCGCCGCCGCGGCCCTCGCCACCAACGAACTGCGCGTCGCCTACGCCCTGCACCCGGTCCGGCTCCTGACCGAACTGCGTGCGCCGGAGTCGGTACCGGCCCTCATCACCACCCTGGAACGCCGGCTGCGCCCGAACGACCCCTACCGGCGCGTGGCCCTCGCCTGTGTGGAGGGCCTCGGCGCCCTCGGTGACGCCCGCGCCCGACCCGTACTGAACGAGGCGCTGGCCCACCCGACGCTGGCCGAGACAGCGGTGCACGCGCTGGCGCGGATTCCCGAGCAGCGCTAGAGAGCCAGCATGTACCGCACCTCCGGAACCGGGACCCCGCCCGCCTCGAAGAGCTCCTCGGCGCCGTCGGCCCGGAACCCCGCCCGTTCGTAGAAGGCGCGGGCGCGGGTGTTGCCCTTGAGGACCCAGAGGTACACACGGTCGTGCCCGGCGGCGGCGCAGCGGCGTACCGACTCCTGGAGGAGGGCGTGGCCGACGCCCGCGCCGTACCGCCCGGGGTCGACGTAGAGCGCGTACAACTCGGCGTCCGCGGTGCGCACTTCGCCCTCGTCCCGGTAGGGGCCGCAGGCCGCCCAGCCGAACAGCTCGCCGTCCTGTTCCGCGACGAGGTTCAGCACGCTGCCGTCGGCCTCCCGCAGGCGTGCGCGGCGGCGCTCGGCGTCCTCGGTCACGCTCAGGGCGGCCAGGTACGGCTGCGGTAGGAGGCCCCGGTACGCGCTCTGCCAGCCGCGGACGCGGATCTCGGCCACCCGGTCGCAGTCCGCGAACGTCATCTCGCGGAGCCGCGGGCCGCTCACGAACCCAGCACCGCGAACGCCTCGACCTCCAGCAGGAACTCGGGCCGCACCAGCGCGGCCACCTGTACCGCCGACGCGGCCGGCAGACGGTCGTCGGGTATGTGCTCGGCTCGGGCCGTCCGGATCGCCGGCATGTGCGCCATGTCCGTGACGAAGTAGGTGAGTTTGACGACGTCGTCGAAGGTCGCTCCCGCGGCGGCCAGGGCGCGGCGCAGGTTTTCGAAGGCCTGGCGGGCCTGGGCGGCGGGATCGCCCTCGCCGACCGGCTTGCCGTCCGCGTCCAGGGCGAGCTGGCCGGAGATCGCGACGAACGTGCCGGTGCCCAGCACGACATGGGAGTACTGGGCGGCGGGCGCGAGCCCGTCGGGGGCGGAAATCCTGGTCAGCTCACTCATGCGTCCATGGTGGACCATGGCACTGACAATGCCCCCGACGGGCTGTCGGAGCCTGCTCGGCGGACCGCTCAGCCGCGGAAGCCGAGCATCCCGTGCAGCGTCGAGCCGCGTGCCGAGGCCGACGCCGAGCTCAGCGGCTTCGGGTCGGGCAGCGTGTCGCACACCGCGTCGACCTCACCGCCGCTGCGCGGCACCGTGCCGTCGGTCAGGTAGGCCGCCAGGTACTTGTCCAGGCAGGCGTTCCCGCTCAGCGTGATGCCGTGGTTGCCGCCGCCCTGCTCGACCACCAGGCTGGAGCCGCGCAGCAGACGGTGGACCGTCACACCGCCCTGGTACGGGGTGGCCGCGTCGTCCGTCGCCTGGAACAGCAGCGCCGGAGGCAGCTTCGCGTTGGCCACGTTCACCGGCCGCAGCGACTTCGTCGGCCAGAACGCGCACGGCGCGTTGTACCAGGCGTTGTTCCAGGTCATGAACGGCGCCTTCTGGTACACCGCCCAGTTGTCGTTGCGCCACTGGTTCCAGTCGCGGGGCCAGCCGGCGTCACGGCACTGCACCGAGGTGTAGATGCTGTAGCCGTTGTCACCGGAGGCGTCGACGGCGGCGAAGAGCTCGTACACCTCGACCAGCAGGTCGGAGTTCTTGTCGTTCGCGTACGCCGCGAACGCCTCGGCCAGATAGGGCCAGTAGCCGTTGTAGTAGCCGCCCGGGATGAAGGTGTCCTCCAGCTCGGAGGCACCCACCTTCCCGCCGGCCGGTGTCTTGGCCAGGGCCGCCCGCATCGCGTACCACTTGGCCTCGATCTTCGCCGGATCGGTGCCGAGCTTGTACGTGGAGTCGTACTTGGCGACCCACGCGAGGAACGCGCGGTGGCGGTCGTTGAAGGCGTAGTCCTGCGCGATGTTGTCGTCGTACCAGACACCGGTCGGGTCGACGATCGAGTCGAGGACGAGGCGCCGCACCCGGTCGGGGAAGAGCTTGGCGTAGACCGCGCCGAGATAGGTGCCGTACGAGTAACCGAAGTAATTGATCTTCTTCGCGCCCAGGGCGGCACGGATCGAGTCCATGTCCCGTACGGCCTGGACCGTGTTGATGTACGGCAGCACATCGGCGTACTTCTTGCCGCAGGCCTGCGCGAAGGACTTGGCGTGCTGGAGGTTGGCCTTCTCGATGGCCGGAGTGCTCGGCACGGAGTCCGGGCGGACCGGGTTGAAGTAGCCGGGCTTGCAGTCGAGCGCCGGCTTGCTCTTGCCCACACCGCGCGGGTCGAAGCCGATGACGTCGTACTGCGCCGCGACC
>NZ_JABERD010000109.1 GCF_013044505.1 Streptomyces sp. S3(2020) | reverse complement strand
CACCGGCCCCCGCTTCACCCCGCGCGAACTCCCCGGCGGCAGCGTCTCCGCCTTCGTCACCGGCCGATTCCGCGGCAACGACGGTGCCGGCGCCGACTGGCCCTGCCAAGGCGAGGTCGTCCTCCACCGCCCCGCCGCCGACATCGCGCCCTTCGCCCAGGACGGCATCGTCGAGGAACTGGGCCCCCACCACTGCCGACTCACCCTCGGCTCCTGGTCATGGACCGGACTCGCCGCCGCCGTCGGCCGCTTCGACGCCGAGATCGAAGTCATCGGCCCACCCCAACTGGCCACGGCATGCGCGGCCCTCGCCGCCCGCTACGCCCGCGCCGCACGCACCACAGGGCCGGAGAACGACCGGACGCCGTGAGGACCGTGTCTCACGTCCGGTCAGCAGTTGCGGATCGACCAGACCGGTTCCCAGTCCACGTCGGGTGCGTCCGTGCTGACCGGGAAGGTCTCGATCACGTCGCCGTTCTGGCCGTAGGTCGTCGCCTGGGCGTTGTCGGTCTGGCTGTTCATGACCTCGCCCGTGCCGTGCCAGTTGGACAGGTGGTAGCGGTTGCAGGTGTAGAGGAAGAAGACCCTCCACTGGTCGGCCGCGGGGTCCCAGACGCCGGCGCAGAAGTAGCCCGTGTCGCAGGTGATGTGGCTGCCGGAGGGCACCAGTTGGGAGGGGGCGGCCGGGGAGACCGTCGGGGAGACGGCGGACGTGGCGGAGGACGCGGCCCGGGCCGGACCGGAGGCGAGGACGGAGGCCGGCACCAGGGCCATGACGGCGACCGCACCGAGAAGGGATCGCAGGGGACGCATGGGGTCGGTTCCTCCTGGGGGTGACGACCGGCGGGAGCACGTGCGCACAGCAACGTAGAGGGCCGCCTGCCCCTACGGTCCCTGACAGATGTCAGGGACCGGGGCACCTGCCTGCGATACGCGCGCTAGTAGCCGTAGCGGCTCTTCAGGTGTCGCCAGAAGTCCCGCAGCATCCACTGGTCGAACGTCGTGATCTCGGTGGCGCTGCCGGCGTTCATGATGAAACGGGAGACACCGGTCGGCGTCCAGTCGTAGAAGTCGTCCAGGCCGAAGGTGTGGCCCACCTCGTGCAGGTAGATGTGGATGTTCTCCTGGTCGAGGGCCCCGGTGAAGTACTCCTGGCCGACCCGCTGCCCCCAGTCCCCGCCGGCACCGCCCTCGAAGCCCTTGGTGAGCCACAGCGACTCGTCGTAGTGCTCCGCCTCCTTGCCGGGGCACCGGGAGTAGTCGCCGTCCTGGTGGAAGAAGCGGCCGCAGTCGGGCGCGCACTGGGGAGCACCCGCGTCGTCGAGCACCCCGGCGTAGACCTTCACGGAGTCGTCGGACCACTGGAGTGTGGAGCGGTTCTTGACGGCCCATCCGACGACGTCGACCTTGACGTCGGTGTAGGGGAAGGAGCTGTAGCCCTTGCCGTCGTCCACCATGGCGTGGATCCACTTGTTGAACTGCGTCCGGAGCGCGGTGTGGATCTTGTCGCGGGTGGTGGCGGTCACCGGGTTGTCGGAGTCCCAGCGCACGCAGTAGTTCACCGTGCCCTTGGTGGCCATGAGCTGGTCCCAGCCGTAGTTCTTGAAGCCGTACAGGTCGGAGTACGTCGACTCGACGTGCTTCCAGACCTCGTCGAGCGGC
Source organism: Streptomyces sp. S3(2020) (assembly GCF_013044505.1). Classification (GTDB taxonomy): domain Bacteria; phylum Actinomycetota; class Actinomycetes; order Streptomycetales; family Streptomycetaceae; genus Streptomyces. The sequence continues at coordinate 30,478 of NZ_JABERD010000109.1, read as the reverse complement.
TGAGCGAGGTCGGCCGGGGGGTTCCACCCGTCGGCGGCGACCGTCGGGGTGAGGGAGGTGCTCGCGGTCGCGGTCGGGGTGGGTGTGGGGCTCGTGGACTCGCTGAACGTCGGCGTCACGTCGGCGGACGCGCTGGGGGTCGCGGCGCCGACCACGTCGCACGTCCTGCCGTTCAGCTTGAAGGACTTGGGCGCGGGGTTGCTCCCCGACCAGGACGCCAGGAAGCCGGTGCTCACCGCGGCGCCTGCCGCCAACTCGTCGTTCGAGGCGGTGTTGGTGACGGTCACCTTCTTCCCCGACTGCTTCCACTCGGCGTTCCAGCCCCGCGAGACCTTCTGACCCGCGCCGAAGGTGAACGCGAGCTTCCAGCCGCTCAGCGCCGTGCTCCTGTTGTTGGTGACGGCGACCACGCCCTGGAAGCCGTCGCCCCACTGCGATGCGACCTTGTAGGACACGCTGCACGCGGCGGCCGACGCACCGCTCGCCAGCATCGGCACCACCGCCACGCCCCCTGCCACCAGGACCCCGGCGAGGGCGACCGGTACGGGTCTCAGGAAACGTCGCCGCAGGCGGTGGCCGGCGGAGGATCGCGAATTCATGCATGGCTCCTGGAAGGTGCGGTGTGCGAACAGCCCCTTAGTCGCCACTGGCCGCCGACAGGTTGCCGTCGATCTCACACCTCACAGTGAAGTGATGTGCGTCACGCCGGAATTGTGGGTGATGGCATCGAATGACTGATTACCGATGGTAATAACTGGGCTGTTTTGAATCCCAATCGGGAGCTTGTCGCCGTGAGCGGGTAATTCGACTGACCTGTGATGGTGGTGGCCGCGGCGGTCGGGAAACGCTTCCGGGCTGGTCGCGCGTGTGTCCGGGTACTGAAGACGATGCCGGGACGGCAGTGCTCCGGCTCCCCGGGGTCCCGGCGCGAGCACTCGGAAACGGAGAGGGTGTTCGTTGCCCGGTGTGCCGGGTGATCCCATACTGACCGGGCTCGCCAGGGCCGAGGCGAGCGGCTGTTGTCGCAGAATCCCGGATCACCGAATGAGGCCGCGTATGAGCAAGCACCGTCAGAAATCGAAACGCCGGAAAATAGCCGGTGCCGCAGTCGCCGTGGTCGTTGCGGGCGCTGTGGGAGTTCCTGCGGTCGCCCAGGCGAGCGGTAACGGGCTGGGAGGCTGGCGTGTCGTCTCGTTCCCCTGGTGGGGATGGGGCAAGTCGGATCCGGTCGCCGATCCGACGCCCTCGGGATCACCTGTCGCGTCCGCGTCCGCCTCGGGCACCTCCGCCACGTCCGCTCCGTCCGGCACCCCCAGTGCCTCCGCCTCCAGCGCCTCCCCGAGTGCCTCGCCTTCGCCGTCGGGCAGCCCATCGGCCACGCCCACCGCCGACGCGTCCGGCGAGTCCGCCTCGCCTTCCGCCTCTCCGAAGGCGACGGCCTCCAGCAGTACCCCCAGTGCTTCCGCCAGTACTGCCGATCCCGGTCCCACCGACCGTGTGCTGGTGCTCGTCAACGCCGAGCGCGAGAAGGCGGGTTGTGCGCCGCTGACCGAGAACGCCAAGCTCACCAAGGCCGCTCAGGACCACAGTCAGGACATGGCGGATCACGAGAACATGTCCCACACCGGTTCCGACGGGTCCTCCATGAGTGACCGGCTCTCCCGCGTCGGGTACGCGTTCAGGTCGGCGGGCGAGAACGTCGCCTACGGGTACAGCACTCCCGAGAGCGTCATGGACGCCTGGATGAACAGCTCCGGTCACCGCGCCAACATCCTCAACTGCGGCTTCAAGGAGATCGGCATCGGCCTGGCCCAGCCGGGCCACTACTGGACCCAGGACTTCGGCTCAGCCGCGTAGCCGCCCACGGAGTCGGCGGGCCCACCGCTCCGGCCCGGAGTTCACCACTTCGGGCCGGATCGGTGTGTACGGGTGCCGACAGCGGCAAGGGCGACGCCCTCCGGGAGCCCGGAGGGGCCCGCGCCCGGCGGAGCCGTCAGAACCCCCTACGAGTGCCTTGACCCCCGCTCGGCGCTGCATGATGCTGTGTTGCGACACATGAGATGCGTGCCGTAATGAGCAACGTCTGATTCGAGTCTCGACCAGCCGAGGAGTGGCCATGACGCACCAGGTGCGTGCTGTCGTCGCGCGGGGCAAGGGCGCCCCCGTCAGCCTGGAGACGATCATCGTGCCCGACCCGGGGCCGGGTGAGGCGCTGGTGAAGGTCGAGGCCTGCGGGGTCTGCCACACCGATCTCCACTATCGCGAGGGCGGCATCGACGACGACTTCCCGTTCCTGCTCGGTCATGAGGCGGCGGGTGTCGTGGAGGCGGTCGGCGAGGGCGTGACCGATGTCGCCCCGGGTGACTTCGTGATCCTCAACTGGCGCGCTGTGTGCGGTAATTGTCGGGCCTGTCTGCGGGGTCGTCCCTGGTACTGCTTCAACACCCACAACGCGAAGCAGAAGATGACCTTGCTCGACGGCACCGAACTGTCGCCGGCGCTGGGTATCGGCGCGTTCGCGGAGAAGACGCTGGTCGCGGCGGGACAGTGCACGAAGGTCGACCCCGCCGCGTCGGCGGCCGCCGTGGGACTGCTGGGCTGTGGGGTGATGGCCGGCCTCGGCGCCGCCATCAACACCGGCAACGTCGGACGCGGGGACACGGTCGCGGTGATCGGCTGCGGAGGCGTCGGGGACGCGGCGGTCGTGGGGTCCAGCCTCGCGGGCGCGTCGCGGATCATCGCCGTCGACATCGACGACAACAAGCTGGAGACCGCCAAGAAGCTGGGTGCGACCCACACCGTCAACTCCAGGAACGCCGACGCGGTCGAGGCGATCCGTGAGCTGACCGGCGGCTTCGGCGCCGACGTCGTCATCGAGGCGGTCGGCCGCCCCGAGACTTACCAGCAGGCCTTCTACGCGCGCGATCTCGCCGGCACGGTCGTCCTGGTGGGTGTGCCGACCCCGGAGATGAAGCTGGAGCTGCCGCTCCTGGACGTCTTCGGCCGCGGCGGTGCGCTGAAGTCCTCCTGGTACGGCGACTGCCTGCCGAGCAGGGACTTCCCGATGCTCGTCGATCTCTATCTCCAGGGCCGGCTCGACCTGGACGCCTTCGTCACGGAGACCATCGCGCTCGACGAGGTCGAGAAGGCCTTCGAGCGGATGCACGGCGGCGACGTCCTGCGCTCGGTGGTGGTGTTCTGATGGCCGCCCGCATCGAACACCTCGTCACCTCGGGGACGTTCTCGCTGGACGGCGGTACCTGGGACGTCGACAACAACGTGTGGATCGTCGGGGACGACGACGAGGTGATCGTCATCGACGCCGCCCATGACGCCGAGGCCATCGCCGCGGCAGTCGGCGGACGCACCGTGCGGGCGATCGTGTGCACCCACGCCCACAACGACCACATCGACGCCGCGCCCGCCCTCGCGGCGCGCACCGGCGCCCCGATCCTGCTCCACCCCGACGACCTGCCGCTGTGGAAGCAGACCCACCCCGACCGTTCGCCCGACGGTGAGCTGGCCGACGGCTGGGTGCTCGCGGTGGCCGGTGTCGAACTGACCGTGCTGCACACCCCCGGGCACGCCCCGGGCGCGGTCTGCCTCCACTCGCCGGGCCTGGCGGCGCTGTTCAGCGGCGACACGCTGTTCGCCGGTGGACCCGGGGCGACGGGACGGTCGTACAGCCATTTCCCGACCATCGTCGACTCGATCCGGGACCGGCTGCTCACGCTCCCCGGCGAGACCGTCGTGCACACCGGACACGGGGACACGACGACCGTCGGCGCCGAGGCCCCGCACCTTCAGGAGTGGATCGACCGCGGTTTCTGACCGCCCCCATGCAGCACCCGCGCAGCGCCTGTCCCGCCTGTTTCCGCAGGTGGTTCGGGCGCTGCGCGCTGCCCGGAGAACGGTCCGCAGGCCTGTTCGAACCGGGCCCTGTGATGCCTTGACAACGGTTCGGAGCGGCCCCCAGACTGGCGTTGCGTCAATCGCAATCCGTTTCGCTATACGCACCGAGGTGTCATGATGATTCCCGCGTGCCGTCTCGCGGATCTCCCGCGAGGTGAGGCCCACCGGCTCGACACAGATCCGCCGGTCTCGGTGTTCCACACCGACGACGGCGAGCTCTTCGCCATCGACGACACCTGTACCCACCAGGACGCCTCGCTCGCCGACGGCTGGCTGGAGGGCTGCGAGGTGGAATGCCCGCTGCACGCCTCGAAGTTCGACCTGAGGACCGGCGCGGTCGACTCCCCGCCGGCCAAGCTTCCGGTCCGGACGCACGAGGTCCTCGTCGAGGACGGCATGATCTACGTCCGGTTGTCCACGGCGGCGCCCAACCTGCCGCCCTGCATATCCGCCCGGCTCGCCGGGGGTCCCGCGTGAGGACCGTCGCCGTGGTCGGCGCCTCGCTGGCCGGCCTGTCGGCGGCGCGCTCACTGCGCAAGCAGGGCTACGACGGGCGGCTCGTCGTGATCGGGGACGAACTCCACCGGCCCTACGACCGGCCCCCGCTCTCCAAGGAGTTCCTGGCCGGCACCCTCGGCGAGAGCGAACTCTCCCTGGAAGCCGGTGACGAGGACCTGGGCGCGGAGTGGCTGCTCGGCACCCGCGCCACCGCGCTCGACCGCACCGACCGCGCGGTCCGGCTCGCCGACGGACGCGAGGTGCGCGCCGACGGCATCGTCATCGCGACCGGCGCCGCGGCCCGCACCCTCCCCGGCGCCGAAGGCCTGGCCGGAGTGCACACCCTGCGCACCCTGGACGACGCCCGCGCCCTGCGGGACGAACTGGCCCGCGGCGGGCGGCTGGTGGTGATCGGCGGCGGCTTCATCGGGGCCGAGGTCGCCTCCACGGCGTACGGCCTCGGCCTGGACGTGACCGTCGTCGAGGTGGCGCCGACGCCGCTCGCCGTCCCGCTCGGCGAGGCCATGGGCGCCGTCGTCTCCGCCCTCCACACCGACCATGGCGTACGGCTGCTGTGCGGTGTGGGCGTCAAGGGGCTGAGCGGGGAGAGCCGGGTCGACGCCGTCCTGCTGGAGGACGGCCGCAGCGTCCCGGCCGACATCGTCGTCGTCGGCGTGGGCGCGAGCCCGTGCGTCGAATGGCTGGCGGGATCCGGCGTCGAACTCGACAACGGCGTCAAGTGCGGCGCCGACGGCCGCACCACCCTGGCCGGGGTCGTCGCCGTCGGTGACTGCGCCAACTGGTACGACCCGCGCGCGGGTCACCACCGGCGCGTCGAGCACTGGACCGGCGCCCGGGAGCGTCCCGACGCCGCGATCGCCACCCTGCTGGCGGGCGGCGCGGTGGAACCGGGTGTGCCCCGGCCGCCGTACTTCTGGTCCGACCAGTACGGCGTGAAGATCCAGTTCGCCGGGCACGCGGCGGCCGCCGACAGCGTGACCGTCGAGGCGGGTACGACGGACGACCGTGACGTGCTGGCCGTCTACCGGCGCGCCGGAGACCCGGTCGCCGTGCTCGGTATGAACCAGCCTCGGCTGTTCATGCGCTGGCGCAAGCAGCTCGCCGCCACGGGCTCTTGACACCGCCCCTGAGGCATCCCATGCTGCGGTTGCATATGGCACGCAGCGTTGCTCCATACACAACACCGTCCGGAGTCGCTCTTCCCGGCGCGTGAATGACCCCTCCCTGACGTTTCCCGAGGAGTGCCCAGTGACCTCGACCGGTCTGCCGGACAGCCTGATCGCCACCCTCCCCGGCTCCTCCTACACGGATCCGCAGATCTTCGCCCAGGAGCAGGAGCGCATATTCGAGACCATGTGGTTCTGCGTGGCGCGCGCCTCCGAGCTGGCCAAGCCGGGTGCCTTCCGCACCGTCGACGTGGGCCGCGAGAGCATCCTCGTCACCCGGGCGCGCGACCACTCGATCCGCGCCTACTTCAACGTGTGCCGGCACCGTGGCGCCAAGCTCTGCACGGAGGAGACCGGGGAGGTCAAGCGGGCCTTCCAGTGCCCGTACCACGCCTGGACCTACGGGCTCGACGGCAAGCTCGTCGCGGCGCCCAACCTCACCAAGATGCCAGATGTCGGCCGCACCGAGTACGGCCTGGTGAGCGTGGCCGTGCGCGAATGGCTCGGCTATGTGTGGGTGTGCCTCGCGGAGAACCCGCCCTCCTTCGAGGAGGACGTCATCGGCGAGGTCGTCTCCCGCCTCGGTGACGTGGAGTCGATCGAGCGCTACGACATCGACAACCTCTCGGTGGGCAAGCGCATCGTCTACGACGTGAAGTCGAACTGGAAGCTCATCATCGAGAACTTCATGGAGTGCTACCACTGCGCGACCATCCACCCCGAACTCACCGAAGTGCTCCCGGAGTTCGCGGACGGTTACGCGGCGCAGTACTACGTGGGCCATGGCGCCGAGTTCGGTGAGGAGGTCCAGGGCTTCACCGTGGACGGCTCCGAGGGTCTGGACCGCATTCCGGGGGTGGCGGAGGACCAGGACCGGCGCTACTACGCGATCACCGTCAAGCCCCAGGTGTTCATCAACCTCGTCCCCGACCATGTGATCTTCCACCGGATGTACCCGGTGTCCGTCGACCGCACGATCGTCGAGTGCGACTGGCTCTACCTCCCGCACGTCGTCGAGAGCGGCAAGGACGTCAGCCGGTCCGTGGAACTCTTCGACCGGGTCAACCGGCAGGACTTCGACGCGTGCGAGCGCACACAGCCCGGGATGAGCTCCCGGATGTACGCCAAGGGCGGCGTACTGGTCCCCAGCGAGCACCACATCGGTGCCTTCCACGACTGGGTGAACGAGCGTCTGGGCACGCCCCTGGGGTGACTCAGCCCAGGTAACCCATCCGGTGGCTGATCTCCCGGGCGCCCTGCAGGAGCACCGGGGACAGCTCGTGCAGACGGTCCTCGGTGAAGCGGTACGCGGGTCCGGAGGCGCTGAGCGCGGCGATGACCTCGCCGTCGCGGTTGCGGACCGGTGCGGCCATCGCGTGCAGGCCGATCTCCAGCTCCTCCAGGGTAAAGGCGTAGCCGCGCTCCCTGGCGTCGGCCAGGTTCTTCTCGAGCTTCGTCTTCGCCGTGATGGTCCGCGCGGTGACCTTCTTCATGCCGCTCTCGGTCAGCAGCGTCGCGCGCTCCTTGGTCGGCAGATGGGCCAGCAGGATCTTGCCGCTGGACGTGGCGTGCAACGGGGTCAGCTGGCCGACCCAGTTGTGCGCGGTGATGGCCCCCGGGCCGCGCACCTGGTACAGGTTGATCGCGTAGTGCTCCTGCATGACCGCGATGTTGACGGTCTCGCCGATCTCCTCGGCGAGACGCTCGCAGACCGGGCGCCCCTGCTGGGTGATGTCGATACGTCCCGTCACCGCGCCGGCCAGCCGCACGATGCCGAAGCCGAGGCGGTACTTGCCGCGTTCACCCGCCTGCTCCACCAGACCGCGTGCTTCCAGCGCGCCGAGCAGGCGGAACGCGGTGGACTTGTGTACGTCGATCTCTCCCGCCACCTCACTGACGCCCGCCTCACCACGCTGGGCGAGGATCTCCAGGACGCTGATGGCGCGGTCCACGGACTGCACTCCGCCGGCTTGTGAATTCGACGTTTCTGTGTCAGTGCTGTAGTTGCTCACAGTGAAACTATACGCGTAGTAAACAACGCGACTGCAAGTAACGGCAACGAAACAAGGTCCGCCAAGTTGCGTCGTTCGCAACCTGGTGCGTATAACGCGACGGCGCTAGCATGCCTCGCATATCTACGGCGCGAGCGAGACGAGGCACCATGGCTCCCCTGCAGTACGACTTCGTCATCGTCGGCGGCGGATCGGCCGGCAGCGCACTGGCGAACAGGCTCTCCGCGGACCCGGCGAACCGGGTGCTGGTCCTGGAGGCCGGCCGGTCCGACTACCCGTGGGACGTCTTCATCCAGATGCCCGCGGCGCTGACGTATCCCATCGGCAGCCGGTTCTACGACTGGAAGTACGAGTCGGAGCCCGAGCCCCACATGGGCGGCCGCCGCGTCTACCACGCCCGCGGCAAGGTCCTGGGCGGCTCCAGCAGCATCAACGGCATGATCTTCCAGCGCGGCAACCCCCTGGACTACGAACGCTGGGCGGCCGACCCCGGCATGGAGACCTGGGACTACGCGCACTGTCTGCCGTACTTCCGGCGGATGGAGAACTGTCTCGCCGCCGACCCGGACGACGAGTTCCGCGGCCACGACGGACCCCTCGTCCTCGAACGCGGCCCCGCCACCAACCCCCTCTTCACCGCCTTCCAGAAGGCCACCGAGGAAGCCGGCTACGCCCCCACGGACGACGTCAACGGCTACCGCCAGGAAGGCTTCGCCAAGTTCGACCGCAACGTCCACCGCGGACGCCGTCTGTCGGCCTCCAAGGCGTACCTCAAGCCGGTGCGCAAGCGCCCCAACCTCACCGTCAAGACCCGCGCCCTGGTCACCCGCGTCCTCTTCGAGGGCAAGAAGGCCGTCGGCGTCGAGTACCAGCGCGGCAAGGGCGCCCTCCAGCAGGTCCGCGCCAAGGAAGTCGTCCTGTGCGGCGGCGCCATCAACTCCCCGCAGCTGCTCCAGCTCTCCGGCGTCGGCAACGCCGAGGAGCTCAGCGCCCTCGGCATCGACGTCGTGCACGACCTCCCGGGCGTCGGCGAGAACATGCAGGACCACCTGGAGGTGTACATCCAGTACGCCTGCAAGCAGCCCGTCTCCATGCAGCCCTACCTGGCGAAGTGGCGTGCCCCCTTCATCGGCCTCCAGTGGCTCTTCCGCAAGGGCCCGGCCGCCACCAACCACTTCGAGGCCGGCGGCTTCGCCCGCAGCAACGAGGACGTCGACTACCCCAACCTGATGTTCCACTTCCTGCCCATCGCGGTCCGCTACGACGGCTCCGTGCCCGCGGGCGGACACGGCTATCAGGTGCACGTCGGGCCCATGTACTCCGACGCGATCGGCTCGGTGAAGATCAAGAGCAAGGACCCGCGCGAGCACCCTGCCCTGCGCTTCAACTACCTCTCCACCGAGCAGGACCGCCGCGAATGGGTCGAGGCGATCCGGGTGGCGCGCAAGCTCCTCAACCAGCCCGCGCTGGCCCCCTTCAACAACGGCGAGGTCTCGCCCGGACCGTCCGTCGAGACCGACCAGGAGATCCTCGACTGGGTGGCCAAGGACGGCGAGACCGCCCTGCACCCCTCCTGCACCTGCAAGATGGGCCCCGCCGCCGACGAGATGGCCGTCGTCGATCCCACCAGCATGCGCGTGCACGGCGTGGAGGGCCTCAGGGTCGTCGACGCCTCCGTCATGCCGTACGTCACCAACGGCAACATCTACGCCCCGGTGATGATGGTCGCCGAGAAGGCCGCCGACCTGATCCTCGGCAAGGAGCCGCTCGCGCCCTCGAAGGCCGCGTTCTACCGCCACCGCGACGCCCAGAAGCAGGCGGGGTAGACGTTGGCCGCCACAGGGCTACGGGCGCTGCTGGACAGCGTCCGCTACGAGGTGCTGCCCGCCAGGGCGACCGAGGACAAGGTGCTGGCCCATGTGCCGCGCGACGTCGTCGTCACCGTGACGGCGTCGCCGGTCAAGGGCCTGGAACCGACGCTCGCCCTGAGCGAGCGGCTCGCGGCGCACGGCTACCGCGTCGTCCCGCACGTGCCCGCGCGGCTGCTGCGCGACGAGGTCCACCTCAAGGAGGTCTCCGACCGGCTGCGCGAGTGCGGGGTGGACGACGTCTTCGTCCCGGCGGGGGACGCCGATCCGCCCGCCGGCGCCTACGAGGGCGCGTTGCCGGTGCTGCGCGCGCTGGGCGAGCTGGGCGGCCCGTTCACGCGGGTCGGCGTCACCGGCTATCCCGAGAGCCATCCCCTCATCCACGACGACATCACCATCCAGTCGATGTGGGACAAGCGCGAGCACGCCACGTACATCGTGAGCAACCTCTGCTTCGATCCGCGGGTCCTGGGGGAGTGGGTCGCCCGGCTGCGGCGCCGGGACGTCACCCTGCCCGTGCACGTGGGCGTCGCCGGGCCCGTGCAGCGGGCCAAGCTGCTGGCCATGGCGACCAAGATCGGGGTGGGGGAGTCGACGCGCTTCCTGACGAAGCACGCCTCGTGGTTCGTGCGGTTCGCGGCCCCCGGCGGGTACGCGCCCGAACGGCTGCTGACCCGTGCCGAGCAGGCCCTCACGGCGCCCGCGGCGGGTGTGGCGGGTCTGCACCTGTTCACGTTCAACCAGATCGCCGAGACGGAGCGGTGGCGCCGGGGGCTGCTGGAGCGGCTGGGCGGCTGAGCGATGCGTATACGAAGGGGGCGGGGCCGGAATCCGGCCCCGCTCCCTTGTCGGCGCTGCTCAGCCCAAGACCGACCCGGCGCTGCTCAGCGGAAGACCACCGTGCGGTTGTCGTCCACCATCACCCGGCTCTCGCTGTGCCACTTCACCGCGTGCGCGAGGACCTGTGCCTCCACGTCGCGTCCGACCGTGACCAGGTCGCCGGGGTCGAGCGAGTGGTCCACCCGGATCACGTCCTGCTCGATGATCTGGCCCTCGTCGAGGTCCGAGGTCACGTAGTGCGCCGTCGCGCCGACCAGCTTCACCCCGCGCTGGTAGGCCTGGTCGTAGGGTCTGGCCCCCTTGAAACTGGGGAGGAAGGAGTGGTGGATGTTGATGGCGCGACCTTCGAGCTGCTTGCACAGGTCGTCGGAGAGGATCTGCATGTACCGGGCCAGCACGACCAGGTCGATGTCCAGGTCGCGCACCAGCTCCAGCAGGCGTGCCTCGGCCTGGTCCTTGGTGTCGCGGGTGACCGGGACGTGGTGGAAGGGGATGCCGTAGGTCTCCGCGAGCCCCTCGAAGTCCCGGTGATTGGAGACGATCGCGGGGATCTCGATGTTGAGGGCGCCGGTGCGCTTGCGGAACAGCAGATCGTTCAGGCAGTGGCCGAATCTGGACACCATGATCAGTGTCCGGGTCGGTGTCGACGCGTCGCTCAGGGTCCAGGTGATTCCATAGGCCTGGGCGACCGGGCCGAACCGGTAACGCAGATGTTCCAGATCGGCGTTCGGATCGGAAACGTCGAAGTGGACCCTCATGAAGAATCGGCCCTGAAGTCGATCATCGAACTGTTGGCTTTCCAGGATGTTTCCGGAGTTCCTGACGAGAAAGCCGCTCACGGCATGGACCAGCCCGGCGCTGTCGGGACAGGAGAGGGTGAGGACGTACTCACGGCCGGGATGGGGGCGAGGGAACTTAGGGGACACGTCGGCCTCCGTCGGTGCGTATTGCACAACAAGGTGAGCGATACGCAACATGGTCGGTTCGGGGCGGCCTGCGGTCAAGGGTGGTAGGGCAAGTGGTCTCAAGGTGGAATCGTCATCGGCGAACCCCTTGACGTCTGTCCGGACATTCGCCACTGTGTTCCACCACAAGCAATTGGGTGCATGATGCGCAACGAATTTCAGCTGAAAGGCTCGGCGCGTGGCAGACCTGTATGTGGCTGGCGAATGGCGGGATCCGGTGGCCGGCGGGCACCGGGAGATCCGATGTCCCGCTGACGGCTCCCTCGCGGCGACCGTCTCGGAAGGGACACGCCCCGACACCGAAGCGGCGATCGCCGCCGCCCGCCACGCCTTCGACGAAGGCCCCTGGCCGGGCACCCCCGAACGCGAGCGCGGCGCCTTGCTGCTGCGCACCGCCGACATCCTCGAGCGCGACGCCAAGGAGTTCGCCCGCGCCGAGTCGCTGGACAGCGGCAAGCGGCTGGTGGAGAGCGAGTACGACATCGCCGACGTCGTCTCCTGCTTCCGCTACTACGGCGGGCTCGGCGGCACCGACGCGGGGCGCACCATCGACACCGGCCGCGACGACGCCGTCAGCCGGGTAGTGTACGAGCCGGTCGGCGTGTGCGGACTGATCACCCCCTGGAACTACCCGCTGCTGCAGGCCAGTTGGAAGGTCGCCCCGGCCCTGCTCGCCGGCAACACGATCGTCCTCAAGCCCAGCGAGCTCACCCCCTCCACCTCCATCCTGCTGATGAAGGCCCTGGAGGAGGCCGGACTCCCGGCCGGCGCCGCCAACCTCGTCCTGGGTACCGGCCCCGAGGTGGGCGCACCTCTGTCCGAGCACCCGGACGTCGACATGGTCTCCTTCACCGGCGGCCTGGAGACCGGCAAGCGCATCATGGCGACCGCCGCGGCGGGCGTGAAGAAGGTGGCCCTCGAACTCGGCGGCAAGAACCCCAACGTGGTCTTCGCCGACGCCGACTTCGAGACGGCCGTGGACATGGCTCTCACGGCCGTCTTCCTGCACTCCGGGCAGGTCTGCTCGGCCGGCGCCCGGCTGATCGTCGAGGACTCCCTGCACGACCGCTTCGTCGACGAGGTCGTCCGCCGCGCCCGACTGATCCGCCTCGGCGGGCCCTTCGACCCCGACGCGGAGACCGGCGCGCTGATCTCCGCACAGCACCTGGAGAAGGTCGAGGCGTATGTCGCCGCGGGCCTCGCCGAGGGCGCCGTACTGCGCTGCGGCGGTGCGCGCCCCGACGACCCGGCCCTCGCCGACGGCCACTACTACCCGCCGACCGTGCTCGACGAGTGCCGGCAGGACATGCGTGTGGTGCACGAGGAGTCCTTCGGACCCGTGCTCACCGTGGAGCGGTTCACCGACGAGGACGACGCCGTACGCATCGCCAACGACACCGAGTACGGACTCGCCGGAGCCGTCTGGACACAGGACGCCGGCAAGGCCCAGCGGGTCGCCCGGCGGCTGCGCCACGGCACGGTGTGGATCAACGACTACCACCCCTATGTGCCGCAAGCGGAATGGGGTGGCTTCGGACACTCGGGCGTGGGCCGGGAGCTGGGACCGACCGGCCTGAACGAGTACCGAGAGCCCAAACACATCTGGCAGAACATCCAACCCCGGCCGCAGCGCTGGTTCAGCGGCTGAACGCCGAAAGAAGGTCGAACGTGACCACACAGACCGAGGTGCCACAGCGGCGCGGCACGCCCCAGGACTCGACCCCGGTCATATCCGTGCGCCGGCTGTGGAAGGTGTTCGGGCCGAAGGCGGACCAGGTGCCGGACTCCGAGGAGCTGTGCGGCCTGAGCCGCCGTGAGCTCATGGACCGCACCGGGTGCACCGCCGCCGTACGCGACGTCCACTTCGACGTCTCGCCCGGTGAGGTGTTCGTCGTCATGGGGCTGTCGGGCTCCGGCAAGTCCACGCTGGTGCGCTGTCTCACCCGGCTGATCGAACCCACCGCCGGAGAGGTCGTCTTCGAGGGCGAGGACATCCGCAAGGCCGACGACAAGCGGCTGCGCGACCTGCGGCGCCGCAAGTTCTCCATGGTCTTCCAGCACTTCGGTCTGCTGCCCCATCGTCGCGTCGTCGACAACGTGGCGTTCGGGCTGGAGATCCGGGGCATGAGCCGGGCCGAGCGCACCAGGCGCGCCCAGGAGGTCGTCGAGCTCGTCGGCCTCGCGGGCTACGAGAACTCCTACCCCGACCAGCTCTCCGGCGGCATGCAGCAACGCGTGGGCCTGGCAAGGGCGTTGGCGGGCGACCCCGACGTACTCTTCTTCGACGAGCCGTTCTCCGCGCTCGACCCGCTGATCCGCCGCGACATGCAGAACGAGGTCATCCGGCTGCACCACGAGGTCGGCAAGACGATGGTGTTCATCACCCACGACCTCTCTGAGGCACTCAAGCTCGGCGACCGCATCCTCATCATGCGCGACGGCAAGATGGTCCAGTGCGGCACCGGCGACGAACTCGTCGGCGCCCCCGCCGACGACTACGTACGCGAGTTCGTGAAGGACGTGCCCCGCGGCGACGTCCTCACCCTGCGGTGGATCATGCGCCCGCCGGCGGACGGCGACGAACTGGACGGTCCCGAACTGGGCCCGGACGTCGTGGTCAAGGAGGCCACCCGGGCGGTGCTCGCGGCCGACAAGCCGGTCAAGGTCGTCGAGAACGGCAAGCTGCTCGGCATCGTCGGCGACGAGGAGATCCTCGCGGTGGTCGCCGGGCAGGAAGGCGGCGCGCAATGACCGTCGTCATGGAGAAACCGGAGAACCCGGAGAAGACCGGGGTCGCGGAGGAGCCGGCGCCCGTCAAACGCGTGCGCAAGGTCAGCCGGTCCATGGTGATCGGCGCGATCCTCGTCGTCTGGCTGCTGCTCTTCGCCCTGCTCCGCGGCAAGCACACCCTCACCCTGGCGGCGGCCGACCTCACCGATCTGCACCGGTGGTTCAACGACGTCAACGACTCGATCGGCGCGAACCGCAACTCCAACCCGCTCTTCCTGTACTTCTTCAACGAGATCCGCCTGGTCATCGACTCCGTGGTGACCTTCGTCCAGGAGCTGATCTCCCAGCCGTCCGGCGACCGGCCCGTCCCGCAGATCGGCTGGCTCGGCGTCGTCGGCATCGTGGGCTTCGGCTCGTGGGCCGTCGGCAACTGGCGGGTCGCGCTGCTCGCGGTGGCCGGCTTCACCTTCCTGGGCCTTCAGGGCCTGTGGCAGGAGAGCATGGACACCCTGGCGCTCACCGTCTCCGCGGTCTTCGTGGCGCTGCTGTTCGCCATTCCGCTGGGTGTGTGGGCGGGGCTGTCCGACCGGTTCAACCGGATCCTGACGCCGTTCCTGGACTTCATGCAGACGATGCCGACCTTCGTCTACCTGGCCCCGCTGACCCTGTTCTTCCTCATCGGCCCGGCCTCCGCCACCATCGCCACACTGATCTACGCGGCACCACCGGCGATCCGTATCACCGCGCACGCCATCCGCTCCGTGCCGCACACCACGGTCGAGGCGGCCGACTCGCTCGGCGCCACCCGACGGCAGTCCCTGACGAAGGTGCTGCTGCCGATGTCCAAGCGGACCGTGGTGATGGGCGTGAACCAGACCATCATGGCGGCCCTGGCCATGGTGACCATCGCCGCCCTGATCGACGCACCCGGCCTCGGCAAGACCGTCCTCCAGGCACTCCAGTCGCTCGACGTCGGCACCGCCTTCAACGCGGGTCTGGCCATCGTCGTCCTGGCGATCGTGCTGGACCGTGTGACGACCGCGGCGGCCGGACGCGAGGAGGCGGCCCGAGGCTCGAAGAACCGTCTCCTGGCCTGGCGGCGCCAGTTGCTCGGCGCGGGCGCGGTGGCCACGGCGGTCCTCGTCTACCTCTCGCACACCTATCTGTGGGCGGCGGAGTTCCCCGGCGAGGGAAGCACGGGCAGCGCCATCCGCAGCGGGGCGGACAACGTGACCACGTGGGCACAGGACAACCTGTCGGGTCTCACCAACGCCTTCCGTGACGTCATCACCAACGGCCTGCTCAACCCGTTCCAGTCGCTGCTCACCGACTCCCCGTGGTGGCTCGTCGGCGCGGTCCTGATCGCGCTCGGCGTCGTCCTCGGCGGATGGCGGGCCGGCGTCACCACGGCGGTCTGCGTCGGCCTGCTCGTCGGCACCGGTGTGTGGTCGGACAGCATGACGACGCTGGCGTCGACCGCCGTGGCCACGGTGCTCGTGATGCTGCTCGGCATCTGCTTCGGCGTCTGGATGGGCCGCAGCGCCCTCGTGGACCGGCTGCTGCGGCCCACGCTGGACGCGGCCCAGGTCATGCCGCCGTTCGTCTATCTCGTGCCGTTCCTCGCGCTGTTCGGCGCGACCCGCTTCACGGCGATCGTCGCGGCCGTCGTCTACGCGGCGCCGGTCGCGATGAAGATCATCGCGGACGGGGTGCGGAACGTGCCCGCCACGACCGTGGAGGCGGCCACCTCCGCAGGGTGCAGCACGTGGCAGATCATCACCAAGGTCCAGCTGCCGATGGCCCGCAGCGCGCTGACCCTCGCCACCAACCAGGGTCTGATCTACGTGCTGGCGATGGTCGTGGTGGGCGGCCTGGTGGGAGCGGGTGCGCTCGGCTACGACGTGGTGGCCGGATTCTCCCAGGGGCAGTTGTACGGCAAGGGGCTGGCGGCCGGACTCGCCATCGTCCTGCTCGGCGTCATGTTCGACCGGATCACTCAGGCAGCGGCTCGCCGCACCACCGCATAAGGAGCACCACACCATGGCAAGACACTGGCGGGCCGGCGTGGCCGGCGCGGCGATACTCGGCCTCACCCTCACCGCCTGCGGCGGCGCCAAGGTCGGCGACGACTCCGCGGACGCGGGCGAGTCCGGCAAGTGCGGCACCTTCAACCTCGCGGTCAACCCGTGGGTGGGCTACGAGGCCAACGCGGCGGTTCTCGCCTACGTCGCGGAGAACGACCTCGGCTGCAAGGTCAACTCGAAGGACCTCAAGGAGGAGATCGCCTGGCAGGGCTTCGGGACCGGTGAGGTCGACGCCGTCGTGGAGAACTGGGGCCACGACGACCTGAAGAAGAAGTACATCACCGACCAGAAGACCGCCGTGGACGCCGGCCCGACCGGCAACGAAGGCCTCATCGGCTGGTACGTGCCGCCGTGGCTGGCCGAGGCGCACCCGGACATCCTCGACTGGAACAACCTCGACAAGTACGCGGCGAAGTTCAAGACCTCCGAGTCCGGCGGCAAGGGCCAGCTCCTCGACGGCGACCCGTCGTTCGTCACCAACGACGAGGCCCTGGTGAAGAACCTGAAGCTGGACTTCAAGGTGGTGTACGCGGGCAGCGAGACCGCGCTCATCCAGGCCTTCCGCAAGGCGGAGAAGAACAAGGAATGGGTGATCGGCTACTTCTACGAGCCGCAGTGGTTCATATCCGAGGTGCCGCTGAAGAAGGTCAAGCTGCCGGAGTACAAGACGGGCTGCGACGCCGACGCGGAGAAGGTGAACTGCGACTACCCGGTGTACAAGCTGGACAAGATCGTCAGTGCCGAGTTCGCCAAGTCCGGCAGCCCCGCCTATGACCTCGTCAAGAACTTCACCTGGACCAACGACGACCAGAACGTCGTCGCCAAGTACATCGCGGTGGACAAGATGACCCCCGAAGCGGCCGCCAAGAAGTGGGTCGACGCCAACCGCGACAAGGTCGACGCCTGGATCAAGTAGGCCCTTTCGGATGCCCGGTGGACGGTGCGCGCGGACGCGCGCCGTCCACCGGGCATTCCTGTTTCCGTGGCCCGTCCGCGCATGTCACCGGCCTCTTGACACCCACCTGCGCGACAGGCACATTGAGTTGCGCAACCTGAATCACGTTGCGTAAAGAGCAACTGAACCGGAGGTGCGGCAATGGCGGGACCCCGAGTGGTCATCATCGGAGCGGGTGTCGTGGGGGCGGCCCTCGCGGACGAGATCTCCGCGCGCGGCTGGACCGAGGTGACCGTGGTCGACCAGGGCCCGCTGCCCGCGACCGGAGGTTCCTCCTCGCACGCCCCGGGGCTGGTCTTCCAGACGAACTCCTCCAAGACCATGACCGAGCTGGCCCGCTACACGGTCGAGAAGTTCTGCTCCCTCGATGTGGACGGCAAGCCCTGCTTCCTCCAGGTCGGCGGTCTGGAGGTGGCGACCACCCCCGAGCGCCTGGTGGAACTGCGGCGCCGGCACGGCTGGATCACCGCCTGGGGCGTCGAGAGCCGGCTGCTGAGCGCCGACGAGTGCGTCGAGCAGCACCCGCTGGTCAACCGCGACAGGGTCCTCGGCGGTCTGCTGGTCCCGACGGACGGCCTCGCCAAGGCCGTCCTCGCCGTCGAGGCGCAGATCCGCCGGGCCACCGAGCGCGGTGTCACGTTCCTGGCCCGCCACGAGGTGCTCGACGTCCAGCAGAGCGAAGGCCGCGTCACCGGCGTCCTCACCGACCAGGGCGAGATAGCCGCCGACATCGTGGTCTGCTGCGCCGGCATCTGGGGCCCGAAGATCGCCCGCATGGCCGGGATGAACCTCCCGCTCACCCCGCTCGCCCACCAACTCGCCTGGACCGGCCCGGTACCGGCACTCGCCGGCCAGACCGAGGAAGCGGTCCGCCCGATCCTGCGCCACCAGGACGCCGACCTCTACTACCGCGACCGCTTCGACGGCATCGGCATCGGCTACTACGGCCACCGCCCGATGCCCATCACGGCCGACGAGATCCTCTCCTTCGACGAGGCCGACGAGATGCCGTCCGTCCTGAAGTTCACCGAGGAGGACTTCGAGCCGGCCTGGACCGAGACTCAGTCCCTGCTCCCCGCCACGAAGGACGCCAAGGTCGAGGAGGGCATCAACGGCCTCTTCTCCTTCACCACCGACAACTTCCCGCTGCTCGGCGAGTCCAGGGACGTCAAGGGCTTCTGGGTCGCCGAGGCGGTCTGGGTCACCCACTCCGCGGGCGTCGGCCGCGCCATGGCCGAATGGCTGGTCGACGGCCACTGCTCGTCCTTCGACCTGCACGAGTGCGACGTCAACCGCTTCGAGCCGCACCAGCTCTCCCCGGAGTACGTCCTGGCCCGCGACTGCCAGAACTTCGTCGAGGTCTACGACATCCTCCACCCCCTCCAGCCCTCGGGCGACCCGCGCCCGATCCGCAAGAGCCCCTTCCACGCCCGCCAGGAGGAGCACGGCGCGTTCTTCCTGGAGGCGAACGGCTGGGAGCGCCCCCAGTGGTACGAGGCCAACGCGGGCCTGGTGGAAGGCCGTTCCATCCCCACGCCCAACGACTGGGCCGCGCAGTACTGGTCGCCCATCGTCGGCGCCGAGGCCCAGGTCACCCGCGAGACCGTCGCGATGTACGACATGACGGCCCTCAAGCGCCTGGAGGTCTCCGGCCCCGGTGCCGCGGCATTCCTGGAGGGCCTGGTCACCGGCAAGGTCGCCAAGTCGGTCGGCTCGGTCACCTACACCCTGGTGCTGGACCAGGACGGCGGCATCCGCAGCGACATCACCGTCGCCCGCCTCGCCCGCGACCTCTTCCAGGTCGGCGCCAACGGCAACCTCGACCTCGACTGGCTCTCCCGCCGGCTCCCCGCCGACGGCACCGTCCAGGTCCGCGACATCACCCCCGGCACCTGCTGCATCGGCCTGTGGGGCCCGCTGGCCCGCAAGGTCCTCCAGCCCCTGACCGACGAGGACTTCACCAACGACGGCCTGAAGTACTTCCGCGCCAAGCACGCCTACATCGGCACCGTCCCGGTCACGGCGATGCGCCTGTCCTACGTCGGTGAACTCGGCTGGGAGCTCTACACCACCGCCGACCAGGGCCAGAAACTCTGGGACACCCTCTGGCAGGCCGCGAAGCCGCTCGGCGGGATCATCGCGGGCCGCGGCGCCTTCAACAGCCTCCGCCTGGAGAAGGGCTACCGCTCCTTCGGCACCGACATGACCTACGAGCACGACGCCTACGAGGCCGGCGTCGGCTTCGCCGTCAAGCTCGACAAGGGCGACTTCATCGGCAAGGAGGCCCTGGAGCGCCGCAAGGAGAACGTGCGGCGCAGGCTGACCTGCCTCACCGTCGACGACCCGCAGGCCGTCGTCCTGGGCAAGGAGCCGGTGTACGACGGGGACCGCGCGGTCGGCTACGTCACCAGCGCCTCCTACGGCTACACGATCGGCAAGGGCATCGCCTACGCCTGGCTCCCCGCCGAACTCACCACCCCGGGCACCACCGTGCACATCGGCTACTTCGACCAGCGCGTCGAGGCCGTCGTCGCCGAGGAGCCCCTGTTCGACCCCACCATGTCCCGCCTCCGTGGCTGACACCCCCCGTCGGCCTCGACAGAAGGAGCACTGCCGGTGACCGCACAGCTGCTCGACGGCAAGGCGACCGCCGCCGCAATCCGCCGTGAACTCGCCGACCGCGTCGCCAAGCTGACCGCCGACGGCGGGCGCCCGCCGGGCCTCGGCACCGTCCTCGTCGGCGACGACCCCGGCAGCCACGCCTACGTCGCCGGCAAGCACCGCGACTGCGCACAGGTGGGCATCGCCTCCTTCCGCCGCGAACTGCCCGCCGACGCCACGCAGCAGCAGGTCGAGGACGTCATCGACGAACTCAACGCCGACCCGGCCTGCACCGGCTACATCGTCCAACTCCCGCTGCCGAGGCACCTGGACGCCAACGCCGTACTGGAACGCATGGACCCGGCCAAGGACGCAGACGGCCTCCACCCCGTCAACCTCGGCCGGCTCGTCCTGGGCGTCGAGGCCCCGCTGCCATGCACCCCGCGGGGCATCGTCGAGCTGCTCCGCCGCTACGACGTCCCGCTCGCCGGAGCCCGGGTGTGCGTGGTCGGCCGCGGCATCACGGTCGGCCGCCCGATCGGCCTCCTCCTCACCCGCCGCTCCGAGAACGCCACCGTGACCCTGTGCCACACCGGCACCAAGGGCCTGGCCTGGCACGTACGCGAGGCGGACATCGTCATCGCGGCGGCCGGCTCACCCGGGCTGATCACCAAGGACATGCTGCGCCCCGGCGCCGCGGTCCTGGACGTCGGCATCACCCGCACCGACGACGGCCCGGTCGGCGACATCCACCCGGACGCGAGGGAGATCGCCGGATGGGTCGCACCGATGCCCGGCGGGGTGGGCCCCATGACGAGGGCGATGCTGCTGGCCAACGTCGTCGAGGCCGCCGAGAGGAACGCGAGCACCGTATGAACCTGTCCCTTCCCGCCGACGGAGCCGCCCGATGAGCCCCCGCACCCCCGGCGCCGAACTCCCGGAGCACCCGGACTTCCTCTGGCGCAACCCCGAGCCCAAGCGCTCCTACGACGTGATCGTCGTCGGTGGTGGTGGCCACGGTCTCGCGACCGCCCACTACCTGGCCAAGAACCACGGCATCACCAACGTCGCTGTGCTGGAGAAGGGCTGGCTCGCGGGCGGCAACATGGCCCGCAACACCACGATCATCCGCTCCAACTACCTGTGGGACGAGAGCGCCGGCATCTACGAGCACGCGCTCAAGCTGTGGGAGGGCCTGGCGGAGGAGCTGGACTACCCGATCCTCTTCTCCCAGCGCGGTGTGCTGAACCTCGCCCACAGCCTCCAGGACGTCCGCGACAGCGTGCGCCGAGTGGAGGCGAACCGCCTGAACGGCGTGGACGCGGAATGGCTCGACGCGGACGGTGTCAAGGAAGTCTGCCCGATCGTCAACATCTCGCCGGACGTGCGCTATCCGGTCCTGGGCGCCACGTACCAGCCGAGGGCCGGCATCGCCAAGCACGACCACGTGGCGTGGGGCCTGGCGCGCTCGGCGGACGCGGCGGGTATCGACATCATCCAGAACTGCGAGGTCACGGGCCTGGACGTGGTCGGCGGCCGGGTCGTCGGCGTCCGGACGAACCTGGGCCCGATAGCCGCGGGCAAGGTGGCACTGTGCTCGGCGGGCCACACGTCCGTCCTCGCGGCGATGGCCGGCATCGAACTCCCCGTCCAGAGCCACCCGTTGCAGGCGCTCGTGTCGGAACTGCTGGAACCCGTCCACCCCACGGTGGTCATGTCCAACGCGGTCCACGTCTACGTCAGCCAGGCCCACAAGGGCGAGCTGGTGATGGGCGCGGGCATCGACGCGTACAACTCGTACACGCAGCGCGGCGCGTTCCACATCATCGAGGAGCAGATGGCGGCGGCCCTGGAGCTCTTCCCGGTCTTCGCCCGCGCCCATGTGCTCCGCACCTGGGGCGGCATCGTCGACGTCAGCCCCGACGCCTCACCGATCATCGGCCTCAGCCCGGTGGACAACCTCTACCTCAACTGCGGCTGGGGCACGGGAGGTTTCAAGGCGACGCCCGGCGTGGGCTGGGTCTACGCCCACACGATCGCCCACGACACCCCACACCCCCTCAACGCCCCCTTCTCGCTCGACCGTTTCACCACCGGCGCGCTCGTCGACGAGCACGGCGCGGCCGCGGTGGCCCACTAGGACCACTGGATACTGGGAGCCGATCCATGCTGCTCATCCCCTGCCCCTGGTGCGGGCCCCGCGACGAGGCCGAATTCCACTACGGCGGCCAGGCCCACGTCCCCTACCCCGAGACCCCGTCGACCCTCACCGACGAGGAGTGGGCCCGCTACCTGTTCTTCCGCGACAACACCAAGGGCCCCTTCGCGGAACGCTGGAGCCATGCGGCGGGCTGCCGCAAATGGTTCAACGCGGTACGGGACACGTCGACGAACGAGATCCTGACGGTGTACAGGACGGGAGAGGAGCGTCCGGCGCCCGTTGAGCCCCGGCCGGTGCACTCAGCCCGTCTGGGGGTCCCCCCTCTGGGGGAGTTTGAGGACGAGGCCCCTTCAGGGCCGAACGGGGTCGAAGGGGCGGAGCCCCTTCAGGATGGGACGGGTAGGGGCGGCGGGGGCGAGACCAATCCGTTCCGCCATCCCACCCGCGGCCGAATCCACCGCGACACCCCCCTCACCTTCACCTTCGACGGCACCGAATACCAGGGCTACAAGGGCGACACCCTCGCCTCCGCCCTCCTCGCCAACGGCGTCGTCCAGGCCGGCACCAGCATCAAGCTAGGCCGCCCCCGGGGCATCTTCTCGGCAGGCGTCGAAGAACCCAACGCGGTCATCCAGATCGAGGCCCCGTTCTCCGAACCGATGCTCCCCGCCACCACCGTCGAGCTCTACGACGGCCTGGTCGCGACCAGCCTCCCCGGCCAGGGCCGCCTCGCCACGGACCCGGACCCCGCCCGCTACGACGCCGTACACGCCCACTGCGACCTCTTGGTCGTCGGCGCCGGCCCGGCCGGCCTCGCGGCAGCCGCGGCGGCGGCGAGGAGCGGCGCCCGCGTCATCCTCGCCGACGACCAGCCGGAGCCCGGCGGCAGCCTCCTGGGCACCGGCGAACACCTCGACTGGGTCGCGGAGGTCGCCGACCTCCTCGACGCCGAACCCGAGGTCCGCGTCCTGCGCCGTACGACCGTCTTCGGCTACTACGACGACAACCACCTGCTCGCCGTCGAGCGCCGCACCAACCACCTCGGCGCGGCAGCCCCCGACGACGTCTCCCGCGAACGCGTCTGGCGTATCCGCGCCCGCCGGGTCGTCCTCGCCACCGGCGCCCACGAACGCTCCCTGGCCTTCGCGGACAACGACCGCCCCGGAGTGATGCTGGCCTCCTCGGCCCGCACCCACGTCAACCGCCACGGCGCCCTCCCCGGCCGCCGTGCGGTCGTCCTCACCACCAACGACAGCGCCTATCCGGCCGCGCTGGACCTGAGGACGGCGGGCGTGGACATCGCGGCCATCGTCGACACCCGTCCCGAACCGGGGGAGTGGGCACAGCGCGCCCGCCAAGCCGGAATCGAGGTGCTGACCGGCCACGCGGCCACCGGCACGCAGGGCGATCCCCGCCTGACCGCCGTGACCGTCGCCCCGTACGGAGACTCCTCGGGTCAGCGGGAGTTCGCCGCCGACCTGCTGCTGGTCTCCGGCGGCTGGAACCCGGCCGCGCACCTGTTCAGCCAGGCAGGCGGCAAGCTCCGCCACGACGAGACGCTCGGCTCCTTCGTGCCCGACACCTGCCGGCAGGCCGTCGAGGTCGTGGGCAGCGCGAACGGTGTCCTGGACACGGCCGGGGCCCTCGCCCACGGCGTCGCCGCCGGTGCCCGCGCGATCGAGTCCGAGGGCTACACCCCGCGGACACCCCGCCTCCCGGCCGTGGCCGCACAGCCGCGACCGACGCCCCCGATGCACGTGTACGTCGTCCCCGGCACCTCCGGCCCCCACCGCTTCGTGGACCTCCAGCGCGACGTCACCGTCGACGACCTGGCCCGGGCGGCCGGCGCCGGCATGCGCTCGGTGGAGCACACCAAGCGCTACACCACCGCGGGCACCGCCAACGACCAGGGCAAGACCTCCGGCGTGCTGGCCAGCGGCGTGGTCGCCGAACTCCTGGGCGTGGACATCTCGGCACTCGGCACGACCACGTTCCGCCCGCCGTACACACCGGTCTCCTTCGCGGCGCTCGCCGGCCGCGACCGGGGCGTCCTGAGCGACCCGGTCCGCACGACCGCGATCCACGAATGGCACATCGACCACGGCGCCCTGTTCGAGAACGTCGGCCAGTGGAAGCGCCCCTGGTACTACCCGCGCGACGGCGAGGACCTGGAGACCGCGGTGCTGCGCGAGTGCGCCGCCACCCGCGAGAGCGTCGGTTTCATGGACGCCTCCACCCTCGGCAAGATCGATGTCCAGGGCCCGGACGCCGGTGTCTTCCTCGACCTGCTCTACACCAACATGATGAGCACCCTGAAGGTCGGCATGATCCGCTACGGCGTGATGTGCCGCCCGGACGGAATGGTCTTCGACGACGGCACCGTCATCCGCCTCGCCCAGGACCGCTTCCTGGTCACCACCACGACCGGCAACGCGGCCGCCGTCCTGGACTGGATGGAGGAGTGGCTCCAGACCGAGTGGCCCGAACTGAAGGTCCACTGCACGTCGGTGACCGAACAGTGGGCCACCGTCGCCCTGGTCGGCCCCCGCTCCCGCGACGTCCTCGGCTCGCTCGCACCCCAACTGGCCGTCGCCAACGACGACTTCCCGTTCATGGCGTGGCGCGAGACGACGGTCGCGGGCATCGAGGCGCGGGTCTGCCGGATCAGCTTCTCCGGTGAACTGGCCTACGAGATCAACGTGTTGCCCTGGGAAGCACTCGCCCTGTGGGAGGCGCTGTACGAGGCCGGTGCCCCGTACGGCATCACCCCGTACGGCACCGAGACCATGCACGTCCTGCGGGCCGAGAAGGGCTACCCGATCATCGGCCAGGACACCGACGGCACCGTGACGCCCCAGGACCTGGGCATGAGTTGGGCGGTGTCGAAGAAGAAGCCCGACTTCATCGGAAAGCGCTCCTTCGCCCGCGCCGACACCGTCCGCGCCGACCGCAAGCACCTGGTCGGCCTCCTCCCCGAGGACCCGGCCGCCTTCCTCCCCGAAGGCACCCAACTGGTCGCCGACAGCGTCCTTCCGGCGCCGCCCGTCCCGATGCTCGGCCACGTCACCTCCAGCTACCGCAGCGCGGCACTGGGCCGGACCTTCGCGCTCGCCCTGATCAAGGGCGGCCGGGACCGCATCGGTGAGCGGCTCTACGCCCCCGTGGGCGACCGGCTGGTCCCGGTGACCGTCGCAAGCCCCGTCCTCTACGACCCCGAGGGAGCCCGCCGCGATGGCTGACACCGCACTGACCGCCCCGCCCCGCAGCCCCCTGTCACAGGTCGCGCCCCGACTGGCCGCCGCCACCCGCACCTCCGGGGGCGCGGTCCGGCTGGCCGAACTCCCCTTCCTGGCCCAGCTCAATGTGCGCCTCGACGCCAAGGGGACCGCGGCGGAAGCCGTCGGGCTCGCACTGGACCTGCAACTGCCCCTCCAGCCGAACACCGTGGTCCGCGCGGGGGAGTTGACCGTGCTGTGGCTCGGCCCCGACGAATGGCTGCTGGTGGGCCCGCCCGGGAGCGCACAGGAGCTGGAGAGCCGGATCCGCACGGCCGCGGAGGACGAACCCGTCTCCGTCACCGACGTCTCCGCGCAGCGGACCACGCTGCTCGTGGCGGGCCCCCGCGCGCACGACCTGCTGGCGCACGGGTGCGCACTGGACCTGCATCCGCGGAGCTTCGGCTCCGGACGCTGCGCCCAGACCACCCTGGGCCGCACCCAGGTCATCGTGGTCGCCCGTGCCGACTCCAGGGCCGGATTCTGGGTCCTGGTCCGTTCGTCCTTCGCCGGCTACCTGACCGACTGGCTGCTCGACGCGGCGACGGAGTACGTCTGAGCCGCACGACGGGCTGTCCTCGGCCCCGGACACGGGAGCGGACATCGCGAATGCGGGCGGACAGCCCTCCCGCCCGGCACGGCAGCGGGACGCCGGGGCCGGGTGGGGCTCAGCCCAGGTAGCCCATGCGGTGGCTGATCTCGTGGGCGCCCCGGAGGAGTGCGGGGACGAGCTCGTGGATGCGCTCCTCGGTGAAGCGGTACGCGGGGCCGGAGGCGCTGAGGGCGGCGACGACCTCGCCGTCGCGGGCCCGGATCGGGGCCGCCACGGCGTGCAGTCCGATCTCGAGTTCCTCCAGGGTCACCGCGTAGCCGCGCTCCCGTGCCTCCGCGAGGTCCTTCTCCAGCGTCGCCTCGGCGGTCAGGGTGCGCGGAGTCAGCTTCCGTAGCCCGGACGCCGCGAGCACGTCGGCGCGCTCCTTCGCCGGCAGGTGGGCCAGCAGGATCTTGCCGCTCGACGTGGCGTGCACCGGGGTGAGCTGCCCGACCCAGTTGTGGGTGCCGACGGCGCCAGGACCGCGTACCTGGTACAGGTTGACCGCGTAATGCTCTTGCAGGACCGCGATGTTGACGGTCTCCCCGACCTCTTCGCTGAGCCGCTCGCAGACCTGCCGGCCCTGCTGGGTGATGTCGAGACGGCCGGTGACGGCACCGGCGAGCCGCACGATGCCGAAGCCGAGGCGGTACTTGCCCCGCTCGGCCGTCTGCTCGACCAGACCGCGCGACTCCAACGCCCCGAGCAGACGGAAGGCGGTCGACTTGTGGACGTCGATCTCCGCGGCGACCTCGCTGACGCCCGCCTCGCCGCGCTGGGCGAGGATCTCCAGGACGCTGACGGCACGGTCGACGGACTGCACCCCGTTCACCGAGGGCCCAGCTGTCTCGCTGTCTGCCGTGTGGTTGCTCATGACGCAACTATAATCATGGGTTCCCTCTGTCGGACCGGTGTCGGGGAATTCGACGGTGCCCCCGATGTCGGCCGGTCAGCGAGCCGTTGGGCCCCGCGGAGCCACTGCGCTCCGCGTCGCCGTCAGCGCAGGACGACCGTGCAGTGGCCGTTGATCAGCACACGGTTCTCGCTGTGCCACTTCACCGCGCGGGAGAGCGCCTGGGCCTCGACGTCGCGGCCGATGGCGACCAGTTCGTCGGGGGTGCGCGAGTGGTCCACGCGGACGACGTCCTGCTCGATGATCGGGCCCTCGTCGAGGTCGGAGGTGACGTAGTGCGCCGTCGCCCCGACGAGCTTCACACCGCGCTGGTGCGCCTGGACGTAGGGGCGTGCCCCCTTGAAGCTCGGCAGGAACGAGTGGTGGATGTTGATGGCCCGTCCGTCGAGCTGCTTGCACAGGTCGTCGGAGAGGATCTGCATGTAGCGGGCGAGGACCACGAGGTCGACGTCCAGTTCGGCGACGAGACTCAGCAGCCGCGCCTCGGCCTGCGCCTTGGTCTCCTTGGTCACCGGGATGTGGTGGAAGGGGATGCCGTAGGTCCGCGCCAGCGGCTCGAACTCACGGTGGTTGGAGACGATCGCGGGGATCTCTATGTTGAGCGCGCCCGTGGACCTGCGGAACAGCAGGTCGTTGAGGCAGTGGCCGAACTTCGACACCATGATCAGGGTGCGCGTCGGTGTGGAGGCGTCCTGAAGCCGCCAGCTGATCCCGTACGCCTGGCCGACCGGACCGAACCCCGTGCGCAGCTCCTCCAGCGCGACCGCGGGATCCGAGACATCGAAGTGCACCCGCATGAAGAAGCGGTTCTGTAGCCGGTCGTCGAACTGCTGACTCTCCAGGATGTTGCCGGAGTGACTCACGAGAAACGTGGTCACGGCATGGACGAGTCCGGCCTGGTCGGGGCAGGACAGGGTGAGGACGAACTCGCGGCCGGGCTGCGGTCGAGGGGACATGCCATCCTCCGTTATGTCGCTGCGTATTACGCAACAAGAAGAGCTATACGCAACATGCTCCAACGTAGGTGCCGTGCCGGTCAAGGGGTGATGCGCGGAGGGGGTGTCCGTTCCGTCGCCCTCTTGACAGTGGATGCCGGTGGCGGGACAGTTTGGGCGTTCGTTTCTCATAGTGAATGCAGTTGCGTTATATGCAACTCGGATGGCGACTCGGCCTTCCCTCTCTTCGCCCCCCGACGCGTGCGCGTCCGACCTGTCCCGAGGTGAATCGATGACCACCGCCAGCCTGCCCCCGAGCCTGATCGCCACCCTGCCGGGGGAGCACTACACGGACCCCGGGATCTTCGCCCTGGAACAGGAGCGGATCTTCGAGTCCATGTGGTTCTGTGCGGCCCGAGCCCCGGAGCTGGCCAAGCCCGGGAGTTTCCGCACCTGTCAGGTCGGACGGGAGAGCGTGCTGGTCACCCGCTCCCGGGACGGTTCGGTCAAGGCCTTCCTGAACGTCTGCCGGCACCGCGGCGCCAAGCTGTGCACGGAGGAGTCCGGCGAGGTCAGGCGGGCCTTTCAATGTCCCTACCACGCCTGGACCTACGGGCTCGACGGGAAGCTGGTCGCCGCACCGAACCTGACCTCGATGCCGGACGTCGATCGGACCGAGTACGGCCTGGTGAGCGTGGCCGTGCGCGAATGGCTCGGCTATGTGTGGGTGTGCCTGGCCGACACCCCGCCGTCCTTCGAGGAGGACATCATGGGCGCGGTCGTCGAGCGGCTGGGCGACGTGGAGTCGATCGACCGCTACGACATCGACAACCTCCAGCTGGGCCGCCGTATCACCTACGACGTGAAGGCCAACTGGAAGCTCGTCATCGAGAACTTCATGGAGTGCTACCACTGCGCGACCATCCACCCCGAACTCACCGAGGTGCTCCCGGAGTTCGCGGACGGCTACGCGGCGCAGTACTACGTGGGCCACGGCGCCGAGTTCGGCGAGGACGTCCAGGGCTTCACCGTCGACGGCTCCGAGGGCCTCGACCGCATCCCCGGCGTCGCGGACGACCAGGACCGGCGCTACTACGCGATCACCGTCAAGCCCCAGGTGTTCATCAACCTCGTCCCCGACCATGTGATCTTCCACCGGATGTACCCGATGGCGCACGACCGCACGATCGTCGAGTGCGACTGGCTCTACCTCCCGCACGTCGTCGAGAGCGGCAAGGATGTGGCGCGCTCGGTGGAACTGTTCCACCGGGTGAACCAGCAGGACTTCGACGCCTGCGAACGCACCCAGCCGGGCATGAGCTCACGGGTCTACGCCAAGGGCGGCGTCCTGGTCCCCAGTGAGCACCACATCGGCGAGTTCCACGCCTGGGTCCAGGAGCGCCTCCTCCCTTGACAACCCCCGTGCCGCACGGAAACCATGTTGCATATCACGAGCGTCGTTGTGCTATATGAGACAACCCGTATGGGGCAACTCCCCGTCTGGAGCCCGCATGAGGAGCATCACCGTCGTCGGAGCGTCGCTGGCAGGCCTGAGCACGGTCCGTGCGCTGCGCGCGGAGGGGTACGACGGCGAGATCGTCGTCGTGGGGGAGGAGCGCCACACGCCCTACGACCGCCCGCCGCTGTCGAAGGACTTCCTCAAGGGGGACCTCGACGTCGACGCGCTCGCACTAGGTGACGCGGACGAATACGAGGCACTGGACGTGCAGTGGCTCCTCGGTGAGCGCGCGGTGCGGCTGGACCCTGTCGCCAGGACCGTCACCCTGGCTGGGGGACGGCACGTACGCACCGGCGGGGTCGTCGTCGCGACCGGCGCCAGCGCCCGGACGCTCCCCGGTACGGACGGACTGGCCGGTGTCCACACCCTGCGCACCCTGGACGACGCCCAGGCCCTGCGCGCCGAACTGCTGGACGGCCGGCCCCGGCTCGTCGTCATCGGCGCCGGCTTCATCGGCGCCGAGGTGGCCTCCACCGCCCGCGGACTCGGCCTCGACGTCACCGTCGTGGAGGCGCTCGACGTACCGCTGGAACGCCAACTGGGGCGCGAGATGGGGCTGGTGTGCTCCTCGCTCCACACCGATCACGGGGTCCGTCTGCTGAGGGGTACCGGAGTGGCGGGACTCGTCGGCGAGGGCCGGGTGACCGGCGTACGGCTGGCGGACGGGCGGGTGCTGCCCGCGGACGTCGTCGTGGTCGGCGTAGGAGTCAGGCCCACCACCGACTGGCTCGCCGGATCTGGTGTGCGGGTGGACGACGGCGTGGTGTGCGACGCAGGCTGTGCGACCGGTGTCCCGGGCGTGGTCGCCGTCGGCGATGTCGCCCGCTGCCCCAGCCCGTTCACCGGGCGGCACGCCCGGATCGAGCACTGGACCAACGCCACCGAGCAGGCGAGGACCGCCGCCCGGACACTGCTCCGCGGGGAGTCGGCCCCGGCGCCGCTCACCGCGCCGTACTTCTGGTCCGACCAGTACCAGGTGCGCATCCAGCTCGCCGGACACGTCGCCCCCGGCGCCGAGCCCCAGATCGTCGAAGGCGACGTCGACAGCCGCTCCTTCACCGCCGTCTACCGGCGCGAGGGCACCCCCGTCGCGGTGCTCTCCCTCAACCAGCCCAAGTTCTTCAACCGGCTCCGCCGCACCCTCGTCCCCGCCGCCGCGGCCGCGCTGTCATGACGTCGCCGTCCCAACTCCCGCTGCCCTGAGCGACGTCGCCGACGCCCTGTCCGCCGACGCCTGTGCCGCCCACCGCGCCCACACCCACGGAGACTGTCGATGACCCTGTTGAACCAGCCCCTGCACGAGGTGGACCCGGAGATCGCCGCCGCGGTCGACGCCGAGCTGAACCGTCAGCAGTCCACCCTGGAAATGATCGCCTCGGAGAACTTCGCGCCGCTCGCGGTCATGGAGGCCCAGGGCTCGGTCCTGACCAA